>JAHIKK010000047.1 GCA_018897555.1 Candidatus Omnitrophota bacterium
CGTGCCTCGCTCGTGGTAAACCACAGATTGGCACTGCGTGCCTCGCTCGTGGTAAACCACAGATTGGCACTGCGTGCCTCGCTCGTGGTAAACCACAGAGTCGAGTGACCCCGAGCGTAGTCGAGGGGCCAAATATGGGAAATTGGTATGTTTATATTGCAAAAGCACGGACTGAAAGATTTTATGTAGGTATTAGCAATGGTCCGGAGAACAGAATTATTGTACATAATTTAGGTAAAGGGTCCAAATTTGCTATTAATCAAGGTCCTTTACAATTAGTTTATGTTTCATCTCCATTCTTAAATAAATCAGAAGCCAGAAAAAGAGAGGTTCAGATAAAAAAGTGGTCTCGTTTTAAGAAGTTAAAACTTATAAAAGGTGATTGGATTTAATATGTATAAAAGATTATTTTTTAGTTTATTTATGTTGATTTTATTTATCTCCGGCTGCGCTACTATTCCTACCGGTGAGAATATTGCTACTTATTCCATTGGCGGGGTAACTTATTATCCTCTGGTTACCTTATGCGATTTACGCGGGGTGGGAATACAGTATGATGCGCTCTTGCGCACTGCTTATTTAAGTAGAGATGCGCAACAGGTGAGTTTGAGGGTGGGGGATAATTTGGTGCTGGTAAATAATAATGCCCTGCATTTAAATTCTCCGATCGATGTTTATCAAGGCACAATTGCCGTGCCTCGGCAATTTAAAGAACAGGTTTTTGACGCATTGTTTAAACGGGCTGTTTTAGCCGGCCGCCGGGCGGGAACCGGTAAAATAAAATTGAATAAGGTGGTTATTGATGCCGGCCATGGAGGCAATGACCCCGGGGCAATAGGTAAAAACGGCTTAAAGGAAAAGGATGTAAATTTAGATATTGCCAAAAGATTAAGCAGCCTTTTAAGGGCAGAAGGGGTGCAGACGGTGCTTACCCGCTCAACGGATAAGTTTATTCCTCTTTCTACGCGGGTGAATATTGCCAATAAGTCCGGGGCAGCTTTATTTATCAGTATTCATTCGAATGCTAACCGTTCGCGCTCTTTAAGCGGTTTCGAAGTTTATTATGTTGCTTCCAGCGTAAGTGATTCCAAACGCGCTGTGCTTACGGCCCGAAGTACCGCCTTGAATCTAAAGGATGCTAATTTTGCCAGTAATTCTCAGGATCTAAAGACGATTGTTTGGGATATGATTTATACCAATAGCCGGGCAGAGTCAATCGAGCTGTCGCATTCTTTATGTAAAGTTATGAATTCCAGTATTGACGCTAATATTCTGGGAGTTAAGAATGCCCGTTTCCAGGTATTAAAGGGAATTACCATGCCGGGGATATTGATCGAAGTAGGTTTTGTTTCCAATTTGAATGAGGAAAGATTATTAAAAACCGCCGGCTACCGGGAAAAGTTAGCTGTAGGTATATTAGAAGGGATCAGGGATTATTCACAGGATATGGCATTAGTGGAGGTGGCCTTAAGATGAGCGCAATCGGTGTTTTTGATTCTGGTGTAGGCGGGCTTACGGTAGCCAGGGAAATAATTCGTCAGCTTCCCAATGAAAACATAATTTATTTCGGCGATACTGCCCGGGTTCCTTATGGGATCAAGTCGCCCCAGACCGTAACCCGTTTTTCTGTTGAGAATATCCTGTTTTTGTTAAAACATGATGTTAAACTGATCTGTGTTGCTTGTAACACCGCATCCAGCCTTGCCCTTCCGGCAATCAGGAATAATTTCCGGGTGCCGATCGTGGGCGTAATTACCCCCGGAGCCAGGGAAGCAGTTTATGCCTCGCAGAATAAGCGCATTGGCGTAATCGGGACCAAGGGAACGATTAAAAGCCGTACCTATGAAATAGAAATTAAACAACTTGACCCTAAAGTTAAGGTTACTGCCGTAGCTTGTCCTCTATTTGTCCCTTTTGTGGAAGAAGGATGGCTTTCCGGAGAGGTTGTTTTAAGCGTAGCCAGGAAATATTTAAAACCGCTGCGCCAGGCCGGTGTAGATACGGTAATTTTAGGCTGCACGCATTATCCTCTGCTTAAACCGGTAATCCGGGAGGTTCTGGGCAAGCATGTTATTTTAATTGATTCTGCTAAGCAGGTAGCTTTTGAGGTAAAGAAGATTTTAGCCAGCGAAGATATGCTTAACCGCGGGAAAGGCGGAAAACATAAATTTTATGTCAGCGATAATCCGGAGTGGTTTAGTTCTTTGGCTCAGAGATTTATGGGTAGAAAAGTAATGAATGTAAAGAAGGTGGATAATGTATAGTTTAAAAGTAGAAGGCAGTTTTAGTTCCGCGCATAATTTAAGGGGTTATAAGGGCAAATGCGAGGACCTGCACGGCCATAACTGGCGGATAGAAGTAATTGTCAGGTCAGAAAAGCTGAATAATATCGGTATAGTTGTGGATTTCAAGGAGCTCAAGAAAAAATTAAACGCTGTTTTAGAAGAAATGGACCATAAATATTTAAATAAACTGGCCTATTTTAACAAAGTCAATCCGACATCCGAGAATATCGCGAAATATATTTATAAAAAGCTTGTAAGTAAAATTCCTTTACTTGATTCCGTCACTGTTTGGGAAAACGCCACCAGCTGCGCTACTTATGAAGAATAAACTAGCAGTAGTGCTTTTATCCGGCGGCCTGGATTCGGCAACGGTTTTATATTTGGCCAAAGCAAAAGGATATACTTGCCACTGCCTGATTTTTGATTATGGCCAGCTGCATCGAAAAGAAATTAATTGCGCCGTTAAGCTTGCCAAGGCAAGCGGATCCGCGTACAGAATTTTAAAAATTGATTTTCCCTGGAAAGGCTCGGCGCTCTTAGACAGGAAAATAAAAGTCCCGGATAAAATTACCAAAGGCATCCCGTCTACTTATGTGCCGGCCCGGAATATTATATTTCTAAGCTTTGCTTTGTCGTTTGCCGAAACGATTAAGGCTAAGGCTATTTTTATCGGAGCGCATGCCCAGGATTATTCCGGTTATCCTGATTGCCGTCCTGAATTCTTTCAAGTTTTTGCTGAAATGGCTAAGGTTGGCACATATGGCGGCGGCCGGATTAAAATTTTAGCTCCGTTATTAAATAAGAAAAAAGCGTGGATTATCGGTTTGGGGCAAAGATTGGGCGTGCCGTTTAATTTAAGCTGGTCATGTTACCGCGGAGCAAAACTTCCTTGTGGAATATGCGACAGCTGCCATTACCGGGCTAAAGGTTTTAAAGAGGCGGGCCTGGCGGATCCGTTAACCCAGCCCTTCCTAAGAAGAGCTGGGGCGAATAGAAAGGGAAGGGCTGGGTGAAAGCCAAGATTGCCGAAATATTTGAGAGCGTGCAGGGTGAAGGCCTTTATTTGGGAGAGAAGCAGATTTTTGTGCGTTTTTTTAACTGTAATCTCAGCTGTGCTTACTGCGATACTAAATTGGACCGGTTTACGGAGTATGAACCAAAAGAACTTTTTGAAGAGATCAAGCTTTATCGTGATAAGTATCATTCTATTTCTTTTACCGGAGGAGAACCGCTTCTCTACGCGGATTTTCTAAAGGAGATCCTTAGGCTTACTTCCGGACACGGGCACAGGCATTATCTGGAAACAAACGGGACACTGTTCTTTGAGCTGGAGAAATTAATTGACCGCATCGATATTATTGCCATGGATTTAAAATTTCCCAGCTCAACCGGAATGGGTGATCTCTGGCAGTTGCATCGCAAGTTTTTAAAAATTGCCTCCAGGAAAGAGGTATTTCTTAAAGCCATCATCTGTCAGGCAACCTCTGAAGAGGATTTAAGAGAGGCGTTGGCGATAATTAAAGAGGTAAGCCCTTCCAGCGTCCTGGTTTTACAGCCAAACAGTTATGAGAATCAATCGGTTCTACATGAAAAGTTATTAAATTTTAAGGAGATAGCCAGTCAGCAGGGGGTTACGACTTGTGTTATTCCTCAGATTCACAAAATAATGGGGTTGAGATGAAAAGGACAGAAGACAGAGGACAGAAGACAGAGGACAGAAAAGATAGGGCAAGTTACGAGGGGTTGCAGGAAAATATCAGGAATCTAGAAACGCCAAGGATTGAGGTTTGGCAGAATCAATACGCGAATAAGGTTTATACGATCAATCTGGATATCCCGGAGTTTACCTGTATTTGTCCGAAGACCGGCCTGCCGGATTTTGCGACTATCCGCATTGAATATTGCCCGGCTAAATTCTGCGTGGAGTTAAAGTCTTTTAAGCTGTACACCATATCTTTCCGTAACGTGGGAATTTTCCATGAGCATCTGATCAATAAAATGCTTGAGGATTTTGTGGCCGCAGTTAAGCCGCGCTGGCTAAAGATTACCGGGGTTTTTAATCCTCGCGGCGGTATTACCACTACTGTTTGGCGGGAATATAAAACTAAATGAGAGAGATTAAGGCAAGCCAAATAATTAAGGCAGTTACGGAATTAGTGCGCCGTGCTAATTTTATTTTACGCAGTGATGTTTTATCCGCTTTGCGCAGCGCTTATAGATTTGAGAAAAATAAGCGGGCGAAAACAATCCTTAAGGCGATACTGGATAATGCCGCTTATGCCAGGGAAAAAAATCTGGCTATCTGTCAGGACACCGGTATCCCGGTTGTGTTTGCCGAAGTGGGCCAGGATGTAAAAATAAGTGGAGATCTAAAAGCAGCGATAAATAAGGGGATTAAAGAGGGGTATAAAAAATATTCTTTAAGAAATTCTATTGTTGCCGATCCGCTCTTAAGAGGGAATCCTAAATTTTCTCCGTGCATAATCCATACGGATATAGTTAAAGGAAATAAAATTAAATTAACGATTCTGCCTAAAGGCTTTGGTTGTGAAAATAAATCGCGCCTGATGATGTTTAAGCCTACAGCCGGCATAGAAGAGATCAAGAAATTTATAATTGATGCAGTAAAGAGCGCAGGCCCTGATGCCTGTCCGCCCTATATTGTGGGTGTGGGGATCGGAGGGACGGCAGATTATGCCGGCATGCTGGCCAAGAAAGCGCTCTTGAAAAAGATCAAACTACAGAGGGGACTGTCCCCGAAGGGGACTGTCCCCGGTTTTGAGCGGGAACTGTTATTTGAGATTAATAACCTTAACATCGGCCCCATGGGTTTAGGCGGTAAAACTACAGCCTTGGCTGTAAATATCCAAACCTATCCTACGCATATTGCCGGGTTACCGGTCAGCGTAAATATCAGCTGCCATGCCTTAAGGAGCGCGAGAATAGTTTTATGAAAAAAATAAATACCCCCTTAGATTTAAATAAAATAAAATCTTTAAAAGCGGGCCAGGAGGTATGCTTAACCGGCATCATTTATACTGCTAGAGACCAGGCGCATAAGAGATTACTGGAGTTAATAAAGAAAGGCAAAAGGCTTCCTCTGGATTTAAAGGGCGCGATTATTTATTATTGCGGCCCGGCTAAAACGCCTAAAGGTAAAATTATCGGTTCTTGCGGCCCGACAACCAGCTCGCGTATGGATGAATTTACTCCGTTTTTACTGGCTAAAGGATTAAAGGGGATGATTGGCAAGGGGAGCCGCTCTCAGGAAGTAAAGGAAGCGATTAAGAAACATAAGGGAATTTATTTTATTACTTATGCCGGATGCGGAGCGCTTTTAAGCAAATATGTCAGGAGCGTTAAAACAGTTGCTTATGGTGATCTGGGGCCGGAGGCAATTTTGAAATTGGAAGTAGAAAATTTTCCTTTGATTGTAGCGATTGATGTTAATGGGGGGTGTATTTATGGCGAGGATTGACGGACGCGGTAATGATAAAATCAGAAAAGTTACTATCACCAGAAATTATATTAAATATCCCGAAGGATCCTGCCTGATTGAGTTAGGTAATACGAAGGTTATTTGCACTGCCTCGGTTGAAGAGACTGTTCCGCCGTTTTTAAGAAATTCAGGCACTGGCTGGGTTACTGCGGAATATGGCATGCTTCCCCGCTCCTGCGGAACGCGTATCCCCAGAGGCAAGGATTCCGGGCGCACTTATGAGATTCAGCGCTTAATCGGCAGATCTCTTCGGTCAGTTACCGATATGAAGCAAATCGGTGAACGCACGATTTGGATGGATTGCGATGTTATTCAGGGAGACGGGGGCACGCGCACGGCTGCGATCACCGGAAGTTTTGTGGCTCTGGTTGATGCTTTGCAGAAGCTTAAAAAAGACGGCAAGATCAATAAGATTCCCATTCAAGATTATATCGCTGCTACCAGCGTAGGTATTTTGAATGATACGCTGATTTTAGATTTGTGTTATGAGGAGGATTCTAAAGCGGAAGTGGATATGAATGTAATCATGACCGGAGCAGGTGAATTTATTGAGATTCAGGGTACGGCGGAGCGCAAACCTTTTTCTAAAGCTAAAATGGATAGCATGCTGGATTTTGCCAAGAAAGGCATCGAGGAGCTTTTTAGCGTTCAAAGAAAATTAGTCGGGGATATATTGTTATAATGCGGCAGCTGGTAGTGGCTACGAAAAATAAAAAGAAGTTGTCCGAGATAAAGGATATTTTAAAGGGTACGAATCTAAAACTACTTTCTCTGGATGCCTATAAAGATCTTCCGCAAGTAGTTGAAAATGGTAAAACTTTTCAAGAGAATTCCATAAAAAAAGCGGTAACCTTGGCGCGTTTTACCGGTCAGCTTTGCCTGGGTGAGGATTCCGGGCTATGTGTTGATGTTTTAGGCGGCGCGCCGGGGATTTACTCGGCGCGTTTTTCAGGCAGAGATAAGAGTGATATTAAGAATAACCTTAAATTATTGAAATTATTAAAAGATGTGCCTGCGGTAGAAAGAAAAGCGCATTATGTTTGCGCCGTGGCTTTGGCTGATAAACGCGGGCTAATTGGGGTGGTAGAGGGGAATTGTTCCGGTTTGATTGCTTTTGAGCCCGGAGGCAGCGCAGGTTTTGGCTATGATCCGTTATTCTATATCCCCAAATATAAAAAGACCTTTGCTCAACTGGGAGAAAAGATCAAGCATAAAATGAGCCACCGCTACCATGCTTTAAAAAAGGCCAAGCGGATTATCGAGAAATATATTGAGAATCACAAGAGCAGTTGATATAATCAAAAATCTTAAGCGGGGAGTGGCTCAGTTTGGCTAGAGCGCTTGCTTTGGGAGCAAGAGGTCGTGAGTTCAAATCTCACCTCCCCGACCAGATTTGACACTGTGATTTAAGGAAATAAATTTTGATGAACAAAAAAATCGTAACTTTAATTTTGGTTACAGGTATAGTTCTTGTTGCTGGAGTTGTTCGTTGGGCCTCAGCAGAAGAATCCTCTGAAAAACTGCCAATTTCGATTCCGACAGATAAAAATAAAGCACAAGAAAGGCTTTCGCAGGTTAAGGTTGCCTCGCTTTATGAAAATATAACCGATGGGGTTGCCATTGGCAGAAGTATTGACGATACAATTGGCATTCTCAAAGAGACAAAAACCGATTTAATCTTTCGCGGATTTTGGAAGTGGGCGCCGGTGGTTGATTCGCCGGACAATATTCCTGCGAAGTTGTTTGAGCTTGCCGGTAATAAAAATCTTACCCCAAAACAAGTTTCTGAGAATTTGAGGAGAACTGGTCATTATTACCAGGAACTAAAAAGATGGATCTCCGCAATAAAGAAAGAGATACCTGGTATTATCTTTGTTGGCGCAATTCCAGCTCAAACCCTTGCCCGGATTGAATTGAACCCTATAACCGGCAGGGTTTATACAACTGAGAAAACCTGGCAGATGGCGCTTGACCCTGCGAAGTGGGGTATAGAAAGAAATGGCAAACCAATCACTAAGGAGCAATTCCAGGAATGGTTTTATGGCATCCATCCATACGGAGGTAAATCTGAAAAATATGATTGGCGTAAAGTCCCTGCCTATTTTCCCGATATAACAAACCCTGATTTTCAAGAGCTTCTTTTGAGCTGGGCAAAAAAGCAGATAGATTCAGGTGCAGATGCTATCTGGATAGATATGCTTTATCATCAGGCAACACGCCTTGCCCAAATCACGGGGGACATGGATCATCCTTCAGTAAAAGAATCCGTTGCCGCCGCCTCAAAAATAGTGGATGAAATCCACAGATACGGACAATCCAGGGGAAAATACATCTACGTAGGAAGCTGGCCCGGGCCTTTTGTTTTAGCGGAAGCTGCAAATCGAGAATTTCCCTATTCCCCGCCTGATTTGGATTTTATCACTATATCTCCATTGAACAAGGACGTCATGGATAAGAAACTGGATAATGTAAAATGGGAAAAAATTATTTCAATTATAAAAAATAAATTTAGCGGTATCCCCATTTTTTCCTTCATAGACTGGGCATTTGATGAGTCACAGACAGTCATTTTTTCTCAGAAATTAAGTAAGGAAGAGCAAAGGGAAGTGCTCAAGACATTTGATGGGTCTTTTGCAAAAATGGGAGTAAACTTTGTTTATCCTATCCATGGCGGCTATATGGGGAGGGGAGAAATCACCACCCATCTTGCCTGGGGCAAATACAGGATTTATGATGCCTTAGCTTTGGAATTTGATACCTATGAAACAATAAAGGAACTTGCTTTAAGGAAAGCGGGAAAATATTAGCTTTTATATAACCTTTGAATTGAACGCGTTTTTATCGTATATTAGATAATTGAGATATCAAAATTAATGCGCCTGTAGCTCAAATGGATAGAGCACCTGCCTTCTAAGCCGGTTGTTGGCCGTTCGATTCGGCCCAGGCGCATTAGATTGACGAGGAAACTAGGCAAACTTTAATTTTATGACAGGACTTTGTTGCGTGCCAAGATAAGCTCTTTGTAATCTAACCGAATGAGATGTTTCGGTTGTGCTAATTGTCCGTCAGCACATAGTTTGAGGTGAGAGATTGTTGGGTAACTGACAGCCTTTAAGCCACCTGACAAAGC
>JAHIKK010000048.1 GCA_018897555.1 Candidatus Omnitrophota bacterium
AGAAGGCGATATAACAGATTTGCTTAGGTTATCTATGGTAGGTGTTTGTCCGACTACTAAAATCGCAGATTTTTTCCCCAACAAAGCTTTTTTATATTTATCCGCCGGTTTGCCAGTAATTTCTTCGTTTCAAGGCGATTTAAAGGAAATCATCAAAGAACGTCAAATCGGTTTTTATTATCCACCCAATGATGTAGATGTTCTTGTAGATTGCATAGATAAATTACATAAGGATAAAGAGTTTTATGTTAAAATGTCTGCTAATGTAAGAAATGTTTTTGATGAGATGTTTGATGCGGATAAGATATATGAAGAGTATGCAGAGCATGTTGAAAGGATAGCGTTGAATGCTAAAGCGTCTGTTTGATGTCGTTTTTTCTTTGTTAGGGTTGATTTTATCATTCCCTGTATTTCTAGTCGTTGTTTTTTTAATTAAAAAGGAAGATGGTGGACCTGTTTTTTATCAAGGAGTTAGAGTCGGCCGATATGGAAGATTTTTTAAGATGCTTAAGTTTAGAACAATGGTAGTTAATGCTGATAAGATGGGTGGGCCTTCTACTGCAGATGATGATCCAAGATTGCTTAAGGTTGGTAAATTTTTACGTAAGTATAAGCTAGATGAATTGCCTCAACTGATAAATGTTTTAAAAGGAGAAATGAGTTTTGTAGGGCCAAGGCCAGAAGTCCCTTTTTATGTCAATATGTTTACTGATGAGGAAAAAATAATTTTAAAAGTAAAACCCGGCATCACCGATTGGGCTTCGCTATGGAATTCAGATGAAGGATCAATCTTAGCTGGTAGTCTTGACTCGGAAAAGGATTATATGGAGAAAATAAGACCTGAAAAAATTCGTCTTCAACTAAAATATGTAAAGGGACATAATCTTTGGGTAGACCTAATGATAATTAACCAAACTATTCTAAAGATCCTTAAGAGATAAGATATGAGTAAGAATCTATCTAAAGATAAACTAGCGCGGCTTTATAGGCAGATGCTAAGAATTCGCCTTTGCGAAGAGAGCTTTATTGAACCTATTTTGCAGAGTGTTATTAAATGTCCAGTGCATTTATGTACCGGGCAGGAAGCCGTTGCGGTGGGGGTTTGTTCTGCTTTACAGAAAGAGGATTTTATTTTCGGGAATCATCGTTCTCATGGCCATTATCTTGCCAAGGGTGGAAATTTAAACAGGATGGTGGCGGAAGTATATTGCCGTTCGACAGGTTGCGCTAAGGGCCGTGGCGGATCAATGCATCTTAGGGATGTATCTGTAGGGATGTTGGGATCAGCTCCGATTGTTGCCGGGACTATTTCTTTGGCATTAGGAGCGGCTTTAGCCATTAAGATAAAACGTGAAAATAAAGTAGTAGTAAGTTTTTTTGGTGATGGCGCTGCCGGAGAAGGAGTTTTGTATGAAGCGCTTAATTTTGCTGCCTTAAAGAAACTGCCCATTATATTTGTTTGTGAAAACAATCTTTATTCAACCCATATGCCAATAAAAGATTGTCGTGTTTCTGAGAATATCTTTGAAATTGCTAAGCCATTTTCTATAAAAACATGGCAAGTTGATGGTAATAACATTTTTAAAGTTACAGAAAAAGCTAAAAATGCTGTTTCTTTGTGTCGTAAAGGGGAAGGCCCGGTTTTTCTGGAATTTTTGACTTATCGTTTGCATGGGCACGTAGGCCCGGATGATAATGTCCAAGGAATGCATACGGATATCCGGCCTCCTGAAGAAATTAAATGTTGGTTGAAAAAAGATCCGGTTTTACAGCTTAAGAATTATTTACTTAACAAGAAAGTTATTAGCAAGCCAAAGCTGAAGGTTTTAGAGATGGGCGTCGACAGGGAAATTAAAAGAGCGCATAAGTTTGCTTTAGCGAGTAGCTTTCCTGAAAAAAGTGAGTTAAATAAATATTTATATGATTAAAAATAGACAACTACAGTTCAGTTTAGCGATCAATGAAGCGCTTGATTTGATGATGGCCAATGATAAGCGGGTCTTTGTCATTGGACAAGGAGTAAAAAGCCCTTGGTATGTGGGGAATACTACTCGTGGATTACTTAGTAAATATGGTGAACAAAGGATTATTGATACTCCCGTATCAGAAAACGCTATCACTGGTTGTGGGGTGGGTGCGGCAATTGCTGGGATGCGGCCAATTGTGGTGCATCCGCGCGTTGATTTCTTAATGTATGGGTTGGATCCGATCATTAATCAGGCGGCGAACTGGAATTATATGTTTGGAGGCAATGCGCCTGTTCCCGTGGTATTTTGGCTCATTATAAATAGGGGCGGGGAACAAGGGGCACAGCATTCCCAGGCTTTGCATGCGTTATTTTCCCATATTCCGGGTTTAAAAGTTGTTATGCCTTCTAATTCTTATGATGCTAAAGGGCTATTGATTTCTGCAATTGAAGATAATAATCCGGTTGTTTACATAGATGATCGGTGGTTGTATAATACTTCCTGTTTTGTTCCTGAGGGAATTTATAGAATTCCAATAGGTAGGGCTGTAGTTAGAAGAAAAGGAAAAGATATAACTATTGTTGCTTTATCTTATATGGTTAAAGAGGCGTTAATTGCAGCAGAGACTTTAAGGAAAGTGGGAGTCGACGTAGAAATTATTGATTTGCGCAGCGCAAAACCATTAGATAAGAAAACAATTTTTGCTTCTGTAAAGAAAACCGGCAGGTTTATGGTTGTTGATAATGGTTGGCTTACCTGTGGATTATCGGCAGAAGTATCGGCTTTAGTTTCTGAGGAATTATTTAAATATTTAAAATCACCCGTGCAAAGAATTGCTTTGCCGGATTTGCCAGCTCCTGCGAGCAGAGTTCTTGAAAAGGCATATTATCCTGGTGCGAGTTTGATCGTTAAAAAGGTAAAACAAATGCTAAGAAAGGGAAAGTAGATGTTCACATGTAAGGTACGTTTTGTTAACCCTGTAGATAATTATAAAATGATCAAAGATGAAATTGATGCTGCTTATTTTGAAGTAATGTCAAAAGGCGATTTGATTGATCGGGGTCAGCTTAAATCATTTGAGAAAAACTTAGCAGAATTCGTAGGCACAAAATATGCTGTTGGTTTAAATAGCGGGTATGATGCTCTGCATGTGTCATTAAGAGCATTGGGTATTGGTTCAGGAGATGAAGTTATTGTACCTGCGCATACATTTGTAGCGACATGTTCTGCGGTGGTTAATGTGGGAGCTACTCCTGTTTTGGTTGATGTTGGTAAGGATTTTAACATCGATGTAGATAAAATTGAAGAGGCAATAACTAAGAAAACAAAAGCAATTATTCCGGTGCATTTAAGCGGCTATATGGCGGATATGCCAAGGATCATGGAAATTGCAGAAAAATATAAATTAAAAGTTGTGGAAGACGCATGTCAAAGTTTGGGCTCAAGCATAAATAACAAATGTGCAGGTTCTTGGGGAAATACCGGCTGCTGGAGTTTTTATCCCTTTAAGATTCTGGGTGGATATGGAGATGGTGGGGCGATTACTACCAATGATGCGGATGTGGCATTATTTGCAACACGTATGCGTTATAATGGTGAGGATAGGGATTCCGGGGAGTATCATGGACATGG
>JAHIKK010000049.1 GCA_018897555.1 Candidatus Omnitrophota bacterium
AAAGATACAGCGGTATTGCAATAATCAACCCAGCGGCTGTAGTAATCATGGCTTCGTAAATCCCACCCGCAAGAACATTCACCGATATATTTGCTCCTGCGCGTTCCCATGACATAAAAGCTTTAATCAAACCTGTTATCGTGCCCAAAAACCCCAAAAGTGGCTCTATAGAAATAATTGAAGCGATGGCGCCAAGAAACTTTTCCAGCCTTTCAACCTGATTATTCCCAGTCTGTTCAAGAATCTTCTCTAACCTATCCACCGGTAGCAACCTTCTTTCAATGCCTACCTTAAATACGGCTGCAATCGGATGTTTTATATTCTCTTCACATAATTGCATAGCGTATTTAATATTGCCAGATTTTATATTTCTAAAAACCTCCTGCACAAATCCATAGCTATTTACGGAGCGCATTTTTCTAAAAACCCAAAGCCTTTCCAAAACTAACGCCCAGCCGACTATTGAACCGATTATTATGGGTACCATTACAGGACCGCCCTTAACTATTAATCCCAGCATTTTTACATTCTCCTTTTATATCCACATAAAATAAATAAAAATCAGTGAACACATTCTCTGGCCGTATCCCCTTCTCTAATCTTAGTGGTTAACATCTATTCTGAAGTTTTCTTCGCTTTTAAATAACCTTCCGTAAATTTTATTATATTATTCATCATGGCAACCGTTTCAACCGGGTATTTACCCACGGCAGACTCTGCCGAAAGCATGACAAAATCAGTCCCATCAATTATGGCGTTTGCTACATCCGTCACCTCCGCGCGGGTCGGACGAAGGTTTTCGACCATGCTCTCAAGCATCTGTGTGGCGGTAATCACAAATTTCTTCGCACGGTTACATTTTTTTATGATCATCTTCTGAATAACAGGGATTTCATAAATCGGCAGTGACACCCCCATGTCTCCGCGTGCTATCATGATGCCGTCAGAAGCATTAATTATCTCATCAATATTCTTTATGCCTTCTCTATTCTCTATCTTGGCGATGATCTGGCACCACGAGCCTCTCCCGAGCACTTTTCTTACATCCAAGATATCCTTCTTCGTACGCACGAATGATTGAGCGATATATTCAACACCGTGTTTTTCGCAAAAAAGTATATCTTGAATATCTTTCTGGCTTATGCTACCGAATTCAAGCCTTGCCTCTGGAATATTAACGCCCTTACGCTCCTTAAGCAGGCCGCCGGCTATTACTTTTACCTTCAGGCTGTTTTTAGTCCGGCTGAATACTTCTAAATCGATATTTCCATCGTCTATAAATATATGGTGCCCCTTCTTAATATTGCATAACGAGCCTTGATAATCAAAAGGTATTTTTTCATGTGAGCCTTTTATTTTTTGCCGAGTAAGCCATACTATCCGACTTTTTTTAAGCAAAACCGGAGCAACGAGTTCACCTACCCTTATGCGATGCCCCTGAAGGTCTCCGAGAAGTTTAACACGCCTATGGTATTTTGCGTTTAGTAATCGGATGAGGCTTATCCTGTTCAATACTTCCATCTGTTTGCCATGCGAAAAATTCAGACGCCCGACATCCATACCAACAAGCATCATTTTTCTAAGTACCGTCTCGCTCGACGATGCCGGTCCAATCGTGCAGATTATCTTGGTCTTAACCATATAATCCCTTCATAGGTAAACCTCCTATTAAAACTGCGCAAAATAGTTATATGCATGCAATGAAACATTTGCGATAAATTCCTTTGATAGAGTACTGGCAGAATCCACATCTTTCGTTAATACTGCAATAATAAAATCGCCTTTATGAGTGAACACGATACCCACGTCATGACAAACATCCCGCTCAAGCCCGGTTTTATGCGCAATAGTTATCTCCACTGGTAAATATTTAGGAATACGGTCATTCAAACGAGCCAATTTCAACATACTTATGCATTGATCAGAAACGCGCTTATTACCAAGAGTCCTTCGGTATATCTTTTCTAATAATAAAACCATGTCTTCGGCTATTGTATAATTTTCAATACCCTTATCCCGCAATTGATAATCGGCGATCTTTCGAGACAAGTCTGTATTCTTTAACCCAAAACTCTTAAACGCGCTATTTAAATAATTAATCCCAACTAAGTTTGTAACGATATTAGTAGCAGTATTATCGCTGTCGTAAATCATGAGCCCAATAAGCCTTTCAACGTTAAAGGTAGTGCCTACAGACATATCTTTTAATACTCCTGAGCCGGTAAGCTTATCAGTATACTTTAAAGCGACTTGACGATCTAACTTGAGCCTGCCTTCTTCAGCAGCAATAAAACAAGCGGCCATAATGGGTATTTTTGCCAAACTTGCCGAAGGAAACAGCTTAGCTTTTTCATAAAAAAGCTCCCACCCAGTTTTTAAATCCTTAATCACTATGCCTGTTTCGCCTTTAAACTGGCTTATTTCATTAGTTATCTTCTGCCTAAGAGCCTGCCACGCAACCTTCCTTGCCTCAAATAGAAGCCGCTCTTGTTTAGTCTTTTGGAATCTAATGTAATACTGCGGTCCGAACAATACTCCAACACCCACAAAGACAATAATCGTTATATATAGAAATTTTTTCCTTGTTTTCATTCTTCCTTATTGTTGAGACAAATACTTATTCAGCTCTATCGATGTTCTTTTTCCAACGATTCCGTCAGCTTTAAGGCCATTTGCTGCCTGAAACTTTTTTATAGCTTTTCTTGTTCTAGGTCCTATCTTACCATCTATAGATCCTTGATAAAACCCAGCGCTCCTTAATGCCCGCTGTATCTGTTTTGGACTTAACTGTATTACAGTTTTAGAATAAGTTTCTTTTGTCGGCTTTTCATAACTCTCAGATGACCATGTATTATTATTGCCTTGATCCAGAGAATATGATTCTTGCGCTACTGGCTGTGATTGTGAGGGCTGCTTCTTAGAGCCTGTAGCACACCCACCTAAAATAATAATAAAAAAAACAGACAAAATCAGTTTTGCAAACATGGTTTTTCCTCCTGTTTAATATATGAATTAACCCTTTTCTGCCAACCCGGAAGCCATTTTTGCTCATTCCGGCCCGGGGGAGAATTTTTCACGCGATCTTTAAGTACAACATTTGCCGATCGGACAAATTCTCTAACCGCATCCGGAGCTTCATTTTTATCCCGCATTCCTTCTAAAGCTTGGAGTAAACCCCAACCTTTACCTCGGTAGTATTCAGATGGCGTAATCCCAAGCCCTTTAAAGTTAGTGTAATCTGCCAAAACAAAAACCCCTAAAAACGTAGAAGTAAGACGGTCAAGTTGAAACGTTATCTTTTCACAACTACCCTCCGAAACATGTTTTAAAATCAATGGCAAGGCCTCTTCTAACCGTTTTATAATAAAAGCGGCCTGTAAAGATTTTGACTTAATTAAAAGACCCCTTAATTCCGTTAACCGGCTATCACTTTTTGCACTTAAAAAGCTATCCCGAGAACTCCAGGGGCAGGCAGGAATCGGTTTTTTATCAAGCCAACGTGGAATTTTTTCCCCGGAGTTTTTCGCATATTCAAGAAACTTTACAAAACTTCCCACAAAAGTCTTTCTGCCTTTCGCCGGATACCAAATAAAATGCCCAATACCTAGAGACATAAAATCCTCACCTAAGTTCCAAGTAAGCAAGTTTTCTTCTTTTAAAGCGCATTCATTCTCAAAGATTCTTTCACCAATTTGATCTATTTCCTGTTGAGATAGACGTCTTATAATAGAGCTTTGCGCATTAGCTTTTACCGTACTCCCAGCTAAAACTAGTAACACGCCTAAAAATATTAATACGCCTATAAATAAGCTGCGTTTATACATTAATTCTTTAAATACTTCTCTAATGCTTCCCATGTTTTTTTGCCAACAATGCCATCCGGGCGTAATTTCTTTGACTTCTGAAAAGCCTTTATTGCCTTTTTCGTTTGCGATCCAAGCTTGCCGTCAATCTTGCCTTTATAAAAACCAGAAAGCTTCAGAGCATTCTGAATTTTAGTAACATTATCCTTGGATTTAAGAGGATAACTTAAAACTTTATCTTGAATATTAAATTTCTCTTGTGGCTTAACCTTGTTTTCTTTTACCTGATTTATTACTACCTTATTACTTCTTTCAATAGAAAGCGGAGCTGGAGTTTCTATAGTTTCTTGAAAATTACTATCTTCCTCCGAATCTACAAGAATCTCTGGAGCCTTCTGCTCATCTGGAATATCTTTTGTAACCTGCCGCTTATCAAAGATAATTTTTCTTCTATCGTCAATTACTTTTTTAAAATACGTGAAAGAATGCGAAAAAAAAGGAACTAAAAAGAGCGCGATAATTAAAACTACGATAATTCTTTTAATGTTCCCACCTCGCTTTAATGGGTCTTAATAGAAGTTACGGGTTTAGTATCTATACGCAAGCCGCCGTCATGCTCTATTTTTATCGTATAAACTACTCCAGGAATAAATTTTGTACCAGGAGCCTCAATTTGAACATTTTTAATACCTATTTTATTTGCTTCTTTGCTGTCTAAAGTATATTTCCAAAACTTCTGCCAGAGTTTCTTCTGAAAGTTGCTCCCTACTCCCGCCACCTCATAGCCGGAAGGGATTTCATTTATTTTATTAATCCCAAATGTTTCGGCGCCATCTTTGGTAAGCATAAATACCTTCATAAAAAAATAGGCACTTTTACCTTTTAAGGGGTGTCCTTTTTTAACATAAAAATCATCAAACCTTATTACCATTGACTGGAACTGAATAATATTACCAGAAAAGGTAAAATATTTCGGCTCAAGCGGATTCAATCTTGTATCGTATTCTATAAATTTAATAGTTGTATAGGACTTTTTGGTTTTTGCGTCGCGCTTAACATCCGTCACGATCACTTCGGCAACCCTCGAGTCAGCGGTCAGACGTTCAATAACTTTCTTTAGCAGATGATTCTCTATCTGGCTTTTAAACATATAGAAACTGGCGATAAAAATAACTACACCTGCAATAATAAATTTTAATTTGAACATTCGAAATTTCATGGTTTTTTAACTCCCGATGAAGTTTCTTTGGCCTGATATGCTTGCTGCTGCTTATCAAGGATTTGATTCAAAAACTCACCGCCGCGCTGCCCATCTATGCCGTAATATTTTATCGCCTGGTCGTCTTTAACAATAAAAGTGCACCCATTCAATACTATCGCGATTAAACTTATTAGAATAAATTTCATAACAATTACTTCCTTGGTCATCTTACTCATCCCCTCATCGAATCTTAGTTGTAATTATGAAATTAAAAGTTCAATTCGTGTTTCCCGGATCATCTATTTTTCTCTCTTTCTTGGCCAAATGCCTTCAACCTATCAACAACTGGCTTTATTTCATCCCAAGTTTTCTTCGGGATATAGCGCTCAAGTGTTTCCAAATCTACTTTGCTTTCTAATTCAGTGATGTTTTGTTCAATTCCATCCAAAATCCGCGCTTCTTCACTATAAAGACTACTCACACGCATCAGCTCTCTCTGCAAGTCATCACTTCTTTTTTCATAGAATACAGCACTCTCCTTGGCGTTTAGAAGCTCTTTTCGCAAAGAAGATACACTGAATCCTAAAACGATTACTAAGATAACCAAAAATATAATAAGCGTTGATTTCATAATAATAGTATACCTTGTTTAGAGATAGTTGCTCACGTGGCGTTAACCATAAAAAAGCCATCCTGCATTCGCACGCAAGATGGCGGCCCGACCATCTAAAATACCTCCAGAAATATTTGCGTATTTCCAGACCACTTATTCGTTCACTATTATATTTACGTTAGTATAACATACACAACATCAGCTGCAATAAGTTTATAGTTCCCCGTGGGTTCAAGTTGGCCTGCATCGTGCCCATTTCTCTAATTTTCCAAATATTTACTTAGCTCTTCCCAAGTCTTTAACCCGATAACTCCATCGGGCTTTAACTTTTTTGACCTCTGAAAATCGATTATTGCTTTTTTGGTTTTGGGGCCAATTTTACTGTCTATTCCACCTTGATAAAAACCGGCTTTTTTAAGCGCGATCTGAATCTGCTTTATTCTATCTTTTGTTTTTAAGCGAGGTCCTGTGATTTCGCCGTGAAGCTCAGTCTTTTTTACAACATCCGCAGGCACGACTATCTTTTGCTCCTGCCCTAACACCTCTTTTTCTCTATTTAATGCTGTCCACGTTGCCGGATTAATCTTTCCGGTTGGTTTTAATTGGTTTGCCTTCTGAAATTCTTTTATTACTCCTCTGGTTTGAGCCCCCATCATTCCGTCAACCGACCCCAGGTTAAAATCAGCATCTTTTAACATTACTTTGTTAAAAAGTATTTTTATTTCAGATTATTTTCAAAAACTGTCTTTATATAACTTTTGTAAATACATAACTTACGTCATTTCAATGCGTTGCGTCAAAATTCTGCTTGATTTTTTCTTCTAACTTC
>JAHIKK010000050.1 GCA_018897555.1 Candidatus Omnitrophota bacterium
TCGTGTTCTTTGGGCAAAAGCCTTATGAAGAATGGTTATCGGAAAGCCGTGTGAGGGAAAACCTCAAGCACGGTTTGATGAGGGGATGGTGGAAACATTCCGCCTTGCAGGCGGCAGGTGCGCCACTGTTCTACTCTACAAAAATGGCTAAATTTTACAGTTTTATCGTCGGTAAGATGCGTTGCAATAATATAAAATGTGAGATGTTCTTTTCTGTCATCCTGAGCGAAGCGAAGGATCTTATCAGCGTCGAGATTCTTCGGCCTTCGGCCTCAGAATGACGGTATAAACCGAATTTCTCAAAATTGAGAATAATCAACGCTTTGAAATATGCTTAACATTTGTAATTGCAATGTGTTACAATAAGAGTGTTTTTGGAAAGCAAACATAAATAAAATAAATTTTAACAAAGTACTGATAATGATTAATTATTATGTTGACCCCGGTTCAGGATTTATTTTTGTCCAAAATACATCATTTCTTTGGGTTATATTAATCGGTTCCCTGGGTTTTTTCTTTTTTCTCTTTAAATTTTTTTTGAATTTTTTAAAAAGATTTATCTGGGCAATTTTAATTTTATTAACAATTTTAATCATAATGAGAATAATGATGCACAAGCCCGAAAATATAAATAAAGTGATTGTCCTGGGGATCGATGCAATGGACCCCAATATCACCGAACAGTTGATTCAAAAAGGCCGGCTGCCAAACCTTTCTTATCTAAAGACGCAGGGGAGTTTTTCGCGGCTTATAACTACTATTCCCGCTGAGTCAGTGGTTGCCTGGACGAGTTTTTCAACCGGCGTAAAACCCGGCAACCATGGCATCTTTGATTTCGTTATGCGTGACCCCACAAACTACTTTCTTTATTTAAGCTTAAATGAAATCTCCGCTACGCCGAAGGGGCCGGTAATCCGAATTCGGCGCAAGGCGCGGACTTTTTGGGATATCCTTTCCAAAATGAATATCCCCTGTTCTATTTATTTTTGTCCTAATACTTTTCCGCCCGATAAAATATCAGGCAAGATGCTTTCAGGAATGGGTGTTCCTGATATTTCGGGAACAATGGGAAAGTTCGCTTTTTATACCACAAAAACATTGTCCGGAGAAGACGCGGATAGCCGAGGAAGGATTATTCAGGTAAAATTTAAAGATAGCTTAGCTGAAACTAAAATTTATGGTCCCAGAGTATCTTCTGGGAATGCGGTTACCGAGAGCACAATTCCTTTTAAGGCTGTTCTTACTCAAGATAAAAGCGGGGTTTTTCTTGAATTTCAGGGTAACCGCTTTCTCCTTAGGCCGCAGGAATGGAGTGATTGGAAGAGAATATATTTTAAAATAAGCCCGTTTAGAAAAACATACGGGATACTAAAATTCTATTTAAAATCTATTGAGCCGGATTTTGAATTATACCTAAGCCCGATAAATTTTGATCCCCAGAGATCAGTTTTCCCTATTTCTTATCCTAAGGATTATTCAAGCAAATTAGCAAGAACAGCGGGGCTTTATTATACTCAAGGCATGCCGCATGATACCTGGGCTTTGACCGAAGGCAGAATAGATGAGAAGGCGTTTTTGGAGCACGTAGATGAAAACCTGAGAGAAAAAGAAAAAATTCTCAAAACTGAAATGCGGGAGTATAGAAACGGCTTATTCTTCTTTTATCTTGATACTTTAGATGCTGTCCAGCATATGTTTTGGCGTTATATAGACCCCCGGCACCCTCTTTATGAGAATAATCCATCATATAAAGATACTATTTACAAGTATTACGAAAGAATCGACCGGATTATCGGAGAAGTTTTAAGAAATTTGGATAAAGATACGACCTTGATTATATTATCCGACCATGGGTTTAATTCCTTCCGCAAGAGCGTCCATTTAAACCGCTGGCTTTTAGAAAATGGATTTCTTTTCCTGACAGAAGGGAAGAATGAGGGTAAAGAATTTTTTGATGATATTGATTGGTTTCGAACTAAGGCATATGCCCTTGGTTTCGGAGGAATTTATCTTAATAGGGTCGGCAGGGAAGGCCATGGAATTGTCAACAGTCCCGAAGTTGCGCAGATAAAGGATGCTATTTCAAAAAAATTAAAGGCATGGCGTGACGTCCAAACCCAAGAAGAAGTGGTAAAAAATGTATATACTAAAGAAGAGGTATTCGACGGTTCTTGCATAGATGATGCGCCGGATTTATTTGTAGGATTCAACGCCGGTTATCGGGCTTCTTGGCAGACTGCCCTGGGCGGAGTTCCTAATTTATTAATTGAGGATAATAAAAGAAAATGGAGTGGCGATCATTTAATCGACCCGGAGTTGGTCCCCGGCGTTATATTTATTAATAAAAAAGTAGAATTGAAACAGCCTTCGATCATAGATATCGTTCCTACCATATTAAATTTATTTAATATTCCTAAGCCCAAAGAAATGCAAGGGAAAATTTTATTTAAGGATTATGATAAATAAAAGAAATACATCGTCCGTTATTTTATTCATATCCTTGATCTTCGGCTTACTCGCTACTGCGCTTGCCGGGGCGAGTTCTTCGGATAAGCCAAACGTGCTATTTATTACCATCGATGCTTTGAGGTCGGATCACTTAAGCTGCTATGGATATAAGCGGGATACGTCTTTTAACATCGATCGTTTAGCAAAAGAAGGAGTTTTGTTCCGTAAGGCGATTGCTCAGGGTGGTGTGACGCGGACTTCCGTTCCCTCCATATTAACAAGTATGTATCCTAAAAACCATGGCGTGTATTGGTTTGGGGATACGATTAATCCTAAGATTGCTACTTTAGCTGAGGTATTAAAGAAGGCAGGGTATAGGACAATGGGGGGTAGTGTTAAGGGTGGCCATACCGATATCTCCGGTATTAACAGGGGTTTTGACAGCTTTGTAGATTTTTCTAAGGATGAAGAGATAGCTCCCTGGATAAGCCAGTGGATAAATGGAAGCAATAAAACACCCTTTTTTATTTGGGTGCATTATATGCCCTTACATTCTGTTTGTCACCCCCCAGCCCCTTACGATACCCTTTATGTCAGTGACAAACTTAAGCCATTTTTTGCCAAAAGAGAACCCCGGTTTTATTCTATGCCGGTTTTAATAGATGGAGAACTTGCCGAGGACTATAAATCCTATTACGTCAGCCAATACGACGGAGCCATACGCTTTGTGGATGACCA
>JAHIKK010000051.1 GCA_018897555.1 Candidatus Omnitrophota bacterium
AACAAATCTATTTTCAAGAAGAAACCTCTGGGATTGGCTCAATGCGCCATTTCATGAAAAGAGCGAAGCGCCGCCAGAGATATTACAGCTAAAGTTTAGTTTTTGCTAATTTGGACAGCTATGATTAAATTTAATTATCAATAGCTAGTAGGGGAGGTTTAAACCTCCCCTACTAGCCGCTACTATCTGCTAATCTTAGAAACCGTGACTGGCGCTGAAGTGGAACCTGCCACCGCTCTTTTTAGAACTTTCCCCGGATTGCTTGTCCATCGGAATACCATAATCCAGCATGATCGGGCCAATCGGGGTTTTGATACGTAACCCTAAACCTAGTGCGGATTTAAAGCCGCCGGAATTCTCTACCCCGTTGGCATCCTTATTGGAGAAAATATCACCCAATTTTTCCCAGACATTACCCACATCATAGAATGCCGCCACTTTCAAAAAACTAAATAACGGATAAGTATATTCAATATTACCGACGGCCAGGGATGCGCCGCCTAAAGGATCTTTAGAGTTAACATCAACCGGGCCAACTCCTCTCTCTTCGTAACCTCTAATCGTATAAGCTCCACCGGCAAAGAATCTTTCATAAATAGGTAATTTTTCCGTGTCGCCGTATGGTTGTGCCAACCCTAACCTGCCTCTTACCTCAAACACCGCGCCACGCGGCATCGGGAAGTAATGCGATGCCCGGCCAAAAAACTTTAGATAACTTTTATCTCCGCCTAAACCGGCAAAATCAAATGATCCTGTAAGTAAATTACCTTTTCTGGTATCAAAAACATTATCCCGAGAATCATAAGTCAGGCTGGGAGAAATAACGCTAATTACATTCGTGCCTTCCTCATCTTTTAATTCCGGAGAGTTGTCTGAAATGTTGCTAATCTCTATCTGATCCAGTCGATACGTAAGATCGCCTCTTAAATATTCGGATATCTCTTTACCTAAACGCAAGTCCCCTCCGGTAACCGTTTCATCATAACCATATCCTGTATCCGTATCCCGGTCATGCGTGCGGCGGTAGAGATCGAAACCAAAAGAAACCGGATAATCAAACATCCAGGGTTCGGTAAAACTTAACTCAAAACCCTGGCTTAAGTTTCCGACAGAGGCGCGCACCTTTAAATTCTGCCCGGCTCCGGTAAAATAAGGCCAGTTTCTCCAGTCAAAGTTTTTCTGCTCAACCTCCACAAAACCGATAAACTGGTCCACCGTGCTGTAACCGCCGCCGAAACTGAATGAGCCGGTCTTGGTCTCTTTTACATCCACCACTAAATTCTTTTTAGCCGGCTGACCGGTCTCCTCGGTGTCATAACTTACCTCTTCAAAAAATCCTAAATTGGTTAACCTTTCCTTGCTCCGGCGCAGTTTCTCCCCGTCAAATTTTTCTCCGGGATGAATCCGCATTTCCCTGCGAATTACCAAATCCTTGGTTTTAATATTACCCCGGATCTTAATTTTATCCACATAAACAACCTGGTTTTCAATAATCGCATAAGTTATATCTACGCGTCCGCTGTCAGTATTGACTATCGTGGACTCCTGAACCTGCGCGGAAATATACCCCCGGTCAAAATACAATCCCTGGATGCCCGTTAAGTCTTTTTTCATCGCCTCCTGACTAAAAACTTTTCCGGGGATACAATCCGTCAAAGTTTTTAAAATCTCTTTCTCACTGACATCTTTATTGCCTTGCACCATCACCGAACCCACCAGGTATTTTTTTCCTTCGGTAACCTTAATGGTGATAAAAAGCAAATACGGTTTCTGGGCATCGGGTTTGACTACGTAATCCACCGCGGCATCGGTAAAACCTTCACGTTGATAAAAAGACTTAACCCTCGCGATATCCTCCGTCAGCACTTCATCCTTTAAAACCCCGGCATTAAAGAACCAGGCGCGCTTAGTCTTAAGTAATTTTAAAATACGCCCGCTGGAAAAATTATTATTACCTTCGATACGGATATCTTTAATGCGCACCTTCCTGCCTTCGACAGCCGTAAAAACTATACTTGCCTTATTCGCTTGGGTATTCGCATCGACTTTATAAGAAATATCCGCCTGGCTATAACCCATTTTTTCATACATCTTTTTTAAGATGCGCACATCTTCAGCCAAACTAGGATAATCCAAATACTGAGTTTCTTTGGATTTTAACTGCTGCTTTAATTTCTCATCCTTCATCGTGATCAGATTAATCCCCGAAAAACTGATCTTCTCGATAATCGGCCTTTCCACGACGCTAATTAAGATTTTTAAACCATCTTTATAATCCTGGGTATCGATCTTGATATCGCTAAAAAAGCCCAAGAGATACAGCCTCTTTAAATCATCACTAATAATATTCTCCTGATAGGCGCTGCCGACACGCGTCTTCATCTTGGAGATAATCACATTAGTGCTGATCGCTTTATTCCCCGTAACCTCTATCGCGGTAACATTTTTTAATACTGCGGGGAGGGCTTCAGAGGCAGCAGCTATTTTCTGTTCAGTCTGCTCAAGCGGATTTTCTTCAGCCAGAACAAAAGAACTGCTGTTAAAAATAAACAAAGCTGTTAGAAGTATAAAAATAGATTTGCGCATTTAATTATTATATAGGAACATATTCTCCAAATCAATGCAATTTATCCACAATAGTAGGGGAGGTTTAAACCTCCCCTACTATTCAATCCGGGATAAATTATCAAACCTGGTGAACTCCTTGATAAAAGCTAACTTCAAAGACCCCACCGGGCCATTACGTTGTTTGGCAATAATTGCTTCGGCCACCCCTTGATTATCCGGAGAGGGATTGTAATACTCCTCCCTTAAAATAAGCACCACCACATCGGCATCCTGTTCAATCGCCCCGGACTCCCTTAAATCTGAAAGCTGCGGCCGATGGTCGGTACGCGATTCCACAGCCCGGGACAGTTGGCTGATAGCGATAACCGGAACATTTAATTCCCTGGCTAAAGCTTTTAAAGAACGTGAAATTTCAGAGATCTCCTGCTGCCTGCTCTCCATATTCATGCTTGAGCCGCGCATTAACTGCATGTAATCTAAAATAATTAATTTTATACCATGGTGTGATTTTAAACGCCGGGCCCTGGCGCGTAACTCCATCACCGAGATCGCCGGAGTATCATCAATAAATATCGGAGCATCGGAAAGCTTTCCGGCAGCCGCAGTCAGGCGCGGCCAGTCGCTCGTCGCCAAATACCCGGTTCTTACTTTATGCGCGTCCACCCGCGCATGCGAACAAAGCATCCTTTGCACCAATTGCTCTTTAGACATCTCCAAACTAAAGATCGCCGTAGGCACCTTCTCTATTACTCCGGCATATTCAGCAATCCCTAAAGCAAAAGCGCTTTTGCCCATCGAGGGCCGGCCGGCAATAATAATTAAATCTGACGGCTGCAGCCCGGCAGTTTTTAAATCAAAATCTATATAGCCGGTGGGTATTCCGGTAACATGCGCCTTATTTTGGTAAAGCCTGTCGATGGTTTCAATGCTTTCCTTAATGATTTCTTTAATCTGCAAAACCGTGCCTTGATTTTTACGGTCGCTGACCTCAAAGATAAGCTTCTCCGCGGTGTCCACAATTTCGGCAATATTTCCTTCGCTTTCATGACAAACCGTAATAATTTTGGTAGAGTTATTAATTAAAGTTCTTAGAATATATTTTTCACGCACAATTCCGGCATAGTGATTAATGTTCGCCGCGGTAGGAACGGCATTGGCCAAAGAGGTAAGATAGCTTGCCCCGCCGATATCATCCAGTACGCCGGCCATCCTTAAAGCATCCGCCAGAGTAATTAAGTCCACAGCTTTATTGGCATTATAAAGATCAGTGATTGCCTGAAAGATCTTACGGTGGGTATCCTTATAGAAACAGGAGGCATCCAATTTTTCAGTAGAAATTGAAACTGCTTCTTCATCCAGCAGCATGGATCCTAATACCGCCATCTCCGCGTCCAGATTTTGCGGGGGGAGTTTATCTAAAATTAAGTCTCTGGGCATATTAAACAACCTTTTTTACTACCGACAGTTTAACTGTGGCCACTACCTCCGGATATAATTTCACCGGTATCTGGTAAATTCCTAAAGATTTTATCGGTTCAGCCAAATCCAGCATACTCTTATTAATGGAAAAACCTTCCGCCTTTAAGGCTTCACTTATTTCCTGGACGCCAATACTGCCGTATAACTTTTCTTCACCTTGCGTTAATGCGGGGATGGTTAAAACCAATGTACTTAAGCGCTGCTTAATTAATTCAAACTCTTCTTTAATTTTAGCAGATTGCGCGGATTGAATAAGTTGGTCTTGCTCTAATTTTTTGAGGCTGCTGGCCGTAGCCGGCTTAGCCAAGTTATGCGGAAAAAGAAAATTCCTGGCAAACCCCTCTTTAACGCAAACTACCGTTCCTGCCCGGCCGATCTTTTCTACGTCTTTATTTAAAATTACTTCCATTTTAATTTATCGGGTATAAGGAAGCAGAGATAGGAATCTGGCCTTCTCAATCAGCTCCTTAATTCTCCTCTGGTGCTTAGCGCAATTACCGGAAAAACGGCTGGCATTGATTTTGCCCTTCTCCGTCATAAAAACTTCCAGCCTTTTAATGTCCTTATAATCAATACTGCCTAACTTATCCGCGCAGAACCGGCAAAATCTTTTTCTTACCGGGCCCAGCGCATCTTTCTTCTTTTTAATAATTTTTTTGTCCTTGCCAAAACCTCTGGTTTTAACCTTCATGTGTTTCATCCTCGCTTTCTGCTAACCATGTTGATTCACTGCTTGCTTCCTCAGCTGATACCTCAGGCTGTGCTGAACTAACCGGGCTGGGTGCTTTAGCTTGGCCCGACGGAGACCCCATAAATTGCACACGTTCCGCCCGGACTTCAATTACCGAGCGCTTGGCCCCGGTATTATCCTCCCAGGAACGCGACTGCAGCCGGCCCTCAACAAGAAGGCTGCTTCCTTTATGTAAATACTGATTACATGTCTCTGCTTGCTTGCTCCAAACAACGGCGGTAATAAAACAAACCTCTTCTTTTAACTCTTGATCTTTGGTGCGGTATTTACGATTTACCGCCAGGCGTAAATTAGCCACCGCCGTGCCTTGCGGAGTGTAGCGTAACTCCGGGTCCTTGGTAAGATTGCCCATTAATAATACTTTATTATAACTGGCCATGTAAATTCCTTCTGTCCGCTAATAAACGAACGTTTACCGTCATTCTGAGGCCGCCGATAGGCGAGCCGAAGAATCCAGATCCTTCGCTACGCTCAGGATGACTAATTATCCATCCGGGTAAATAAAACTCTCAAGATATTTTCATTAAGCTTGTAGATATTGCGTACTTCTTTAATCGCCGCTGCCGGAGCGCCAAAAGCCACCAAATAATAAATCCCTTCCATAAATTTATTAATCGGAAAATACAATTTACGTCTTTCTGACCAAACTCCTGACTGCGTTATCTGCCCGCCATTCTTAGCCACCGCATCATCAATCTGCTTAAATAAAGTTTTCTTATCCTCATCAGACAGATCCGGCTTAATAATTACCATCGCTTCATACTTATTCATTTCTGGCTCCTTATGTAGATACATAACACCGGCGCAATACCGCTAAGCGCCGGGTGTCTTTGAGTTAAACATATTCATCGTTTGCACTATACCCTTATTTACCCAGCTTAAGCAGCAGCTAACGGCGTCTTCTTCTATCTGCTTGAGAGCTGCTTTCTCCTGACGCGAAAAACCCGAAAGCACATACTTTGCGGCATCTTGACTGGTTGAACTTTTTGGCCGTCCAATTCCAATACGTAAACGGCAAAAATCCTGCGTCCCCAAATGCCCAATGATCGATTCCAGGCCGCGCTGCCCGCCGCTTGATCCCTGCGGGCGAATCTTTATTTTACCCAGCTCTAAATCTAAATCGTCACAAACCACGAGCAGATTTTTTGAGTCAACCTTAAATTTCTTAAGCAAGGCCTTAACGGCGATACCGCTTAAATTCATATAAGTCTGCGGCAAGGCTAAAACTAGATCCTGCTTAAGCAGTTTGTCTTTGGCCACTAATGCCGAAACTAAATTATCCCTCTTAAAATTAATTTTTAAAGAACCGGCTAAAGATTTCAAAACCGCAAAACCGATATTGTGCCGGCTTCCGGCATAAATTAAACCGGGATTCCCTAAACCCACAATCAATTTTATCCCGTCAGAAATCATTTACTACTTTTTATCTTTATCTTTATCTCTATCTTTATCTTTAGCCCCATCAGCGGGAGCGGCTTCACCGGGAACTTCTTTCTTTTCTTTAATTACCTCAGGTTCCTTGGCTGTCTCCCCTTCAATAGCCTCCGCCGGCGCCTCTTCCTTCATCGGAGCAGCCACATGCAAGACAATCGCGGCCGGGTCATTTAAAGGCTTGATTCCTTCCGGGAAAACTATATCCTTAACATGAATAGCATCGCCCATTTTAAGGGCAGTAATATCTACCTGTATCTCTTTAGGAATATTCGTAGGCAAACATTCAACTTCGATCTCCCAAAGTAAATGTTCCAAAGATCCGCCTTCCTGTTTAACGCCAATCGCTTCGCCCTTAACCTGGATCGGAACATTAACTTTAATTGCCTCCGTTAATGAAATCTCATTAAAATCCACGTGGATAATATCTTCGCGCACCGGGTCGTATTGGATTTCTTTGACCAGGCAGGGCCTGCCTTTGGCCTTTTTATCATCTTTGATCTTTAAATTAATAATTACACTTTCTAAACGATGCTGATGCACTAATTTTAAGAGCGCGCTGCGGGAAATCTTTACCGATAAAGCATCCTGGCCATGAAAATAAACCACCGAAGGTAAATATCCGCTTTCTTTTAAATCTTTAGTATTGGCTCTTCCTCTACCTTCTCTTAACTCTGCTTCTAAAACGATCTCTTCCATTTTTTACCTTTCTTAATGATCCTCTGGTCATTCCCGCGAAAGCGGGAATCCATTTCTTTTAGTCAAATAAACAGCTAACTGATTCCTCGTTGTGTATTCTTTTTATTGCTTCCGCTAAAAGACTAGCCACCGAAAGCACCTCAATCTTAAGATGTTTCTTATCTTCAGATAAAGGCACGCTATCAGTAATCAGCAGCTTCTCTAATCCCGGGCATTGTTCAATACGTTCAATTGCCGGGCCTGATAAAATCCCATGAGCAATCGCAGCGTAAATAGTCTTAGCCTTGGCTTTCTTTAAAGCCTCCACCGCCTCAATCAACGAGCTGCCGGTGGCAATCATATCATCTACAATAATAACATTTTTATCCTCTACTTCTCCCATAATATGTATGGCTTCGGCTTTCTCGGGAGAAACCCGGCGTTTATCAATGATCGCCAGGCCGGCGGAAACTCTTTTAGCGTAAGCCCTGGCCATCTTAATGCTTCCCACATCCGGAGAAACAGCCACCAGGTCCTTAATATTCATTTTAGAGAAATAATCCACAAATACACCCACCGAAAAAAGATGGTCCACGGGAATATCAAAAAACCCCTGAATCTGGCCGGCGTGTAAATCCATAGTCAAAATCCGGCTTGCGCCGGCAACCGTTAAAAGATTAGCCACTAATTTTGCCGTAATCGGCACGCGGGGCTGATCCTTCCGATCCTGACGCGCATAACCAAAATAAGGAATAACCGCGGTAATCCGGTGAGCGGAAGCCCGGCGCAGCGCATCAATCATAATTAATAATTCCATGAGATTATCGTTTGAGGGCGGGCAGGTCGGCTGAACTATAAAAACATCCTTGCCGCGCACATTCTCATTAATCTTTACCCGGATCTCACCTTCGCTGAACCTACCCACCAGGGCATCTTGCAATTTTACCTTTAGATCTTTGCAAATATTATGCGCCAACTCCGGATTTGCATTACCGCTAAAAATCGCCAGTTTATCCATGCTTACCCCCCTGCTTTAAGATTCTCGCCGGAACCCCCGCCACTACGGCCTTATCCGGAATATTTCTCGTCACTACCGAACCGGCGCCGGTAACCGCGAATTTACCAATTCTTACCGGAGCAACAATCACGGTATCCGAACCGATATTGACATTATCTTTAATTACCGTGTAATTTTTATTTTTACCGTCAAAATTAGCCGTAACTGTCCCGGCTCCGATATTCACGTTTGCGCCTACAGAGCTGTCTCCGAGGTAAGAAAAATGTTTAATTAATGTTTTACTGCCAATCCGGGAACGCACCATCTCGATGAAGTTGCCGGCGACCACACCATCACCCAGCCCGACACCTTCACGCAGATGCGCAAAAGGGCCCACGAAACAACGTTTTCCAATTTTAACACCCCTTTGAATTACTGTAAAGGGATAAATCACCGTATCCTTGCCGATTTTAGTACCGAAATCAATAAAAGTGCTTGGCGGGTCAATGATCGTTACCCCCTCTTGCATTAATTTATCATTGATCGTTTTTTGCATCAGGCAGTTAGCTTTGGCGAGTTCGGCGCGGGTATTAATCCCCAGGGCTTCGCCGGTATCCTGGATTTTTAAGCCATCAACCAGATAATTTTTCTTGGCAAAAATCTCGATTATATCCGTTAAATAATATTCTTTTTTACGGTTATTCGGCCGGATAGACCCTAAGTTGGCCGACAACTTTTCTTTTTTAAACGCCATAATCCCGGTGTTAATCTCTTTGATATCTTTCTGCACCTCATCCGCGTCCTTCTCTTCAACAATACCGCAGATACTGAAATATTTATCGCGCATAATCCGGCCATACCCGGCAGGAGTTTTTAGTTGCGCCGTTAATAAAGTAGCATCAACATTATTCTCCAAATGGTAATCCAGGAGCTTCTTCAACGTCTCCTTTTTTAGAAGAGGGTTGTCTCCGTAAAGAACAAGTACCGTGCCTTTAAAACCTCTCAAAACCGACAGCCCGACTTTGACCGCGTCGGCTGTTCCGCTAAGTTTCTTCTGGATAGCTATTTTAATCCCCTTAGGGATAATTTTGCGCACCAGCTCCTGTTTATACCCTAAAACCGCAACCACCTGCGCAGGCTTCAGGCTGGTTACTAAATCCAGAACATAGCCGAGCATCGGCCTTCCGCAAAGCGGATGCAATACCTTGGGCAGCTCAGATTTCATCCGTGTGCTTTTGCCTGCCGCTAAAATTATTACGGCGATTTCTTTTTTTATCCTCTTAGGCATTTTCTCTTCTTTCCTGCTAGATGGGGACGTCCTCCAAAGGGACACCCTATTACATTGGTTGGGACGCATGGATTCGAACCATGATAGCCAGACCCAAATTCTGGAGTCCTACCATTGGACGACATCCCAAGATTATTCCGCTACAGAGCCGGTTTGCACCTTGGCTTTTTCTTGAGCATAAACCTCAAGAACTTTTTTCTGCAGGTATTCCCTGAATGACTGCGTTATCGGATGAGCAATGTCCCTATGCTCAGCCTGGCTGCCGGGTATCTCTTCTGCGCGTTGCGGATTAATTTCAACCGGCAGGAGCACGGCACATTGATTGCAATATTTACTGCGTAATTCATTTTTAAAAGCACATTTAGGACAGGCATGTTTTACTTTACGGGAAGGCATGGCGATAAATAAACCCGTGCCTCCTTCAATCACCTTAATATCTCTGACCACAAAAACATTATCAAAAGTGACCGTAGCGTAAGCCTTTAATTTCTTATCCTGAGAATCCTTTAATATTATTCTGACTTCCGTTATCTCCACTGCCTATCACCCTGCCTTCCAGTAGGGGAGGTTTAAACCTCCCCTACTAATGTTGATAACTTAGGCTTAGTTAGATCGTAGAAGTTACAAAAACCTGCCAGAACTTATACGCTTTACGTAATTCTCTGCTTAAATCCTGAGCCTGTTTGCGGCCATTACAGACCGCAAATACCGCCGGCCCGCTTCCGGACATCATGATTTTTTCTAAACCCATGCCGGAAAGCGCTTTTTTAACCTGATTAACTACAGGATAAAGACTGGTAGTAACAATTTGCAAGTCGTTGATCAGGTATTGAGCGCCAAACGCCTTGCCTTTTTTCAGCAACTCAGAAGTTAACATTTTAACATTACACCGCGTCCTTGTCAACCCAGAAAAAGCCTTGCCTACCGGCCGGCCGGCCTGTCCGGCAGGCAGGCAGGCATCAAATTTCTGATAGATCAAAGGCGTGGAAACCTTCAAATTAGGATAAATTAAGATAAACCAGAGCTTAAGTTTTTGCAAAGAAATTAACGGCTTAATTTTATCCCCCCGCTGGCTTCCTAAAGCAAATTTTGCCTGATGCATAAAAAATGGAACATCACTGCCTAATTTCGCCCCTAAATTTACTAATCTTGTTTTAGGTAAACCTAAATTCCAGAATCTATTTAATCCCAGAAGTACACTGGCAGCGTTAGTTGAGCCTCCGCCCAAACCTGCGCCCACGGGTATATATTTCTTAAGCTCTATCTCTATCCCCAGGCTTAAGTTAAGCTCCTGCTTTAATAATGCCGCAGCGCGATAACAAAGGTTAGTTTTATCCTTAGGCACCTGCCGGTTGTCACACTTGATCTTAATTGAACCATCCGGACGTTTTCTAAAGATTAGCGTATCGGCTAAATCAATACGCGCAAACAAGGTGCTCAGATTATGAAAGCTATCTTTACGCTTGTTTAGGACCTGCAGATAGAGATTTAATTTGGCGAAGGATTTAATGGCTAACACAGAAGAAGATTGCTTCATGAACTTAAATTTTTGACTAATGTAGGTGAGGTTTAAACCTCACCTACATTAAGAGATATTGGATAAAACCGCTTTTTCAATATCCGAACTGCTTAAATTATACTCTTTTAAGAGTTCTTCCGGCTCGCCCGATTGGCCGAAACGATTACGCACACCCACGCGGATTACCTTAACCGGAAAATTCTCAGCAACTACTTCATCGATACTGGAAGCCAAACCGCCGATAATATTATGCTCTTCACAAACAATGATCAATTTGGTTTCTTTTGCCGCCTTAAGAATAATAGCATTATCCAGGGGCCGGATAGTATGCATGTTAATCAAGCGCGCCTGAATACCTTTGGCCGCCAAATTTTTTACCGCTAAAAGCGCCTGAGTGACCATTACCCCGCAAGCAACGATCGTCACATCCGGCCCTTCAGAGATCAATTGCGCTTGGCCAAATTTAAACTCGCCCTTATTCTCAATAGTCGGAACTTTGCATCTACCTAAACGGATATAAAAAGGCCCGGGATTATCCGCAGCCGCCATTATCGCCTCCTCTGTCTGCGGGCCGTCGGCAGGGACAATAATATTCATATTCGCCAATACGCGCATCAGGGCGATATCCTCCAAAGCCTGATGGCTGGCTCCATCCGGCCCGACGGTAATACCGGCATGCGTAGCGACGATTTTAACATTAAAATTATTATAGCTTATAGAAACCCGCACCTGGTCCCAGGCGCGGCCGGCGGCAAATACGGCAAAAGTGGAAAGAAATACTGTCTTGCCGCAGGAGGCCAAACCCGCTGCCGTAGCCATCATGTTTTGCTCGGCAACTCCAAAATTAAAAAATCTATCCGGAAATTGCTGGGCAAAAAGGTTAGTGCGGGTAGAGCTGGAAAGATCGGCATCTAAAACCACAATATTTTTGTCCAGCGACCCCAGCTTTACTAATGTCTTTCCGTAAACATCTCTTTGATAGAGTTGCTCTGCCATTATGCTAATTCCTTTAAAGCCCTCTGGGCTTCTTCCGGGGTAGGAGCCCGTCCATGAAAACCCACTACTCCCTCCATAAAAGAAACTCCCTTGCCTTTTACGGTCCGGGCAATAATCATGGTCGGCTTATTTTTAATTGTTTTAGCTTGTGCATACGCCGCTAGAATCTGCTGCATATCATGCCCGTTAATTTCGATGACATGCCAGCCAAATGCCTGCCATTTGGCAGCTAAAGGCTCTATGCCCATAATATCCTGGCATCTTCCGTCGATCTGACAACCGTTAAAATCCAAAATCGCGCAGAGATTACTGCAGGCAAAATGCCCGCAGGCCATCGCCGCCTCCCAAACATTCCCCTCCTGTACCTCTCCGTCGCCTAATAAAACATAAACCCGATAATCTTTTTTATCTACTTTTGCCGCCAGGCTCATCCCTAAAGCAATGGAAAGCCCCTGGCCAAGTGAACCGGAAGCAGATTCTACGCCCGGGGTTTTACGATCCGGATGCCCTTGCAAGATTGAACCAAATTTCCGCAAGGTGAATAATTTTTCTTGCGGGAAATAACCGGCCTGAGCTAATACCGCATACCAAAGCGGGCAACAGTGGCCTTTAGACATATGAAATCGATCTCTATCCGGCCACTGGGGATCGCCGGGATTAAAGCGTAAAACATTAAAATATAACGCGGTAATTAAATCTGTAGCCGAAAGGCTTCCTCCGGGGTGCCCTGAACCAGCCTGCGCGATCATCTGAATTATTAAACGCCGGATGAGGCGGGCCTGAACAACTAATTCTTCAATGGTTAATTGCTTATTTGCCATGATTAGTAAGCTTGAGCAGTTTTGCTTTTACCTTAGCGCTTTGAGAATCTAATTTCAGGGATTTCTCCCAATTCAATTTTGCGCTATCCGTATTACCTAATTTCAAGTAGACATCGCCCAAATGATCATAAATCACCGGGTCACTTAAAAAAGATGCCGCTCTTTCTAAGTGCGTTACTGCTTCCTTGAACTTTCCCTTTTTGTAATAAAACCAGCCTAAACTATCCAGGTAAGCGCCGTTTTCCGGCTCAAAAGCTAAAGCCCGTTTAATCAGTAAGCCCGCCTGATCAATATTTTTATCCTGTTCCAGATAAAAATACCCTAAAAAATTCAGGGCTTCATGATAATCCGGTTTTAATTTTACTGCGCTCTTTAGCTCTCTCTCTACAGAGGGATAATCTTCTAAATTATAATAAATACTAGCCAGATAAAAACGCGACTGGGGATCTGCCGGATCCAAATTTAAAATCAGTTTAAAAATACTCTCGGCTTGTTTTAATTTCTTCTGCTGCAGATAAATCGCGCCTAAACCCTTATAAATATCAATATTCTTCGGCTCGGCCTTAGTGGCATTTTCCAGTGCCAGAATATATTCGGCGGCCGCCAGATCCGCTTTATTCCGGGAGGCGTAAACTAAAGCCAATAACGCGTGCGGCTGCACAGCTTCCGGAGCAAGGCGAATAGACTGCTTTAATTCTTCTTCCGCTTGAGCCGAATTATCCTTTTGGATGAAAACTGATGCCAAATTCAAATGCAACAAAGAACTTCCAGGATCAGTTTCTAACGCCTTGCGATATTCCTTAATAGCCCCCTCTAAATCCCCGAGGCCTTCGCAATAAACTCCTGAAATATAGTGGCTTAAACTTTTGGTATCTTCTTTATGCGTATCTTGAGCCTGCGCGGGTAAAACGCTTGCGGCCAATGTAAGGCAAAAGCAGATTACACTGTTAAGATATTTAAACTTCAAAAGCATCCTTCTAAGAGAAAACAAGATTTAACCTTTACCACCCCAAGCTCTTTTCTTCAAGTGGCGCAGACGACGGCGTAATTTCTTACGCTTATGGGTTTTGATCTTTTGTCTTTTTCTTTTCTTTCCACAAGGCATAACTACCTCTCCTTTAATAAAAATAACTAAAAAAACGCGTCATTCTGAGGCCGAAGGCCGAAGAATCTCTAATAAATAACTTTATTCAACGGATATTCAATAATCCCCTGGGCTCCCGCAGCCTTTAATTCAGGAATAAGCACCCGGACAACTTTCTCGTCTATAATTGTCTCAATGGCAAACCAACCGTCATCGCTTAAGCCGGAAATCGTGGGTTTTTTTAATGCCGGAAGCCTTGCGATGACTGCTTTAAGATTTTCTTTTTTTACATTCATCTTTAAGCCGACTTTTTCCTCAGCGGCAATCGCCCCTTTTAAAAGCAGGGCGATCTGCTCCATTTTCGCCCTCTTCCAACTATCTTTATAAGCGCTTTTATTGGCAATAAGCTGGGTGATTGACTCGCAAAGTGTGGCAATCTCGATTAATTTATTGGCTCTCAGGGAGCTGCCGGTTTCGGTAAGTTCGACAATGGCGTCAACTAAGCCCGCGCTGACCTTGACCTCGGTCGCCCCCCAGCTAAACTCCACCTCTACTTTAACTTTATTTTTCCGGAAATAATCTTTGGCGACATTGACCAATTCGGTTGCCACCCGCTTTCCGTTTAAATCTTTGACCTTTTTTATCCCGGAATCCTGCGGCACGGCTAAAACCCAGCGGACTTTATTTAAGCTCTGTTTGGAATAAGTTAAATCCGTGACCCTCACGACATCGGATTTATTCTCCAGGATCCAATCATTGCCGGTAATCCCGCAATCCAGGGCACCATCCTGGACATAGCGCGACATCTCCTGCGCCCGCAGTAAGGTTGCCTGAATTTCGACATCATCTATCGACGGAAGATAAGAACGCGAACTGGGAAGGTTCACGTTGAATCCGGCCTTCTTCAGCATCCTAAAAGTAGATTCCTGCAGGCTGCCCTTAGGTAAGCCCAATTTTAAGACTTTATTTTTCATCTATTTTCCTTTTTAATAAATTGATAGCGAAAATATTATACCGGCATTAGCATATCTTGTAAAGCAAAAATTTACCCCCTTTTGGGCAATGATCATGCCCCAATTCCGCTGGCCTAACCAGCTTATCCTGGCGACCGAGGCGTAGGTCGTAATCAATACATCGAAATTATCATTAACGGGATTCTCTGTCCCATCCCCTGAAGGATGAGCAACCCAATATTTAAGCGCCGGGGCAAATCGATCAATCTCCAGCTTCCAGTTTCCAATCAAAGATGCCGGAACAATCAATAGGGCGGGGCTGCTTTTATCTTTGAATTCAGATTGCCTGAGCAGAAGAAGCGCGAGCGTCTGAATAGTTTTTCCCAGGCCCATGTCATCCGCCAGAATTGCCCCCAGCCGCATTTGATTGAGCGTATTAAGCCAGTTAACCCCCTCAGCCTGATAAGGGCGAAGCTCGGCTTTCAGGTTTGCTCTCAGCGCCATCCCAAGTTTTTGACTTGCCTCAGGCGCCCGCAGGGATTCCAATGTTTTTTTGAGCCAGCTGCCGGAAATAATCCGGGTATACAATTGGGTTTCCTGAGCTTCTCCATCGGCCCCAACGATCTTAATACCGGAAAGCCAGCGCAGACCCTCCGCGAAAGTAACGCCGGTATCCTCAACCGATTTGGCAACCGTTTTCCACTTTGACAAAAGATCGCTGAGTTTATCCGGATCGATTTCCACCCACTGGCCTTTAAAAAAAATCAAATGCTCGCTGCGCTTAAGTAAATATTGAATTTCTTGCGCGTCGAGTTCCTGGCCTCCGATAACGACGGACATTTGAAAATCAATCAGAGCGTCAAAACCCAGACGGCCGGGCTGTTTTTCCCCAATGCGGATTTCAACCTGAGGCCGGCCTGACTGTCTGGATTTCCACCAGTTGGGAACTTTGACAAAAATCCCGGCTTTGGCAAATAGCGGGATGTCTTTTAGGAATTTGTAGGTTTCACCCGCGGTCCAAGCGAGCGGATGGTAAATATCGCCGGAATCGACGAGTTCCTTGAGATAAGCGCTTTCCTGAGAGGCCTTATGAACAGGCGCCAGGAGCCTTAACAGGATGTTCCTATTTTTCGCGCCTGAATACTCTTTCATGGCCTCCCCCAGCGGGAGGTGCCGGGACTTTCCATCTTTGGCTATCCTATGGGCATAGGTCGCCAAAAAGGCAAACGGGGCGTTTTGGTCTCCCTTGTTTTCCGCCAGATGAAAACACACGCGCCCAAGAAGGCTCCAGTCCGAATGCCTCCCTGAAAAAAATTCAACCACATTTTTCTTGGAGGCAATGATTTCCGCGCTCAGGGCCGTTTCGATTTCATTCCACAAACTTCGCAAACATTCCTTATCAACGTACTCAGCCCCCTTCATCGGCGGGACAGTCAGCAAAAAGCGATTCAAATCCTCATCGGGTATCGCGATATGAATCGGCTCTTGAGCAAGGTCATGCCTTTGGAGATTCGGTATCGCGGCAAATAAAGAAAGATACAGCCTGGAAAAATCCTTCCAAAAAGCAAATGCCGGTTTTTCAGTAAAAACGCCGCTGGCGGCATCCAGGAATAACAATCCCTGCCCCGGGCCTTTTGAAAACGCGGCCAAAAGCCCCGGGTACTTTTCCAGGTCTTTTCCTTCAACGTAAAGCCGTTTGCCGGGTGAAATATAAATATCCGGCATTAATTGATACCTTTCATCATTAACCATAACTCTCCCGCGCTGGCTCGCAGAAACAGAGAAAACTATTTATCTCATAATTTTTTAAAAACCTAAAAGCGCCCCCTTGGCGGATCCTTGCCCCAGAGAAAGGTCACTTACCACTACCCGGCGCAATACCCTCACCCGGTCATGCCACCATACCCTCTCTCTGTAGCCGCTGGTTTCGTGTATCACATAAAACCTGCCATTAAACTGTCCCAAATATAAAACGATGTGCCCCTTTAATTTTAACAGATTGACTCCTCCCGCGCACTCCCGCGCGAGAAATAAAAGTTTTTTCTCGTTATCAGAATGTTCTTTAAATTCAGCTGTTTTTATTCCTGCCTTCGCCTGATCCGCGGAATTGCGGGGGAGCAAGATACCCACAGTAGCAAAAATCTCCTGGAGGAAACTTGAACAATCCTGTTCGCCGTTTACCCCTCCCCAGCCGTAAGGGGCATTGAGCATCTTAAAAGCCTGTTCAATAACTGTCCGGGGAGTATAAGGCAAAAAACCGATACTCACATCCTCTTTTTTCAAATAAGCTGTCCTTTCATAAAAACCTCTTTTCTCGTCATAGAAAGGAACGATTATCCCGATAGAATCAACGCCCTGGCTGTTTATGGCAAACTTCGCGCCCATACGCGCGTATTCATAATACTGAGTTAAAACAGAATCCCAGAATATCCCGGTTTTTGCCGCTGTCACCACGCAAAAATCTTTCTTTAAATAATCGGCCATTTGGCTATAAGAACAAACCGCCACAAATTTTTTTTGCACCCATCCCGAACTCGCAGGCGTAACCGCATAAAACCATTCCTTATCAATAGTTTCATGGAGTATTGCCAAAGGCGTTCCAGCGTCTAAAGAACTATTCTGCAATTCGTCAAAATCAAAGTCAAAAGGCACCGCGGTAATTATATCCCGCGCGGGCAAGACGCGTTGGTCAACATAACCTAAGATAAAACCATAGCGCACGTTTATTGTGGAAGGGATATTTTCTATGCGCGTATTCTCTTCTATCCGGCGATAGAACTGATTACCGGTTTTCCATCCTTTAGCGTTATAAAATCGCCCTTTCAAGAAACCCCCCAATTCCCTCCGGAGATTTTCTCTAAGTTTTCCCCCCTGGTAAAACGGCCCGATATTCAGAATATTGTTTATCAAGCCTGGCTCCGTTTCTGTCCTGAGGTTTAACGCGGATACCTGCGCGCTATTTAAAATAACCCTGTCAGGATAAGGATGCAGCCCAATCCAGAATCCGGAGCATTTCATCCGCCATTCGGTATGCGGCAAGAGCGTTGGCGCGGCATATTTCAACTGGCCGTGCGGCAGACAAAATTTTAATATCAGCCAAAAAAAAGTTATGAATAATATCCCGGCAAAAACTTTTTTTCCGGTTTTTATTGACATCGCTTCTCACCCCTAAGCTTACATATTAGCTGCCCAGCATAAATTCTGGTGACATCATACTTAATTCCGAATTATGTAATGTGTCCTCGGAATTTCCCCAGAATTTCAGAATTTAACGGAAATGATCATATCCAGATTATAGAAATCACGACTACGTTTAACACTGCGGTTTCCTTCTTGTTGAACTGACAAGAATTCCTTGTGAGTTGCCGAATCGATCAGCTCGCCTTCTTCAAGTATATTCTGAATATGCAAACTTATATTCCGCTGAGTCGTCTGAAACAATTCCGCCATCAACTACTGCGTCAGCCAGACCGTCTCATTTTGAAAACGAACATCGATTTTAATTTTTCCATCTTCAGCCTGATAGATTATCAGCTCGGATTTATTTTCGTTATTTTCCATTTACCAACTCCTGATTCAGAAAACTATGTAAAAACTAGGGGCCGTTTTTTACTTTTTCTCTGATAACTTTAGGAGATTCTTTTGCCGCCAGCGCGCGGGCATTAGCTCCGGTAATAACGCTTTCTCCTGTGCGTCTTTCAATTTCTTTCCGGGCTTTACCGGCAACCATGCCTCCCTGGCGCGCGATCCGCTGATTTTCCGGCAGGCCTTTGGGCTGTTTCTTTTTCGAAATCGCGGTCGTTGATACTTCAGCCAGCATATTTAAAACCAACTCAAGATTGGTCAAATTATCACGTAAATTTTGCTTCTTAAGATTTTTAAGTTTTTTATAATCCTTCACGCTTCTGTCTGCCCATGCTTTTGTGATTTCATCCGTCAATATCGCGTATTCAACGCCTTCTTTCATTCCACGCTCCTGCCATTCATCGGTTAAATCTTTGCGGACTTCAATACTTTTAAGCCGCTGATTGATCCATTCTTTGGTATAGCCTTTCTTTAGATACGTTTTCATCGCCCGTTCCATCGCCAATTCCGGATCCTCAGTTTCTTCTACGCGTTCATAGCCAACTTGGGCAAGCCACAACTTAAACGGCTCCGCCTTAGGCGAAGGAATAGACTGAATAAGGCGAAAAAGCGTCTCGGTATCAGCAGCGTCAGTCAAATAAAGTTTGCCATCAGCGGCTTGCATTTTCAGTTGGTTACATTTTGTAACCACCTCACTTCCCTCTTCTTTAAGGCGATGTTTGAGCACTTTCCAATAATTCCGCCCATCAGTGCTTTCCGATAAGATCGACACCACATCCACAATTGAAAAATACCACAAATCTTTGCCCCCGTCCCAATGGCGGCGAACTGTGTTTTGATGAAAAAACGCGAGCGATTGCGATTGTTTCATAGTATTTTTCCCCAATCTTCTTAGATGTTCTTTTCTATTCATCCCACCCTTCTCCTTTCTCGCGTTATTCCCAGATGCAAGGCTTCAACTATTTCCTGCCTACCAATTCATCAATACTAATTTGAAAAGCGTCTGCTATATTTATCATTATCTGATAGTTGGCTTTGGAGCGGTTCCTTGTTCAATCTTAGCACTATCGCGAAATAGTGCAGCTGGAAAAATAATTCAAATCAAATCTCATCCTAAATGTACCTCGATTATATTGAATTTTTGTTTCGGCAGGCTGGTGATAACTTCTCTAGGCACAATTATCCGCGTGTTCTCTTCGATCGGGAACTGTTCCGCGTTGAGCAGGAAACGCTGGATGCGGTATTTTCCCGCGCCCAGGCGCTTAGGATTCAGGAAAACTATTTTTAAGTTTCTATCGGCAAAAACACGGCTAATGCTTAATTTATCGGTGGATTTAAATTGTTCAGCGGAAAACTTTGGTTCGATAAGCAAATCCCCATCAAGCCCCCTGACTCCAAATGACTGGGTAAGTAAAGTAAGCGCGAACCAACTTGCTGAACCGGTAAGATAGCTGTACATCCCCCGGCCGGTAAGGTCAAAATATTCCGGCAGGCAAGGATAAATTCTGCTTCTTGCGGTATTGGCTGCCATCTTATAGAGAGAACTTAAGGCCCACCATCCTTCTTGAGAATAACCCTGTTTATACAAGGCATAGGCAAACATCACTACCATATGGCTAAACACCGCCCCATTCTCTTTATCACCATAAACAAAAGAAAACGCCCTGCCTAAATCCTGCTGCTCTTTCTTTCCCGCTTTTAGCGGGATCCCGCTTGATGTTTTAAATGAAGCGCGGGAAAAATCAGTATTCAAACGAATACCTCCAACAGATTCGTCATATAAATACCGGTAAACATTGGCTAAAATTTTCTTTATTTGACCGGGGCTGGCTACCCCGCTCATAATCGGAAATACCTGGGAGGCTAAAGTCATTTGTAAGAGATTTTTTATTTTACCGTCGACCCGGTTCTTGCGATTATCATAATATCCGTTAAAGAACCCTTCTCTCAACCACTCACTCTTCTGAATATGTTTTTTCATCCAAAGAGATTTTTTGCTTAAAATACGGCTCAATGCCGCTGCCTCCAGGCGAATTTTTTTGCCCGAAAGATTTTCTTTGGTTTTAGAAAAATACCTCTCTAGTAGCTTATGTTTTTGCGCTATATCCCGATAATCAAAATCCGTAAGTAAAATTTTTAATTCTTCGGCAACCTCCAATTCTTTTCTGCCGCATTTAAGCAACAGTTGCGCTAAAGTAGAAAGATTTTGGGCATACATCGAAGAAAAAGCCACGCTCTCTCCGTGTTCCTTGGCCATATCCAGGCCGTCATTCCAATCCGCGCCTTCTAACCGGACATGATTATGCGCGCCGACATTATAAAACTGCACCAGATTCTGAACCAGTAAATGCTCCAGTACCGTACCTGAATAAATCTTCCCGGATTTTGTTTTTAGCCGGTTCCCGTATTCCGGGCTCCAGCGATAATCAATGCCGCTGGCGCGGTTTACTTGATGATTCCTAAAATAAGTAGCCGGCGCAAATAAAATCCCCAAATCAGCGGTCTCCTGAATATATAAATCCAGAGTAATCAAAGGCCAGGCCCCATGGTCCATCCAGACCCGGCTGAGATTATTGCGGTCGGCGATGAATTCACCCGGCTTTTTACCGATGATCGTAGCGTTTGATCCGTCGATCTTTACCCCGCAAAAATTATTGATTAAAAGCGGCCGCACTGCCTGCGGGTTATTTAAAATAAGCCCCAGGCAATCCTGCCAAAGATCGCGCCATCCCCGGCCGCCTTTACCATAATCAAAATCCGGTAAAAATGAACAGCCAAATATTTTTCTCAGCACGGGCTGAATACTTACCCAGCGCAGCCAATTATCAAAATGCTTATTGCCGCTGTCCACCTCGATTAACCGGGATTGGCCCTGCCAGAATTTCCTGGTTTTTTCAAAATGCGTATTTACTTTTGCGCGCTGATTAAATTTACGGATCAGCCGGCTTAAATTACAATCCTCTTGAGCAATTCCCATAATCATCGTGTAAGTTACCCGGGCTTTCGCCGGCAGGGTAATTTTAGCAAAGCGCATTGCCCCCATCGGCTCTTTGCCTTGGAGGAATGTTTTTTGAACCGGAGGAAGTTTATTTTCAAAAACAGCCTCCGGGAATTCTAAATCTCCGGACTCCCCGCAAAAAATTTCCTGCGTAGGATAAATATACTGCGGCCCCCTCCCTTTTTGATCACAGGCAGCCACATAGTAAACCGTATTATTCGGCCGATGCCCGGATTCATCAAAAAGCAATGTCGGCTTGATCTTCATTCCATATTTTTCCTCTTTAATCCGGGTTAAAAGCGAAGTCACATGGCGATGATCGCGTAAATTATCGGCGCTGCGGGCATACAAAGGTATGGCCGTATAAGGAATAAAACTTATTTTTCTTGCACTGACATTGGTGATCTCAACCTGCATCACTTCCAATGCATCATGGCCTGCGGGTACAAAAGAGAGGATTGTAGATTTTAACCCGATATTTCTATTCTCCCGGCTGATCCGCTGCCAAAGCTGGCCGGCTTCTAGCGTAAATTTATCCTGCTGGATCTGCTTTAGGTTTTTAGAAACACCTGTGGCCGACCAGATTTTATCTTGATTGATATAGACCCAGAAATTCCTTGAAGCCCTGGAAAGAGAAAGATTAATCCTGGAAACCGGCTCAAGCAGAAAACTATTCTGGCCGCTTTTTATATCCCCATGTAAATCCGCACTTACAGAAGACATCAGTAATTCATTGCACAGCGGTAAATACAGGCTTTTTATCTTATGCGCACAGAAAGATTTAAAGCTGCCTGAATCATCCGTAAAATTATATAAATTATTTTCCATCGGAATTTAAATTAACCTAAGCTCTTTTAGTTTCAAGGGCATTTAAAATGTTATTAGAAAAATTTTGCTAAATTATAAATTTCCTGGCGGGCAATTAGGCAACGCGGTAAAAACTTAAGCCCTATCCTGAGGAATAACCGGTTCTGAGCCTTCATTTAACTTGGCCATCTTCTTATTTAATTTCAATAATCTTTTCGCCTCTTGTTTCTTTTTTCTTGCCTGTTCTTTGAGGTTCTTTTGAAATGAATAATTAACTACTGCCATAATTTTCCTCCTCTGTAATTACTCTAAGCAATGGATGAAATATTTATCTTTCCCTACGGGAAGCCTTTTTCAACGATTCGAGAAAATTAGCGCTAAATTTACAACCTAAGGACTCTGCCATATAGACATCCTGCCAGCATTGCTCATATTTATTTTTATAAAAATAAGCAACCGCCCGGTTATAATAGCCCCCGGCGAAATTAGGCGACTTTTTTATGGCTTCGCTAAATATAGAAATGATACTATTTATCTCCGCTTCACTAACGACTATTGGTTTTTCTATGACCGGAGGCGGTATTTTGCTTTCTTGGGTTACCGTGGCGCAGCCAATTAACCCTAAACACAATAACACAATGATTTTTTTCATTTTGCACTCCTAATTATTATTATACCTCTAATCAAGCATTAAGACAACAAAAAACCCGCTAAATTTCTAAATTTCTAGCGGGTTAATTGGTTGCGGGGGCCCGATTTGAACGGACGACCTCAAGGTTATGAGCCTTGCGAGCTACCAGGCTGCTCCACCCCGCGAAACTTTTTAAAGAACAGATATCATTACTTTGTTAAAAAGTATTTTTATTTCAGATTATTTTCAAAAACTGTCTTTATATAACTTTTGTAAATACATAACTTACGTCATTTCAATGCGTT
>JAHIKK010000126.1 GCA_018897555.1 Candidatus Omnitrophota bacterium
CAGATCGGATACCCGCTGCTGATGGCCGGCTGTATATGGATCTCTCATTTCAACAGTCATTGTCAAAGCGTAAATAGTCCCATTCAGTGTTTTTCGTAATTCAGCGGTGCGTTCTTCCACCTTCTGTTCCAGGTCCATGCGGTAAACTCGACTTGCAAGTTCAAGCTCTCGACGACGCAGGGAATTACGGATGCTAATGATCACCTCATTGGGGTTAAAAGGTTTAATCATATACCCATAAACCCCTGCCTCCATGGCTGTTTCGGCAATTTCCGGATCATCTACCGCTGTCACCATTATTGTTGCTGTATCCGGATATTCGGCCGCGACATATCGGATGAAATCAATGCCGGACTCCCCAGGCATAGCTACATCGCATAAGATCAGCTCGAAATTCCGGTCTTTAATGAATTTACGGGCCTCTGCCGCATCGGCGGCAAGGGTGCATTCGTATCCACCCCTTGAAAGCATCCGGTTTAACAGGCGTCGGACAGACTCTTCATCATCTACAACCAGTATGTTGGACATTCTTGTTACCCCTTAGTGATTGAATATTGAAGATTGAATATTGAATATTGAATGAAGTCGCTTCGCTCTGTCTATTTAATAGGGTGCAGTTACTCGTTACTCGTTGTTTGTTCCTAACCAGAAACATAGTAACTTACTCATTGTTTATAATTTTCAGTGAAACTCCGTGACGTTCCGTGGTGAACTTTTAGCTATCTAAAAAAGATAACTTCCTTCAATATTCAATATTCAATCGACAATCTTCAATTCAAAACGGAATTCCTTCAATATTCAATATTCAATATACAATCTTCAATTCTCAGCGTCCAGCACCTCCCGCACTTTCCTGCCCAGGCTTTCCGGCAAAAAAGGCTTTTCAATAAAGTTTATCCCCTTTCTCAAAATTCCATGATTAACAATGGCATTATCAGTGTAACCTGACATGTAAATTACCCGTGTCTCAGGCCTTATGGATTGCAGCTTTTCTGCCAGGTCAGTTCCGCTCATCCCGGGCATTACCACATCAGTGAGCAACAGGTGGACCCGGCCATTATGCGTCTCGCTGACATTCAGAGCCTTCTCACCGTTCTCTGCCTCCAGTATTTCGTAACCATACTTCCGGAGGGCATTTTTTGCCAGATTTCGAAGGCCATCATTATCTTCCACAATCAAGACGGTCTCAGAACCGCTGATTTCACCAGCAAACTTCTCTTGTTCTTTGCCTGCCGTCACATCCTCTGTAGCCTTGGGAAAGTAAACCTTGAAGGTCGTCCCTTTCCCGGGCTCGCTATAGACCCAGACATAGCCTTTGTTCTGTTTCACGATACCATAAACCGTGGAAAGGCCCAGACCCGTGCCGCTGCCAATCCCCTTGGTGGTAAAGAAGGGATCGAATATGCGGGACAGAGTTTCCTTATCCATACCTGTGCCGTTGTCAGTTACAGCCAGCATCACATAAGGCCCGGACACGCTTTCCACAACGCCGCGATTCCGGAAATAGGTATCGTCGAGTTCCATATTGGCTGTCTCAATGGTGAGCTTGCCTCCCCGGGGCATGGCATCACTGGCATTGACAACCAGGTTCATGACCACCTGATTAATCTGACCTGGGTCTGTATAGACTTTCCACAGATCAGGTTCTAAAACCAATAGAAATTCAATATCCTCTTTGATCATACGCTTAAGCATCTTTTCGGTCTCGTGTATCTCTTCATTTAGATCCAGAACCTCAGGCTTGATTATCTGCTTGCGGCTGAATGCCAGGAGCTGCCGGGTAAGAGAGGCTGCTTTCTCACCGGCTTTCTTGATCTCTTCTATTTCCTCGCGTAAGGATTCATCCTTGATGACATCCATCAATACAAGCTGGGCATTGCCGATGATGGCAGTCAGCAGGTTGTTGAAATCATGGGCAATGCCTCCGGCCAGAGTGCCGATAGCCTCCATCTTCTGAGCCTGAAAAAATTGGGCTTCTAACCTCTTGTGCCCTGTAATGTCGCGGGAAACGGAAAGAAGTCGTTCAACTTTGCCGTCTTTACCCATTATGGGAGTGATAATGGTGTCCCACCATTTTGGGATGCCTTTAACGGTCGGACAGTAGGCCGAAAAATGGCCGGTGCCTCTCTCTTCGGCTTTTGAAATAGCCTCAAGAGCGGCTTTGTAGCTGTCGTCCGAACAGGTCAATAAATCTACCCAGGGCTGATTCAGATAAGGGCTGATATCCTCGATTTCCATCAGTTTTTGCCCGCTCTCACTCATGAATTCCAGTCGTCCATTCAGATCCAGAATTGTTATGCAATCGGTGCTGTTTTCAATAATTCTTTTATTGAATTCCTCACTTTTACGAAGCGCCTCTTCTGTCTTTATCCGTTCGTTAACCTCTATCTTTAACTTCTCATAAGATGCCTTAATGTTTCGATTTAGAATTATGATTGCGATACTAAATCCTGTCATTATAAGAAATAAGACAACTGCAAGCAAAATCCAGCGCCAGTAGTTTCTGACAACATCGGCGATCGTTATCTTGCCCAGATCCTTGTAGTAGCCGACCTTCAGATACTTCAGACATTCGTGCACTGACTGGTAGTTCATCGGTATAGTCCATCCACCGCATTCTGCTGCTATAGCCGCAGGCGAATCCGCAGGCATTTCTACCAGAACTATTGCAACTTTTTCCGCCAGTTCATCCGGAGTGTGTTTGAGTTTTGCCATGGGCCATTCCGGATATCCCCGAGTTGAGTGAGGCAATGGCGGGCAATCCACATCCTCCCCGCCGTGCTCATGAACCACATAAAAGTTTTTAAGATCGATCTTTCCTTCGGCATGCATTCTTATTAATGTATCAGCCCTTGCTGTTCCGGCATCTGCCTTGCCGTCTCTGACAGCATAAACAACATCATCCTGTATGCCTGTCTCTGTAAATTTAAGGTCTTTGAAATCTCTGTAAGGATCAATACCTCTTTCTTTAAATTCCCGCCATGCCATCAACCAGCCCCCCAAAGAGTGTTCCTCAGTGGCCATGAAGGTCTTTCCTTTGAGATCATTGAGCTGTCGCATGTCTTTCCGATCCGCCTTCCAGAAAATCACCCCCCAATATTTGCTATAAAAGCTGTCGAGATACCTGTTTTTCAATGTAGCAATACGATTTGCTTCATACAGGTGTTCCAGTTCCACATAGAAGTTTGAGTTAGTCAGAATAAAATCGACTTCCCCATTTTCAATTGAAGGATAAATTTGCTTGTGATCAAGCGGTATAATCACAAAAGTCTTGCCGGGTATCCTGGCTGACAGATATTCAGCAGTGGGCGACCAATTTTTTAAGCACTGGTCGGCCCCTCTCTTGGCAAGCACCCCGATTTTCACCGGATTTTCTTCTCCCCATGAACTGCCTGTAATTAATAAGGTAAACAGGAAGATCGTAATCATAATCTGGAACTTAATAACAAGTCTTTTGATCATTTTTTACACCCATACTGTGAGCAATACCTATACTGATTATTATTTTAAATTTCTGTAATTCATGGTCAGAAATATTGGCGTTATCAGGACAGCCTGAAAATCATTCTTTTTCGCCCTGGAGCACTTCATGTAACAC
>JAHIKK010000052.1 GCA_018897555.1 Candidatus Omnitrophota bacterium
ATAATTGTTCGTATAGGTATATATAGCAGGGGGTAGGAATAAAAATCAAGCAGAATTTTGACGCAACGCATTGGAATGACGTAAGTTATGTATTTACAAAAGTTACATAAAGACAGTTTTTAAAAATAATCGGGAAGAAGAATATTTTTTAACAATGTACTGATCAGTATTGATATTCCGGATAAAAAGATAACCGCGATAATCGGGCCTTCAGGTTGCGGAAAGTCGACTTTGCTTAAGTCTTTTAATCGTTTGATTGAATTGCAGGATGGGGCCAAAGTTAGCGGGAAGGTATTGGTTGACGGAGAGGATATCTATGATCCTAAAGTTGAAGTTACGCATTTAAGAAAAAAGATGGGCCTGCTTTCTCAGCGGCCTCAGGTTTTGCCGGTATCCATTTATGAGAATGTGGCTTATGGCCCCAGAATACACGGGATCAAAGATAAGAAGATATTAGATGAAATTGTGCAGCGTTATTTAATCGAGTCAAACCTTTGGGATGAAGTAAAGGGCAGGTTGAATAGTTCTGCTGCGAAATTATCAATTGGCCAACAGCAAAGACTGTGCCTGGCGAGGGGGTTGGCCGTTGAGCCGGAGGTGATCTTGGGCGATGAGCCTACGTCAGCATTAGACCCTCTTTCCGCAGAATGTATCGAGCAGCGTTTATTGGAGCTTAAAAATAAATACACCATAGTTTTAGTTACGCATATATTAAGGCAGGCAAAACGGCTTGCTGATTACATTATCTTTTTGTATTTAGGCAATCTCATTGAACATGGCCCGGCAGAGGAGGTTTTAAATAACCCCAAATATTTAAAAACCAAAAACTATCTTGAGGGTAAATTTATTGAAGAGCCAAAGATTAATAAAGAATTAAGTCTGAAGAGAACTGCTTACCCGAATAATTTTGTAACGGCGAAATTAGCTTTAGGGGATTTGGAATTTGGCCAAATATTAAAGATTATCGTTGATAATGAATTGTCAGCAATTGAAGTTCCAAAAGCAATTGAGCATGAAGGCCATAAAATTCTCGAAGTAAAGAAGCTTAACCAGAATGATTGGGAGATAATTATTCAGAAGCATAATGGCGGTTATATAATATAATAGTTAGAGCCGCGGGAGGGAAAAAGTGAAGATTAAGATAAATGGTAAAGAGCGCGCAATTGATGCGCATACTTTGACAATAGACGGGTTGTTTAAGATTATGAATATAGAAAACCCCCAAATGGTTTCTGTCCAGCTTAATGGAGAATTTGTTGATAAGTTAAAATTTGCCTCCACGTATCTTAAAGAATCTGATGGAATTGATTTCCTTTATTTTATGGGTGGAGGAAGCGGATTAAGGTTTATCACTAAAATTTTGCATACTAAATTTTCTAAAGAAGACCCGCATGGATCAATGCATATGCCGGTGTATGACAACGTGGCCTTTGAGTTTAAGACCGCCGAGGAGTTGGAGCTTGCATTTGCGGGCAGGAAACCTGCGCATATGTACAGCCGTATAAGTAATCCTACGGTGGAACACTTTGAACAAAGAATAAAAGCCATAACCGATGCCGTTGGTGTAATTGCGCTTTCTTCCGGAATGGCGGCGATCTCTAATACTATTCTGACCATTGCCAGGGCAAAAGATAATATTGTTACCTCTAAACATCTCTTCGGTAACACGTATTCTTTATTTGAAAATACGCTTGGAGATTGGGGCTTGGAAACCCGCTATGCTGATTTGACTAAGCCGGAAAAGGTAAGCCAGCTTATTGATGAGAAGACCAAGGCGATATTTTTTGAAACAATTACTAATCCTCAGCTTGAGGTAGTAGATATAAAGGCCCTCTCTGAAATAGCCAGAAGAAAAAATATTCCGCTTATTGCTGATACGACGATGACTCCGCCGTATATTTTTAATGCTAAAAAGTTCGGAGTTGATATTGAAGTTATCTCAAGCACTAAATGGATTTCCGGAGGCGCAACCAGTGTCGGCGGCATAATTATCGACCATGGGCTTTATGATTGGAAAAAGAATGAAAAATTACATAATGATGCAATTAAATTCGGCCCTTTTGCTTTTGTCAGCCGGCTGAGGCGTGAAGTGTATAGAAATATAGGAGCATGTATGTCTGCGCATAATGCGTATCTGCAAGCTTTAGGATTAGAGACATTGCCGTTTAGGCTTGATATTTCCTGTGCGAATACGCTTAAGATCGCAGAGTTTCTAAAGAAAGCAGCCCGAGTAAAATCTGTGAATTATCCGGGTCTTAAAGGATCTTCCTATTATAAAACTGCTTTTAAGCAATTTAATGGTAAGCCGGGAGCGGTTTTAACTTTCGACCTGGCGTCAAAAAAAGAGTGTTTCCATTTTCTGAATAATTTGAAACTTATTCGCAGGGCTACGAATTTGCATGATAATCGCTCTCTAATTTTGCATCCGGGATCAACTATTTTTTGCGAATATGATGATGCGCTTAAAGATGAGATGGGGGTAAGGGATACCTTAATCAGGTTGGCTGTGGGGATTGAGGATTATCGTGATTTAATCGCGGATATCAAACAGGCTTTGGAGGGTCTATAATGAATTTTAATGAAGAACAAATAGAGCGTTATAGCCGCCATATTATTCTTGGTGATGTTGGGGTTGAAGGCCAACAGAAAATTATGGCGGGTAAAGTATTAATTATCGGCGTAGGCGGCCTGGGCGCGCCGGCTGCATTGTATTTAGCAGCCGCTGGTGTCGGTACTATTGGTTTGGTTGATGGGGATAATGTGGAGTTATCAAACCTGCAGCGTCAGGTTATTCACTTTACTCCCGATGTTGGTAAACCCAAAGTTCTATCAGCTCAAGAGAAAATTGCTTCTATTAATCCCGATGTGAAAGTTCTTACTTATCAGAGCAGGGTATATTCAGGTAATATCGCCGGAATTATCAAGGATTATGATTTTATCATTGATGGGACAGATAATTTTGCCGCTAAATTTTTAATTAACGATGCCTGTGTTTTTGGGGCTAAGCCGTTTTCCCATGGCGGGATTTTACGTTTTGAAGGCCAGGCAATGACTTATGTTCCGGGCCAAACTTGTTATCGCTGTATATTTGGCTCGCCTCCTCCAAAAGGCGCAGTACCCACTTGTTCGCAAGCCGGTATTTTAGGTGCGGTTGCCGGTATGCTGGGTACAATTCAGGCAGCTGAGGCTTTAAAATTTCTTATCGGAAAAGGAGAGCTTCTTATAAACCGGTTATTGATCTTTAATGCTTTGGAGATGAAGTTTCGTCAAGTGGAATTCAAAAGAAATCCGGATTGCCCGGTGTGCGGCAATAATCCAACAATCAAAGGATTGATTGACGAAGAACTGCCTGCTTGTGATTTGAAAAAGAAATGAAGATACTAAGAAAAGTTATTAGGGAAATAGTGGATCATGCCAAACAAGAGGCACCGCTTGAGGCCTGTGGGTATCTTGGCTCCAAAGACGGTATCATTAAAAAAATATATGCGTTAACTAATATTGATAAAAGCAATGAACATTTTTCTTTTGAGCCAAAAGAACAATTCCTGGCAGTTAAAGATGCCCGGGCTCAAGGATTAGAGATTTGCGCTGTCTATCATAGCCACCCGGCCAGCCCTGCCCGTCCGTCGCAAGAGGATATAAAATTGGCGTATGACCCGAATATGAGCTATTTTATTATTTCTTTGGCAGATGGCAATAAAGAGTTGCGGGCATTCTCAATAAAAAGCGGCGTTATTGTTGAAATTATTCTGGAGGTTATTGATGATAAAGGGGTATGATTTGCCTCTTGGGTTGGATGTGGAAATCAGCCAGCTTGAAGAATTGATTCGCAAGTATAAAACAGGCGAGGTTTCGGTAACCGAGCTTAAGGCTCACCGTGTGCCTTTTGGCGTATATGAACAGCGCCAAGCTGGCACTTACATGGTAAGGATCAGGTGCGCCGGAGGTTTTGTTACTCCCCAGCAACTGGAGACTGTTTCTGCTATTGCCCAGGAATATGGGGTAAGCGACCTGCATATTACCTCCCGGCAGGAGCTGCAAATTCATTATGTGAAATTAGATGATATTGTTACGGTAATCCGGCGCTTAAAAGAGATCGGGTTTTCGACAAGAGGAGGCGGCGGCAATACGGTACGCAATATCGCCGCTTGCGATGATGCCGGAATTGACCCGCAGGAAGCCTTTGATGTGTCTTTGTATGTGTCCGCTTTAACCACCAGGATGATTGCTGAGGGGGATTCCTGGAATTTGCCGAGAAAATTTAAAATTGCTTTTTCCGGCTCCGCGGAGGATAGGGGATATGCTACTTTATCTGACCTGGGTTTTATCGCGAAAATAAATAACGGAATAAAAGGATTCAGGGTTTATGCGGCCGGAGGCTTGGGCGCTAAATCCGCTGAGGGAAAGCTTTTGTTTGATTTTATAGAAGCCGGTGAGGTTTATCCGGTTGCCGAGGCGCTGAAAAATGTTTTTTTCAAATACGGTAACCGCAGGAATAAACATGCGGCCCGTTTGCGTTTCCTATGGCAGAATTTGGGTGAAGAGGAGTTTAAAAAAAAGTTTAATCAAGAGTATGATCGGATTAAAGCTGATGGTTTTAAGCCGTTAGATATTATTGATCAGGGACAGGGTTTATTCTCCTGTAGTTTACCCAAAGATAGGCCTTTAAACGCAACAGGGTTTTCGTTATGGAAAACGCGTTTTGTAAAACAGCAAAAACAGGAAGGCTCATTTTCGGTATTAATTCCTATAGAGCTGGGTTTTATTCCTTGCGCGCAAGCTGCTAGATACTGTCAAAAGTTCTATGAAAAACACGCTTGAATAGAGATGGGTATTATGAAGATTTTGGATGTGGGTGGCGGTTGTTTTGTCATCCTGAACGAAGCGCAGCGAAGTGAAGGATCTTAATTCATTTGTGACGAGTTAA
>JAHIKK010000012.1 GCA_018897555.1 Candidatus Omnitrophota bacterium
TAGCAGGGGTTAGGAAGGAAAATCAACAAGAATTTTGACGCAACGCATTGAAATGACGTAAGTTATGTATTTTCAAAAGTTACATAAAGACAGTTTTTAAAAATAATCGGGAAGAAAAATATTTTTTAACAAAGTACTGTACAAAAGAAACCCAAAAAGGCATCCATGGAGAGGTGCTTTCGAAGTTTGGTTCTTTCGGTTATTTAAGTCAGGGCGGATATGTGACCGGAGGAAGCGATTCTTTGCAGGGATTATTCGGATACAATTATTCTAAATCCGGGCAATATAAAGACGGCGACGGAAACAAGCTGAGCAGTTTTAACCCGGCTTACAATGATGACGGCAAAAGCATGGACGCTTTCAAGAAGAATGATTTCTGGGGCAAGGTTTCGCTCAAACCCGCCGAAAATCAAAACTTGCTTCTTTCGTCGTCGTATGGCGAGGCCAGCGATATCATGACGCCTCGTGTTGCCATGGATACCGAAAAGGAAAAGACATACCTTAATAAGGTCGAATATACTTTCGATGATCTTAGTTCTATTTCCGAACAATTGAAGCTGTCTGCCTACTATAACCGCGTTGAGCATTATCCTTACGGTAAATACAGGACGGGGGACGTTAACAACCGAAGAATAGAAGCGATTTCAGCGATTACTGGAGCACAAGTTGAGAATAAAGCACCCAGCGATCTGGCCGTATTCACCTATGGGACTGACTTTTATCATCGCAATTGGTACGGCGATGTATTTAACAGGAGTACCGGAGCAATAGTAAACGATAAATTGTTCCCGGATGTCAACGAACTTGATTTCGGGTTATATGTTAAGGCTGAGCGGGATATCGGCAAGCTCTCCGCGACAGCCGGATTAAGAATGGATGTTTTTCATTCAAAGGCGAACGAGGATTTAAAATTCAGTAAGGCCATGACCGATACTAACGCGCAGACCGATGTCCTGCCCAGCGCGAACGTGTTCTTGAAATATTTTCTACATGAGGATACGAATATTTTCGGCGGGGTCGGATTGACGAATCGTACGCCTACGACAGTTGAACGCTATGTTCAGGAAAGCGCTGGGTATTATGGTAATCCAGATCTTAAGCCGTCGCGCAATCTTGAAACCGATATTGGTTTTGAAACAAAAATCCTGGAACGTTTGAAATTTAAAACAAAAGGTTTTTACAGCTATCTGCCTGATTATATCTATCAGCAGGCAATCGGCGTCGTCAAAACTTATACGAATATCGACGCCTATATGTTCGGAGGCGACGCGACAGCTACGTATGACTTGTCGCAGGGTTTCGCGGTCGAAGGCGGAGTGGCCTATCAGCGCGGCAGGAAGCTCGACCAACCGGCAGGCAACAACGATAAGGATCTTGCTGAAATTTGCCCGCTTAAGACAAAACTCGCCTTGAATTACGATAAGAATGGTTTCTTCGCTAAATATGAATGGGTGCATTCAGAGCGGAGTAAAGATATTGACCGCGATGCTGGAGAGACACCCCTTAAAGGATGGGATGTGTTTAACTTCAGGGTGGGGTATCAGTTTGCCGAGAAGGAAGGGAAGTTGCCGCTCTTAAACGGGCTCAGCCTGAACTTCGGCATTGACAACATGTTTGATAAAAAATACGCGGTGGCGAATTCCTATGAATACGACCCGACCGATCCGAGCGGAACGAATATCAGGATAGTCAATGAGCCGGGAAGGTTCATCTACGGCAGTCTTTCGTATAAGTTCTAATAAATTGGAGGCGTAAAACATGCATAGTTTGTTTATTAAAGGTGGATTTCTTATGTGGCCGATTGCGTTATGTTCAATCGTGTCATTAACCATCATTCTGGAGAGGTTTTATTATTTCAATAAAACTAGGGCCAAAAGTAAAAATTTGTCCGAGCGGGTGCATCTTTTGTTAAAGAATAATAAAGCTGAGGAGGCAATTTCTGCGGCGGATGCGGACAAAAGTTTTTTGGGACGATTCTTGTGCGTGGGGATAAAGGTTATGAATCAGGCGGTTGAAGAAAAGCAAAAGATACTTCGCCGGGCCGGTTCAAGAGAGCTGGAACAGGCGGATACGCGCCTGCGCGTCCTTTCTGTAATCGGAAATATCTCTACTCTGCTCGGGCTTTTAGGGACAGTCACAGGCATGATACAGACGTTTATGAAGATTGAGAAAATCGGAGGCATAGCTGAAGTCGCTGTTTTGGCAGGAGGAATTTGGGAGGCGCTTTTGACTACTGCCGCTGGCTTAAGCGTGGCGATTCCCACACTTGTTTTTTATCATTATTTTGAAGGGATAGTTGATAATAGGGCGATTCAAATGAAGAATATCGCCTCAGATATATTTAACATTCATTAAATAAGGGGATTTTTGATGACAGAATTAGAATTTGAAAGGCGCAAAATTCCAGAGTCGCATTTAAATATGACGCCTCTTATTGATATGGTATTTTTGCTTCTTATTTTCTTTGTGCTTTCTTCGCATTTTGTCTCTAATCGCGGATTCAATATTAAATTACCTGAATCAAAACACGCACCACACCAGAAACAGGATAAGAATATTGTTTTTATCAAGCAAGATGGAGAAATATTTTTGAATGATGCGAAGGTGCAGTTAAATAATTTGACAGAGAACCTGAAGGCCTCAATAAGCAGATCAGGCTCGCGCGTGGTAGTCATAAAAGCCGATGAAAAGGTAGATTTAGGGCTGGCGGTCAAGGTTATGGATGCGGCTAAACAGGCCGAAGCGCAGAATCTGGTTATAGCTACACAGGTGGCTGATGGGAAGAATTAACCCTTTATATGTGAGTTTTGTTTTGTCGTGCGCGTTCCATTCTTATTTGATAGGCTCTGATGCTCTTAGGATAAAAGATGTTGAGGTCAAAAAGCCGATTGAAGTAGAGTTAAGGGCCGAAAAGCCGGAATATCTTCCGGAAAAATACCGATTAGCCCAAGAAAAAAAGATTGAAGAGCCTGTTAAAGAAGAGCATCCGGCGCAAGATACTATAGAAAGCCAAGATGTAATTAAAGAATCTATTTTACGTTATCAAGACAGCGTCAAGCAAAAAATTCAGGAAGAGAGAAGATATCCCCGCTGGGCGTTGCGGCTTGGACGCGAAGGCGCAGTGCGGATTTCTTTCGATCTTTTATCTTTAGGGGAGATTAAAGATGTCCGGCTCTTGCATTCATCGGGAATAGACGAACTTGATACAGAGGCTATGGATGCAGTAAAGAGGGCGAGCCCATTTTTACCGTTCCCTGGCGATTTTGGAAGAAGGGAATTACAATTTGAGATTGATATTATTTTTAGAATTGTATCAGAAAAGTAAAAAAAGATTGACTTTTTGATATCTTTATGCTACGATTTTAAAATTAGTAATACAGCGGGAGTATTTATATGCCAGAGATATTTAGATTTGGGATTTCGCTGCCAAAGGATTTAATAGATAAGTTTGACAGGCTTATTAGGGAAAGAAGCTATACCAACCGCTCAAAGGCTTTTGGAGACTTAATCCGGCAGGAGTTAGTAAAGAAAGAGTGGCAGGAAGGTAAGGAAATTGCCGGAGCAATTACCCTTATCTATGATCACCACAAAAGAGAACTTCTTAATAA
>JAHIKK010000053.1 GCA_018897555.1 Candidatus Omnitrophota bacterium
CATTATCGCAAAGAATTCCTGCAGGCTTTGCGCAAGATTCAAAAACTGCGTATGCCCGAAAATTTTCGTTTTTGCAAGTAACTGTTCATTTACGCTCGTCGCGGACATCGTTAAAAACACGGTTTTCACGCATTTTTGAGGTTTAACTATAGCTATCAAACTATTCAAATCGCGTTTATTATATCCCCTGACTTTATATAATTCTTTTAAATTGGGCAGGTTATAACTCTTAATAAGTATTATATAGGTCAAGATGGTATCCATAAGTTTAAAATATTTCTCTTCTAAACAATGGGCACTAGAATAATCGGAAGTATCTACTTTACAGGAAAGATGCTCTATGCCTTCTGTTTTGCACTGTCGAATGGCAAAAGATAGTAATTCTTTTTTAACCATGCGCGATTCTTGATAAGAACCCTCGGCAATTAAATAATTGATTTTTGCCATTTTTATGCCAAAATGCGCCGTATCCCAAAGTAATTTAGCTACTGAAATTAGCCCAATTATTCTTTTTTTATTTTTGGCTATTATTACATGATCGCCTTGATCTAAAGAATCTGAGATTTCTTTAAGAAAATATCCGCCTTGACTTTCTTTATTTAAAATACGATAGTTTCTGTAAGGATTAAAATTATAATTGATTGACAACGATTTAATTTTTTTAAATTCCTCTCTCTTTAAATACTCTATTCTCATAAACCCAACGTCTCTTGCACTACAAATAGCGGCCTATTGCTTTTTGAAGGTTCTGCGGAGGAATTTATTAAAAAATCAAAGGCATTAACAAATAATTTAAATAAATTGTATCTCGATTTACCATGTTTCCTCTCGCAGTGCTTAATTTCGATTTCGGTTGAATTTGTTGCTAACTTAGCCGCAAGAGGTTTAATAAATCTAGCGTTGTCTCCGTAGAAGGAAATTTTTACAGCTATCTCCCTACTCAGCGCGCTGAATGAACAGCCCCAATCTTTTAATTTTATACCTGTTCTGTTGTTCATAATTTTATTCATAAAAAAAGACGGTATTTTTCTGATAAACCTTGAGTCACATCTGTTTTTTCTGTATGCGCCAACGGCATCAAATCCAAAGTCAATCTTTTCAACAAGTTTATTAACTTCTGCGGGGTCACATTGCAAATCCGCATCCATGGTGACAATAAAATTCCCCCGCGCATAATGGAATCCGGCAAGGAAAGCTGCGGATTGGCCAAAATTCTTTTCAAATCTGACGACCTTGACTCTATTGTCTTTTCGGGATAATTCCTTTAATATTTCAAAGCTGCTGTCTTTGCTGCCATCATCTATAAAAATCATCTCATAATTTTTATCCAGTTTATCTAAAACTTCTTTGAGTCTTAGATAAAATTCTTTTATATTCTCTTCTTCATCCAATATGGGAACCGTTATTGAAATTTCTGATATCTTCTTAATCATAATTTCTCGCGATAAAATTTACCTTACAATTGTTCATCTTTAAAAATAAGATCTCCTAGATAATATTTTATCAGATTATACACATCGTCGGCTTTGATTATTTGCAGGCATTTATTGTCCTCGCAGGCTGACTCTCTCTGATTAAAGGCGGAAAAACACGGAGAACACGGTAAATCCGAATAGATTATCTGGGTGCTATCTCCTAAAGGCGAATAAAGATGCGGGCTTTCGGGTCCAAAAAATACAAATTTCTTTATAGGTCTTAAAGAGGCCAAATGGGCTAACCCGCCGTCGTTTGTAACCAAGAGGGTAGAGATACCATACAGGTCAAATAACTCTGTAAGAGTAGTCTTGTTACTTAGATCAAGGCATCTTTCATTATTGACCGATTTACAAAGTACCTGCGCCTTTTTAGATATCATTTGAAAGCCTATAACTATAATGTAATTTTTTTCATCTTCCAGTAATTTTCTTGCCAAAGCGATAAAATTTTCCAACGGCCATTCCCTTAATGGAATCTTTCCTTCTCCGGGATTTAAAAGCAAGAGCCTGTTTTTATAATTAATCTCCGGCGATAATCCTTTAAGCTTATCCCAGATGCTCTTTGTCTCTTTAGCCGTGGAAATTTCGGGCAAGCTAATTTCATTATCCAAAATTTGTTCTGCTAAATCCGGAGTATTTTTTAACGGCTCCCTTGCAGCCTGCCATAACGATAAATAAGATTTACTGATATGGATGCGGCAATTATATTGGACCTTATGTGTTAAAAATTCCCCCCTATACAATCCTTCTGTATGGTAGGGATAAAAACCTACTCTTCTTGGTGCGGCGCTTAAATAGCTAAGGATCGCTGTAAAACGACAGAATAATTCTAAATCAAAAACGATGTCTATATTTTTTTTTCTTATCTTATCTACTGCCTTCAAGGTATCCCGGATAAATAAAAAACTGGAGCCTTCCCTTATAGTTATAATATTTTCATCGGGAATCAGGCCGAATATCTTAAACAAAGCTCTATTGCCTTCAAAGGTAAGAAAAAATGTGTTTTGCGCAGAGTATTCTTCCTTGATTTTCTTAATAAAGGAGTAGGCAAGAACAATACTGCCCATCTCCGACAATTTAATTATAAGGGCGGTCTTGCGTATTTTGCTTTCTTTTCTGCTGAAAAAAAATAATCCTGAGAAGCGCTGTATAATGGTAAGAAAAAAACACAACGGGATTCCCAAAAAGTAATCTATGCGCCTCATTAAACGGATGGTCATATTTTTTGTTAAAGCTTAAGCTGTTTTACCGTTTCCCTGCCACCTAAGATACTGTCTTCCATAGACATATACCGCCAGGAGCCGTAGCGGCCGCAGGGAATAATATTGTTTTGCCTAAGATATTGCGTAGCTGTTTCTTGCGCCGAATTATGATTTTTGTCATAGAGAGGATAGCCGTATTTTATATCATTTACGTCAGAAACACAGATTTTGTCACTCTGATTCAGAATACCGACCTTATTTAATTCCTGCATAATGTGCGCGGTAATATTTTTCTTATCCAAGGGTTTTTCTTCAGAATAAGAAACCTCTACATATAAGGAACTTTTGCCTGCGGGTGCCAGGAAAGCAGAAAAATTGTGCGCAAAACCTATCCTAAAAAAAGGCAGTCCTTCTTGAGGGAAATATGCCCAATGCCTCCCTGAACCATCTTTTTTTTCTATGCCTAAATTAAAGTTAAAAATTGAATTCCAGCGTAATTTTCTAAACCCGGGCGAAATCCGCGCAGGTAACCCTTTTATTAAGTGGGGAATTTCCGGAAGGGGCAGGGTAGAAATCAGGTAATCAAATTTCTCTCTACTCCCGGATTTTAATCTTATCTCTTTTACTTTCAGGTTAATTTCCGTTACCTCGCAATCCGTATAAATATTCTTAATCTGGCCGGATAAAGCTAAAGCAACTTCGGATATACCGCCTTTCTTGGGATACCAAAAATGAGCGTTATAACCAAATTGCCTTTTGCTTTCTTCTAGCGTGCCTTCAATTACTTCTTTTAGAGACGGTACGGGTATAAAACCATCCAACCATTCACAGGTCAATTCCTCCGGCGCAACTGTCCAGAACTTGGTATTATAGGGAATCATGAAGTGCCGGGCTATGCCGCTACCGAAAGTATGGTTTATCCAATCCAGGAAAGTAAGTTCTTTTTTATCTTTTACCTTGCCATTTTTTGATGCGTCTATAAAACCTAGAAGGCATTCTTTAGCGATCTGAGCGGGCAATCCATGCAGATTTGCCTGAAAGGGATAAGGGGTATACGCTCCGGTTGAATAAATCCAGGCACTTCTTTTATGCTCAATAAGATTATTACCCAATAAATTTTTAATCAGATTAAATGCGTAATCGTGCTTAAAATGCAGTAGATGCCCGGAGTAATCAAAAGTAAATCCGTCTATATTTTTGGAACGGCAAAGGCCGCCAACCTCTGATTCCTTTTCAAAAACCTGGCAGGCTATGCCTTTTTTTTGTAAATGCCAGGCAGCACTTAAGCCGGCTAAACCGGCGCCTAAAACAATAATTCTTTTCTTACGCATAAATTAAATCCCGATACCCGTATTTAACGGTAAAACGCACACTCAAGATAAAATTCTTATTTGGAGTTTTGTAATCTGTAGTAAACCTACTATTTCTGCTTAAGTTGCTCCTTGGCTCTATCCTTACAGAAAAGAACATTTTGCTCAATCTTCTTGTATTCTTCAATCTCACAGTGAAGTTGTTTACAAATAATTCTTTCTGTTTCTATCCTTGTTTGGGCAATTTTGGTGAGCTCTTCCTGCAATCTCAAGCGTTCAGCAGTTTCCTTTTTCAGTTCCCGCCATCTACGCCAGGAGAAAACAGCAAAACCAATGCTTAAAGTCAAAAGTCCGGTTATAATTTCATCTATCCAGGTTATCGAATTCGGGTTTTTTTGAAAAAATTCTACAAGGAATTTAAGCGCATCGAAGAAATACGAGAGTATAAATACAAAAATAGTCACAATGAAGATTGCAATCAGATCCTTAAAGGCGCCGGTAAACCTGACTTTCGTGTTATTCTTTTTGTTTTCCTGTGGTTTAGTCATTCTTTACTCTCATCTCCCAACAACATTAAGCAATTTAGAAATTGCCCGTGTTGGTATAGGTAATAACCATATCTCTTAACGCGGGTACGGCTATTATATATAGGTAAACTTAAAATATCAATAAATAAAGCAGATTGGGCAAATTAGAGATAGATTTTTGTCCGTTTTGTCCACTATCTATTGTCCGTAAATCTCGTATCTATCGAGATAGTAAAGAGTTATCGTTTGTCCGGTCCGTCGGGGCGGACATTCCTATTTTGGCGCCCATTAATCTGTCAAACAAAAAACCCTCGTAAGCTTTCGCCCAACGAAGGTTTGATTTTTCTCAAGTCCGGAGAAAGCCGACAACTTAAAAAGATATACGATCTAATCGTGCTAAATTCCAACCTTTTCCTAACTTAGTTC
>JAHIKK010000054.1 GCA_018897555.1 Candidatus Omnitrophota bacterium
AATCCTGAGCGATTTGGGAATAACACAGGAGTGTCGAAGGATTGATGGAAAAATTATCTTTATCGGTTAATCAGACATTAAGGCTGGGTAAAATGATCGCCGGCAATCTTCGCGGAGGCGAGATTATTCTTTTATCCGGTTCGCTGGGAGCAGGGAAAACAGTTTTAGCCAAGGGAATCGCTCAAGGGTTAGGGATTAATAAAAATAATGTCGTTAGCCCGACCTTTGTCTTATTGCGCGTATATCCAGGAAAACATTTATTGCAGCATTTTGATTTTTACCGCATTAAAACTCCGGAAGAGATTCTGGCTTTAGGGCTTCAGGAGTACCTGTATTCCGATGCGGTGACGGTTATCGAATGGCCTGAACGGTTAAAATTCATCTTGCCAAAAGAATTTTTAAAGATTAAACTATTCTCTAAAGCTAGAAATCAAAGGTACTTTAAGTTTATGGCTAAAGGCTCCAGATATAGAAAATTATTAGAAAAAATTCATGAAGATATTAGGGATTGATACTACCACTAGTCGTCTTTGCCTGGGATTGTATGTAGACGGTAAATTCTATGAATACAGCCTGCAGGTAGGCAGAAGGCTTTCAGAATTATTAGTTCCGATTATTCAGCGGGTGATTTGTGCGTTAGGATTAAAAATAGCGGATATTGATTATTTTGCCTGTGGCTTGGGCCCGGGTTCATTCACGGGAATGCGTATTGGTTTAGCGACGATAAAAGGATTAAGCGTCGTAAGAAATAAGCCGGTGATCGGAATATCGACATTAGATATCCTGGCTATGAATGCGCCGGTAAAAGATCGTTTGATTGTTACTGCGCTGGATGCCAAACGGTCGCTTATTTACTGCAGTGCCTATAGGTATGAGCGGGGCAGCTTGAAACGTAAGAGTGCCTATGCGCTCCTGAGCCTGGATGAATTAGTAAAAAAGTTTCCCCATAAGGCGGTAATTTTAGGAGATGCCGCAGCTTTGTATGGCGACGCGCTATTAACCCGTATCAAGAACGCAACTATTTTGGATAAAGATTATTGGATCGTGCAAGCGCACAATCTTATATCTCTGGCGCTGGCCAAAATTAAAGCTAAACAATTTTCTTCCGTTTTAACCGTTAAACCCATTTATTTATATTCTAAAGAATGCCAAATAAAAACGCGATAGGTTATCGGCCCACCTGGGCAGAGATTAATCTGGATTATTTAGAGCATAACTTTAAAGAAGTTAAATCTCTACTGCAGCCGGAGACTAAGGTTTTAGTTACGGTAAAGGCGGATGCCTATGGCCATGGTTTAGTGGAGGTAGCCAAAAGACTAGTTACTTGCGGGATAGATTATCTGGGGGTGGCCTCTATCGATGAGGGAATTGAGTTAAGGGGGGCGGGAATAAAAACTCCGATCTTACTTTTGGGGCTGATCCTAAAAAGAGATATCGGGCCGCTTTTCACCTATCGGCTTACTCCTACTGTTTGCGATAAAGAAATGGCTTCTGTCATTAACGCCAGAGCTGCCCAGCTAAAAAAGAAAATAAGCCTGCAGATTAAAGTGGATACCGGTATGGGCAGGATCGGAGTTTTGCATAATGATGCATTTAAATTAGTTAAAGATATACATAAGTTTAAGCATATCGCCATCGAAGGTATTTTTACGCATTTTGCTTTTGCGGATCTCAACCGCAAGTTTACCGATTATCAAATCAATTTATTTAAGAAGCTGGTCAGTGATTTAAAGAAAAGCGGCATATTTATTCCTTTGGTGCACGCTGCTAATAGTATCGGCCTAATTGACTATAAACACAGCCATTTTACTATGGTTAGGCCCGGTTTGGTAATCTATGGCCTGTATCCTAAAGCCCGGTTACCTATAAAATTAAAACCTGTTTTAAGTTTAAAAACCCGGATTATTTTTATTAAACGGGTACCCGCAGGCAGTAGCATAAGTTACGGCCGTACTTATATAACTAAACGTCCGACATGCATCGTTACTTTACCTATTGGTTACGGAGATGGTTATCCGCGCAATCTTTCTAATTTGGGAATGTTGTTGATTGGCGGCAGGCGATTTCGGGTTAGTGGCAGGATTTGCATGGATCAGATGATGGTGGATGTGGGTAATTTTAAGCCAAAAATCGAAGATGAAGTTGTTTTGATCGGAAGGCAAGGCAAGCAAAAAGTTACTGCTGAAGAGCTTGCGGATTTATCCGGCACAATCTCCTATGAAATTGTCTGTGGTTTAGGCAGCCGGATTCCCAGGATTTATAAATAAAAAAGAAATAAAGGGACCGTTTCTATTTTTCCTCTTTTAAATTAAAGAAAAATAGAAACGGTCCCTTTATTTCTTTTATTTTAGGGTAATCTGGCGATAAGGTAGAGGCTGCTGGAGAGAATAATTATGTGGCTTAATGAGGCAGCTAGCGCAGGCACGATTAAGCCGGATTTACCTATTGCCAGGCAGACAGCATCCAGGACATAATAGAGAAATCCCACGATAATGGAGACCCCGATAGCCGACATCCCCGTGGCGCGTTTACGCATGAGCAGTGAAAAAGGAATTCCCAGAAGTATAATGATGATGCTGGTAAATGGCGAGAAGAAGCGTTGGTAGAGATCCACCTTTAAATTCCGGATTACGGTAGTTGCCCCGCTTTTAGAAAGTATCCAGATATAATCTTGCAGTTGGCGTATGCTCATTTGGTCCGGTTTTTGCCTTAAAGAGGCAAGATTCTCGGGAGTTTCCGGGATACTCATAATCTCTTCCTCTAGGTAGATGGGCTCATCAATTACCTGTCCGTTGTGGTCAAATTTATAAGTAATACTTTGAAAGAATTTCCATAATCCATCCTGATAAATTCCTCGGGTCGAGATAATTTTCTTAGTCAAATTTTGCTTCTCATCCTGTTCTAAAATAGTGATTCCTTCCATAGTTTTGGTGGCAGGCGAAAACTTACTGATAAAAAATAGTCTGTTTCTTAAACCGTAGAGGGTAAGATTAGTGATGGCTTCGTTTTTCTTAGGTTTGGTTTTCAGCGAACCTTCTTCGATTTGGATTTTAATTTTTTGATTTTCAATTAGAGAGACGGGGACGAATCTGTCATTCACCCAGAATACTGCCAGGCTAATCAGGAAACCAAAGATCAGGGCATTGCGGGCAATGGCAAAGATGCTTAAGCCGCTTGAACGCATAGCGATGATCTCATTATTATGATTAAGCTTTCCGAAAGTATAAACTGTGCTTAAGAGGCAGGCAAAAGGAGCCACCTGTACAAACATGATTGGCAGGTAGGAGACATAGTAACGTACCAGCAGCGCTAAAGTGGCCTGGTGTTTTAATACCTCATCTAAATTAGAAAGCAGGTCAATAACGATATAGAGAAATAGAAATACAAAAATGCAGGAAAAGAATATATAAATAATCGATTTTAAGATGTAACGGTCTAAGATGCGCATAGTTTATAGGTTAAGTATCCTCCGATAGAGGCAAAGATGATATTGGGTATCCATAGAGCAAGGGCTGCCGGCAGGACTCCTTCCATGGCGAGCGCGGTTAAGCCGATATACATAGGATAATAACAGACAATGATTAATACGGCAATTCCAATGTTAATGGATTTTTCGCGGCGCCGGGTAATGATTCCCAGAGAAGAGCCCAGGAGCATGAAGACAAAACAGGAGAAGGCTAAGGCTAACTTTTCATGGATTTTGGTAATCAGCGGAGCCGGGCTAATGCCTTCGGATTGAAGTTTGGCCGCTTCTTTCTTTAGTTCATGAATAGTCATTTCTTTATATTTCTTTTCGACAACCTTATCCTGTATCTGGGCCATATCCAGGTTCATAAAGTATGTACGGAAATTAAGCTTGTAGAAATTTGTGGGGTTTTCCGGGTCAGGTTCATCAGAAGTTCCGTCGATAAGTTTTAATTTTATGGCATTTTGCCCGGGAATAGTGATAAATTCTCCGGCTTTAGCCACAATCGTACGCGTTGGCCGGTCTTCCCCTTGGGGTTCGTAAATCCGGATATTGTGGAGCTGGTTTTTCTTCTGGTCAACATGGTAGATAAAGAGGATGTATTTTTTGAAAGAATCAATGAACACTCCCTCTTCAAAGGCGGCGGTAGGATTTTTTATACCCATTTCCTGTAAGGTTTTACGGTAAGTAAAATGCGAATATGAAGCTGCCTGGTCATTAAAAACCGCTAAGGCCAGGCTCAAGGCCAGGCCGATAATTAATAAAGGCAGCATTAATTTAAATAGGTTGATGCCGCTTGAGCGGATAGCGATTATTTCATTATCGCCGCTTAATCTGCCCAGGGCAAGCAATACTGCCACTAGTATTGATATCGGCAAGGTATAGGTGACAATATAAGGAGTAAGGTAGATAAAAATCTGGATTACGCTGAATATATCTACTCCTTTATTGATGACTAAATCCGCAATGCGTTTTAAGTTGCCGATAAGCACCATGACAAAGGTTAATACTCCCAGGCATAATAATAGCGGCCCGAGGAATTCTCTTAAGATATAATTGCGCAGGATTTTCATGGTTAACTGGCTAAAGTTAAAAGGAGCACTTTTCTCGCTCCGGCGCTTTTTAAGCATTTGGCTGCCTCATTCGAGGTAGCCCCGGTAGTTAAGACATCATCGATAAGTAATAAATTCGTATCTTTAATTAATTCCGGTTTAGTTACGAAGAAACTTTTTTCTACATTTTGGCAACGCTCCCGGAAAGTCAGTTCTGTCTGCGTCTGCGTGCGCTTAACGCGGATGAGGACGCCGGTTAAGGCCTTTTTATCGAACTCCCTGGCGACCTCTTGACTTAAGATTTCAGCTTGATTAAATTCTCTCTCCCTCTGCCGGCTCCTGTGCAGCGGTATGGGGATAATAAAATCAAGATGTTCGATGGGCAATTGGTAATCCCGGATAAATGTGTGCATTAATTTTCCCAGAGGCTTGCCCAGATAATCCTTACCGGAATATTTAAATTCATGGATCAGTTTTTTGATGGAGCCGGTATATGCACAAGGGCTAAAGGCCCGGTCAAAATAAAAATTTGCTTTGCACTTTGAACAGCTTGGACAGGCGTTTTTTTCTATTGCCTGGGAGTCCAGGTGCCTGCCGCAGTTAGCGCAGAAAGGGGGTAGGTTTTTCTCAAACAAATCCCAGCAGCCGGCGCAGATTAATTGCTGTTGGCCAGCCGGCGGGATCCTATTTTTACAAACTAAACAGCAGTTTGGATAAATTAAATCCTTTAAGCCTTTAAGCAACCCCCGCAACATAAAGATATAATATCAATGAAAATTAGGTTTGTCAAAGTAATTGGCATACGAAAGGGATTGGTCAATAGATTCTTACCCCCCTGAGCCAAAAGAGAAGTGTAGGTATTAAGTAGCGCATCGAGATCAACAGAGGCTGTCATTAGTAATCGTTTATCCAGATCAGGTTTTTTCTCTTGGGCCAATTGCCAGGG
>JAHIKK010000055.1 GCA_018897555.1 Candidatus Omnitrophota bacterium
CCCTGGCAATTGGCCCAAGAGAAAAAACCTGATCTGGATAAACGATTACTAATGACAGCCTCTGTTGATCTCGATGCGCTACTTAATACCTACACTTCTCTTTTGGCTCAGGGGGGTAAGAATCTATTGACCAATCCCTTTAAGAGGTTAATCATACAATAATTTGTGTTATCGCATATGGCAAGATACAAGCGATTGTGTTTTGGCAATGTTATCAGGAGGTTAAGGGGCGCAATAGATATGCGGGCGGCTCTTGATTAATCAGCTTATAAAAGTTAGTTAAATGCAGCCTGAACAGCCGGTCAAATGATCCATCAGGGTCTTCCCCTGCCCACCAGAACCAGTCGCTTCCTTCTAAAATGTACATTTGTTTCCAGGCCAGTTCAGTTGGTTGTTGGGTTTTTTCGATTGCCTGGCGCGCCTGCGCCAGCCATTCCCAGGCTTTTACTTTATAAGCATTGCCGATCCATTTTCCGAATTCTCCGTAAATCCAGGAACCGGCGCTTAAGCGCTTGATCTGGTTGTCTGCCGGATTATTTTTTAAATAATCGCTGACCGTCGTTGTCTTGACGAAATCCGCCTGACTGATGCGTTGATAGAATAATTCCAGGAAATCTCCCCCGTCATTACGGAAAAACTCCCAGGCGTTCTCTCCGTCTAAAGCGATAGTCACTAAAATATCCTTGCCTGTGGCGGAAAAGGCTTTATGAATATTTTCTAAATGCATCATAAAATTATTTACCGCATCCACCTCTTTCATGCCATGGTAAACAAAACCGATTAAGTCTGAGAGGTTGCGGTCGCGAAAAACAATATTCAGCTGGCCCTGTTTTCTTTTTAACAAGTGCGGCTGGTAAAGTAATTTGGTGTCGCGTTTTTTTAGTTTTAAGGATTTAAATAAAATTGCTTCGTCAGTGATAATCCACTTTATTCCAGATTCAATGATATCAGGCAGAATATGCTCGCTCACCCCCTCTTCTGAGGGCCACATGCCCAGCGGCGCAGTAGCAAATCTTTGCTTATAAAATTCTATCGCGCTGTCAATCTGGTATTTGGCATCTTGCGGGTAATTAAATTTTTCTTTAGGCAGGATAGTTTTTCTATTTGCCTCTTTGGCGATATGGGTATCATGAAGTAAAGGTAAGATCGGATGATAGTAAGGTGTCAGGCTGATTTCTATCTGCCCGTTGCTTTGAGCTTTTTTATAAGCCGGAATTATTCCTTTTAAGATTTCTAACTGTTGGCTTAAAACAACCTGTTTATCGTTTTCCGAGAAAAACCTTTCTTTATGCACCACTCTTTTTAATTCCGGAATATTTTTTCTAAATGACGGATCAATCCAGAAAAGGTTAAAACAGACCTGCAGGTCAAGATAATCCGCCTGGGTAAATTCCTGGCGGGATTGTTTTTTAAAATATAGTTGGTAGTAGCGCGGGGAAAAAGCAATAACCTTTTCCTTATTGATGGAGAAGAAATTCCGCAGGATAAATTCTTTATCGGCTTTGGTTAATTGCTCAGCAGGTTTTCTGGACAGCTCTAGGTATTTATCCTTTAGTCCGTTATTATAGTCTTCGATTTGTTCGAATAAGGACGGCACGACATTAAAAGTAAGTTTCACTTGGGGAAACTTCTCCAGGAGTTGAACCATGTCCAGGTAGTCTTTAACACCGTGCAGCCTGACCCAGGGAAGATCGCTCTCTCCGGTGAGCAGGTTCTTGTAATACGGCTGGTGCATATGGTAGATAATGGCTAAATTTAGCATTTTAGTTTATTAATTATACCATTAAAAAGGTTTACAACAATTATTTATTTTGTGCAATAAAAAACCCTCGGAGGATTTCTCCCCCGAGGGTTTGGAGTGTTTCTACGTAAGTTGCCTTAGAATATTACCTTCATTGAACCGATTAACTGAGTTGCTGTGTCGCCTTTGCTGCCAGCAAATGCGGTTCCCTTCCAGAATGCTCCGGCAGTAAGTCCAAGCTGAACATCTTCAGTGTAATCATAGGTTGCCGTTAAATCCAGCGCACTGCCAAGATTCTTTTTGTTGCTGTTGATTGCCATGGCAGTTCCGGTATATGCGTTCGTAATATTAGCAACTGATTTGTTAAGCAGATAATAACCATAGTTTGCGGAAAGCGTTACATCTTCTACTGGCTTTACGCTGCCCTTAACATTGTAAACAGTCATATTGGTGTAGGGTAAAATAGCATAAACAATGCTATTTAATCTCTGGTCAGTGAATATAGGATCCCAACCGGTTACCTTCTTGGAATTACCCGACAAATAGGTATAACCAACCCCTAAGTTAGGAGTATATTTTGTTTTAGCAAAGGTGTAATCTACTAAACCCTGTAAAGCGAATCCCCGGTGTTGTTTTACATCGGCTTCATCGCTTCTTCTGTTGTGCCCGGTTTGCAAGGCGCCTTCAAAAGATGCTTTTAAGTTCTCAATTGGCGAGCCAGAAACTAACGCGCCAATTGTGGCTACATCATCAGGCTTGCTGTCATCTAAACCTGCCGACTTATCTTTTTTATCCCAGACATAAGCTTGAACATTTAATTTCTTGCTTAGATCATAGGAAGCATTAATACCATATAAATCAATATCATCAGATAGATTAGTATTTACATTAGTAACCTTAGAATAAACAGCATCAATAATCAAGGGATCATAATTCAAGGTTGCTCTGATGGCATCAAATGCTTTACGGCTGGTTAAATCGCGTGGTAATCTATTAACTGGCGTAGAATCATTGACTAACCGGTTACCATTTCCCACGATAAGCGCATTGCCAAATCTTAATTCTTGGCGGCCTACGGTTAAAGTAAGCGGTGAATAAAGAAATTCTTTTAAGGTAACATAAGCTAAATCCAGATCAATATCCGTAGAAGAGACAGTCTCACTGCTCCAGTTTCTTTCATTGATCAATCTTACTGTAGCCATGACATTATCCGTCAGGTCAGCGTCAATTCTTACGCGAGTTATAGTAGCGAAAAGATTCTGGTCATTATTATTTACTGGCCCGTATCCAAGGTCAAAATTGCTTCTGGTAACACCTAAAACATTAATGTCCCCACTTACCTTTACATTCTGCACTTCAGCGTAGGCAGCGCTAAATGTTAAGCCCACGGCTAAAGCAAGCGCTAATACTGCAATTAAGCGTTTACCCATTTTTTACTCCTCCTTTTTTAACTGTTATGGATATATGGTTAACTAGGCCAATAAACGTATTGCCTAGGATAATTTCTATCCAACTACTGATGCTATTTTACATATAACCCTATATTTGTCAAGAGGTTTTTTTAATTCCCTGCTTTATTTAACCGGTGATTTTACCCTCCTGGACACATTTTGTGATTTAGGGCCTAAAGATATTATTAATAACAGGACTTTGTTAATTTTCAAGGCGTTGGATAAGCCTCTGGGATTTGATTTTTAAGGTTTCAGCGATAGTTTTGTTCTTTGATAAGAGGCAGGTAGAGTCAATGATGATGAGAGCGGCAATAGCCTCTTTACATTGGCC
>JAHIKK010000056.1 GCA_018897555.1 Candidatus Omnitrophota bacterium
CCCTGGCAATTGGCCCAAGAGAAAAAACCTGATCTGGATAAACGATTACTAATGACAGCCTCTGTTGATCTCGATGCGCTACTTAATACCTACACTTCTCTTTTGGCTCAGGGGGGTAAGAATCTATTGACCAATCCCTTATTACCACGCGCCTTTTAAGATAAAGATTTAATAACGGAATAGGTCCTTGTTAAAATATCCTTAATTTCCGCTTGAGAGGTACACAGCGGCAAAAACAGATAGATTATATCGCCTAACGGCCTGAGCACAAGATGTTCTTTAAGCCCTCTCTTATAAACTTCTAAACCCAGCCTTCTTTTAAGCCCAAAACCCTGTTTGGTCTTTTTATCCTTAACCAATTCTATTGCTCCGATAAATCCGATATAGCGCACATCTCCTACTAAATCTAAATCCCGGAATTTTTCCAGTTCCCGATGGAAAAAGGGCATTAATTTTCTTGCTTTCGGCAATGTTTTTTCTTCTTTAAAAATGCTCAAGCTCGCCAAACCAGCAGAGCAGGAAACCGGATTAGCGGTATAAGTATGCCCGTGGAAAAATGTCTTCCTTTTTTCATAATCCCCGTAAAACGCCCGAAATATCTCCTCCGTAGTCAAGGTTACCGCCAGCGGAAGATACCCGGAAGTTATGCCTTTAGAAAGACAAAGAAAATCTGCCTTGATGCCGGGCGTATGCTCATAGGCAAACATCTTGCCGGTGCGGCCAAAACCAACAGCCACCTCATCCAGGATAAGATGGATTTTGTATTTTTTGGCTAAAGCGGCAGCTTTTTCTAAATATTCTTGAGGATAAATAATCATCCCGGCAGCCCCCAGCACCAAAGGCTCAATGATCAAAGCGCAGATCTCCGCGTGTTTCTCCTGCAACAACCTTTCCAACGGTTTTATACAATCAATCACACAAGTAGACCTCTCTTTTTTCATCGGGCAACGGTAACAATAAGGAGACGGTACTTTATATGCGGCGAACAAAAGAGGAGAAAATACCGCGTTAAAAAGATCCAGGCCGCTTACGCTCATCGTGCCGATCGTATCTCCGTGATAACCGTGATCAAGGGAAACAAACTTGGCCTTCCTTTTCCGGCCGATATTCTGCCAATATTGGAATGACATCTTTAATGCCACCTCAACACTGGTTGAGCCATTATCCGAAAAAAATACCCGATTAAACTTATTTTTCGTCAGGGCAATCAGCTTGCTAGACAGTTCAATCGCCGGTTTGTGGGTAAAACCGGCAAACAACACATGTTCCAGAAGATCAACCTGTTTTTTAATCGCCGCTTTTATCCGCGGATGATTATGCCCATGAACATTACACCACCAGCTGGAAATAGTATCATAATAGAAGTTGCCTTTGGCGTCATAGAGTTTGATTCCTTTGGCCCTGGCAATTAAAACCGGCCTCAGGCGCAAGGCCTCCTTCATCTGAGTGTAAGGATGCCAAACATGTTTTAAGTCTACGCCCAACCAATCTTTCATGAGATTATCTTTGCGGCTAGCGGTAAAAATTTTTTGTACAATAAATCCAGCCTCTTCTGCCGGGGTAAAACACCGAGTATCTTTTGTTTGGTAATTTTACGGACAATCTCCGGATTATCCTGAAGGATCAATTTATTCTGACCTGGGCAATTATTGAATACGATGCCCAAAATTTTCATCCTTCTGTATTTTAAAACTTCAATGGTCATCAGGATATGATTTATCGCGCCTAATTTATTTTGCGCTACTACTAACACCGGCAGGCCAAGCTCCCTGGCGATATCAATCACCAAACGTTTTTCATTAACCGGGACCAGCGCTCCGCCAATCCCCTCGACAATCACAAAATCAAATTTTGAGGATAATGATTTAAAGCTTTGCTTGATCCTGGCGATATTGATTTTTTTATTTTCGGCTTTGGCGGCTAAATGCGGCGAGGCAGGCAGTTTAAATATGTAAGGACAAACACAATCAAGATGCTCTTTGATTGCGCCTTTGGATACTCCCATGATTTTAAGATGCAGATTAATATCCGCGCTAAAACGGCTGCCGGTCTGCACCCATTTCTGAGTTATCACCTTATAGCCTTTTTCCCGTAAATATTTCGCTAAAAACCCGGTAACTACGGATTTACCTACCCCGGTATCCGTGCCGGTAATAAATATCCCTTTCATGGTTCAACTCGTTTCACTCGTTCACCATGACCCTGAGCAAGGCCGCCGTCGGCGGCCGCGTCGAATGGGTCATCGTTTTTCTCCCCGGCAAAAAAATACCTGATAAGTAACGCCAATCTCCTGAAATCTATCCAGATACGCCTTTTCCCATCTTTCTAACAACCCGCGGCTAAAATAAACTTTCTTACTTAAACCATTCCCCCTAATCCCAGAGTATTTTATTTTCTCCAATAACCCTTTAAGGCTGCCAAAACTCTCTTTATAGCAAACCTCATTGATCTTTACGGATTTAAAATTATCTTTAAGCATTGCCTTGAGGCTGTCGCGGTTACAAAAATAAGCCGCGTCCAGGCGGCTTTCTTCGACACTTTTTAATGCCGTATTCAATTCACAAAAAGTATCCGGGCCGAATATTGAAAAACAGACAACTCCTCCTTTTTGTAATGATTTTGCGTATCCTCGCAGGGCCTTGGCCAGATCATTCAACCACTGAAAACAGGCGTTGGAGGTAATCAGGTCAAAATCCTGATCCGGAATTATCTTTTCAACGTCGGCAACCATAAACTCAATATTTTTATGCTTTAATTTGTTTTGTGCCACGGAAATCATCTCTTCTGAAATATCCAACGCCTTGATCCTTGCGTCTCTAAACTTCTCCCGCAGCATCAGCGTATAATTGCCTGTCCCGCAGCCCAGCTCCAAAATCTTGGAAAAATTATTGTTTTTTAAAGAACTTACCAACTCCAGGGCAGCCTGGTTCTGTACGCCGGCATATTTATCATAAAGATGGGCATAACGGGAAAAATTATGGGCAATATTGGACTTATCCATGGTAGAACCTTTCCCTAAAATCCCCGCTTAAGAAAAACAAATGCCCTCTATCCGCAAGTAGTGTAAATTTGGCTTGTGGTAAATCCGCCTTGATCTCTAAAACCTCCTTAACCGGGGCGATCAAATCATCACTGCCGTGGAATATACTGATATCCTCTATCCTTTTTAAGCTCTTGAGGTTTAACGCTTGAGCGGATAAATAATCCAACCCCCGGATGAGTTCCTCGGAGCTTAACTTATCCAGATAATCTTTTAACAAATTCTTCCTAAACCATTCCCGGCCGCCTGTATCCGCCGCAGAAAAACAATTAAGATAGAATTTATAAAGCCATGGCCGCCGATCCGCGCGAATTTGGATTCTAATATCTTCCAATAATTGCGGAGTATAACACTTGCGCACGCCTAAAAGTATAAGTTTGGTTATCTTCTCAGGATAGCCAGCGGCAAACTCAGTGGCTAAAAACCCGCCCAAAGAAAAACCAAGCACGGAAACCTTGCTGATTTTAAGTTGCTCCATCCGGCTTAAAAGTTGCCGGTTAAAATCAGGAGCATATAGTTGGGTTGTCAAAAGGTAATTATAATCTAATTCCAGCCCGTCAAATATGCGCCAGTCAGTTGCCCAACCGGGAATTAAAACTAAAGTATCCTTAAAACCCCGGTTACGGAATTCAAATCCTGATTGTAGAGAGAACATCGATTAGTTTATTTAAAGTTTCCTGGTTATGATCATAACTCAAGGAGAGCCTTAAGCGCGCCTGCCCAGCGGGTACGGTCGGAGGCCTTACCGGTAAGGCCCAATAACCCTGCTCTTGAACTTTTTTAGCAAATTCAACTGCTCTTAAATTATCTCCCAGAATTAACGGGATAATTTGTGATGCACCTTTAACGCAAAAACCCTTTTCTTGCAATTTATCGCGCAGCATCTTAGCCATCGACAAAAGTTTCTTGCGCCGATACGGCTCATCCTGAATTAATTTAAGGCTGGCTAAATTACCGGCAATCACCGCCGGAGGCAAGGCGGTAGAATAGATAAAACTCCTGCAGGTATTCACCAGATAATCAACGATACTCCGGGAAGTAGCCAGGTAGGCGCCGAAACCAGCCAAGGCCTTACTAAAAGTTCCCATAATCAAATCTATCCTCGCGCTTAATCCTTCCTCTTCCACCAAACCGCTTCCATTCTCTCCAAAAACCCCGGTTGCGTGCGCCTCATCCACCATAATTTGGCAATTATATTTTTCTTTTAATCCCACTAATTCTTTTAGCGGCGCCCTGTCGCCATCCATGCTAAAAATTGATTCGGTAATAATCAGGGCGTTCTTGAATTTAGCTCTTTCTTTTTTTAAAAGTAATTCCAGATGCCCGGGATCATTGTGCTGAAAACGAAAGATTTTGGCCTGCGACAGGAGTATCCCGTCAATAATGCTGGCATGATTAAGCCGGTCGGAAAAAATACAATCTCCTCCTGTAAAAAGAGAACTGATAATGCCGACATTTGCCTGATAACCGGAATTAAAAACCAGCCCTGCTTCTTTACCTTTAAATTTTGCTACTGTGTCTTCTAACTCCTGGAATAATTCTGAATCACCGCTTAATAGCCGGGAAGCACAGCTGGCCACGCCAAATTTGCCTGTTGCCGCAATTGCCGCTTTTTTAAGTTCCGGATGAGCGGATAATCCCAGATAATCATTGGAGGAAAGATCCACATATTCTTTATTCTCAAAATAAATCTTGCCGCCTAAACGCAAAGAGGCGGGTTTTAATTTCCTGAGCAGCCCCTGCTCCTGTCTCTCTTTTAAGAATTCTTCTATGCCTGCCATAACTTCTCAACCTGGCTAACCAACTGCTGGTCCTCCGCCACGGATCTTCCTTTAATCGTCAGATACCCGCCGATCAGCATCCCGTTTGCTCCTGCCATAAATCCTAAGGCCTGAAAATCTTTAAATACCGATTCCCTGCCTGCGGCAATTTTTATTATTTTATCTTTCAGGATAATCCTAAAGATCGCAATAGTCCGGATTACCTCCTCGCCAGACAAAACCGGATTGTTTCCCAACGGGGTCCCGACTATCGGAACTAAAATATTCAGCGGGACAGAATCGACTTTGAGCTCTTTTAATATCAACGCCATCTGAATCCGGTCATCCATTGTTTCACCCATGCCAATGATGCCTCCGGAACAAACTTCTAAACCGGCGCGCTTTGCCGCCTTAATCGTCTTTAATCGATCCTCGAACGTATGCGTGGAAACTATCTTTGCAAAAAACCTGGGCGAACTTTCAATATTATGGTGATAACGCGAAAGCCCGGCTGCTTTAAGCAAACAAAACTCTTTATCTCCCATGCTCCCCAGCGAAGCACACATCTTGATTTTAACCTCCGCGGTTATTTCCCTGATCGCATCGACAATCACGCCAAAATCTTCCGGAGATAATTTATCCCCGCTGGTCACAATATCAAATCTCTCTGCCCCGATTTCTTTGGCATGCCTTGCCGCTTCCAACATCTCCGCCTTACTCTTGAGAGGATACGCCTGCGTACCGGTTTTATGCCTAGCGGATTGAGCGCAAAATTTACAATCCTCAGAACATAAACCGCTCTTGGCATTTAGAATGTTACATAATTCAACCCGGTTGCCGGCAAACCGCCTTCTTATCTTATCTGCCCTAGCGATAAGCTCGGCTAAAGGCAATTCCAAAAACTTATCAATATCTTTCTTTTCCATAGTCTCCTTTATAAAAAAATCCCCACTCCCTAAATTTAGTATAATCGGAGTGGGGCTATTGTCAACTTAATTTTGTTTATTGGTTTACATTATCGGAATAATGGGACCGTTTCTATTTTTCGAGCTTTTTAGGCCTGTCATACTTAAGCCAAAATAGTAAAAAATAGAAACGGTCCCATTATTCTTCATAGAATTTCCCATCGGAAGACATCAACTTCAGTTGTCCGATTTTGTCGGACAACTCGTTATAGCCCTCTTTCTTTATCTTTTTCTTCAAATCATTCCAGTATTTCCGGGGCCTCTGCGTACCCGTAAGCACCTCAATGACATCAATAACAGAAAACCACCATTCACTTTTATGAATGGTTTTACGTATCCTTTCCCCTTTAAATACCGCTATTCTTGTATCCATGCTCTCCTCTTTTTCCTGCGTTATCATTATTTTCTTCCTGCTATAACTGACGCAGAAAAGGCCAAAATCTAACAAAAATTATTTGAATCTAAAATATTTGTTTTGTAACCTCCTAGCATTAATGAGATTACGTACACTGTCTATGCTACTATGCTATATGCTACTTTGATTTAATTTTTTAAAGAGCATCATGCCTATTTTACAAAAGTATACCCCAGCGATTAATTTAATCCCACCCATAATTAACCTGAAAAGCGGGATAGAGAGCAATCGCTTAGTTTCTTCCCATGTTGGTGTACTGCCAGAAACAGGAAAAACCAAAGAAGAGTATAAGAATCTCGCTGGTTCCTTATTCAAAGGAACTACAAAAGTAATTATTCCCATTACAATAAAAAATAAACCTGCAGTAGTTAAGAATATTAAAACAAAAGCGCCTTTAGTAAATTTTGGATTCATATAGAGCTCCTTTCTCTGTCCACCGTATTATCAAAAATATTCAAACAACGGAACCGTTTCTATTTTTCGGGCTTTTTAGGCCTACCGCACTTAAGGAAAGCTTCGTTTTTAACCCCATACAGCTGTTCTGATCTCCGGACAAAAGCCTGATTGCCAATGAATTGCTGCCTATGCAGCCTCTGCGTATTTATTATACTGCCATCAACTACAAATTCAATGTATTGTTCTTTTCGTGCCTCCGGAGAAACAGATAAATCAAGATACGCGGGGCTGGGCGTCAGAAGAGAATCTGGCTTTCCGTAGGCATAGAATTTATA
>JAHIKK010000057.1 GCA_018897555.1 Candidatus Omnitrophota bacterium
AGACGATGGGGCCAAAAAATTATTTAATATTCAACATACTGGCCTGATCATAGACCAGGCTTCCCGTTTCTCTAGATTTTGTATTTTGGAAACGGGATCCCGCCTTGACTCTAATATCCAGGCGGGAAGACGATGGGGCCAAAAATAAGTTTATGTCATTTTACTATATAAGCGCCTTTAGTCAACAAATTTATTGACCCTAATATATTTGCGCTATATACTGAAGATTATGAATGTGAGCCTTGGTTTTAGTCAACTCGAAGATCCTATACTCGCCGCCAATGAAGCAATCGGGCAAGCGATGCTGGGATTAAAAAACACACCGGCATCTCTGGCTTTTATTTTTACCTCTATAAAATTCGCGCATCCCTTGGTACTAAAAACGGCTAATAACTTATTAAGAGAAATCCCCATCTTCGGCTGCAGCAGCTTAGGAATTATGACTAATCAAGGCGTATTCAAACACGGATTTGCCATTTTACTCCTAAGCTTAAGCCACCAGATGTTTTTTAATGTTGCCGTAGTTAAGGATATAAATAAAAAGGACTCACTTTTATCCGGAAAAGAACTCGGCGATAAATTGCTATTTGGTTTTAAAAATGTGCCCCGGAGTTTAAGTATAATTTTATCCGACAAGCTGATCACCGAGGGAACGCATTTAATTAATGGGCTTCAGGAAAACCTGGGCAAGAGTTTCCCTCTCATCGGCGCCTCTGCCTCAGATAATTTTGAAAATCATAAAACTTATCAGTACCTCAATAAAGAGATACTTTCTGATTCCTGCAGCGGGATTCTTTTCGGAGGTAAATTCAACTTTGGATTTGGCATAAAACATGGCTGGAAGGCTTTGGGAAAAATGCGCTGTATTACCTCCTCCAGCGGTAATGTAATTCATGAGATCGACGGGCTGCCGGCGGTAAAGCTCTATGCGGATTATTTTGCTAAAAATACGCTGGATTTAGCCAAAGAACTGCGGCGGATATCTATTTACTATCCATTGGGAATTTACCTGCCCGGAGAAAAAGAATACCTGTTGCGCAATATTATCTCCATAAAAGATGACGGTTCTTTAGTGACTCAGGGGGACATTCCCGAGAGCAGTAAAATTAGATTGATGATCAGTACGGAAGATTCGCGCCTGGCGGCGACCGTTGCCGCTTGTGAAGAAGCAAAAAGAAACCTCACAACCCAGAAAATAAAGTTTCTCATCGTCTTTGATTCCGCGGCGAGATTTTCGATCCTCGGAAGGCAAAACGATATAGAACTTCGCATAATCAAAGAGGTCTTCGGTGAAAATACCCCCTTGATCGGTATCTACACTAACGGTGAACAAGCCCCGCTTAAATCTATTGATTATCTGGGCCGGACTTATTTTCATAATCAAAGTATTAATATTTTAGCTATAGGAGAACAATAAGATGCTTTCCTTCGTATTTATCGGCACCTGTTTACTTTTTGCTATTCTAGGGATATCTTTGCTTTATAAAATGCAGCGTTTAAAAGAATTAGAAGATAAGGTTACCGCCTTAAACCTTTCTCTCGGAGAGATGGATGAACAGGCCAAGCTCATCATGCGCACAGATATGGAACTAAATAAAACCCAGGAAGAACTGGACAAAAAAATTTCCGGCCTGGATACCCTGCAAAAACTATCCCGGGAGATAAGCACAACCCTGGAAGAAAAACAGATCTTTAAAAAAATAAACAACCAGTATGTGGAGGAGTTGGGGTTTGAAAGATCCCTGGCCTTTTTATGGAAGACCCTGGAGAGAGAATTCCAACTATACTTATGCTTCGGGTACAGCCAGGATGAATCCCTGAAAATAAAAGCTGCCCTGAACGCGAATAAAGATTATTTCCTGGATTTAATTAAAAACGGCTCAACCGCCTCTTCTGAATTTATCCCCGAGGGCGCCTTATCAAAGAATAAGATTAACCAGCTGTTTATGGTACATTCATTCATCATTTGTCCGGTACTCGCTCAGGAAGGAGACCAGGGCTTTATCTTTGTCGGCACGCAAAATGCAGAAACCTCTATCACTAAAGGCGACCAGGAATTTATCAGCATCCTGGCTAATCAAATCGGCCAAACCTTAGATAACGCCCGGCTGTTTGAAAAAACATGGCGGTCACAGCAAGAACTGGAAATCAAGGTTGAAGAAAGAACCCGCCAGCTAACCGGGGCTTTGGAAGAAGTAAAAAAAATAAGCAGGCGTAAAAGCGATTTTATCTCCAGCGTATCTCATGAAATAAGAACCCCGCTTACATCCATCAAAGGATACGCGGCTATTCTTTTGGCCAGTAAATTAGGAGCCCTGCCGGAAGAGATCCGCAGCCGGCTGGAAAAAATAAACCGCCACAGCGACGAACTAGTGCATATGGTAAATGATTTGCTGGACATTTCGCGCATTGAAAGCGGCAAGGTGGAAATAAAAAAAGAGGCTTTAAGCTTGCGCGCCATCACCGACAAAGTCGCGGATCTGTTTGCGGACCAATTAAAAACAAAGAATATCAGCTTCAGCAGTAACATCACTGATGATTGCCAGGAAATATTGGCTGACCGCAGCCAAATTGAAAGAGTTTTTACTAATTTGGTGGGAAATGCCTTAAAGTTTACCCCGCAAAATGGTAAAATTGACATCAATACAAACCGCACAAATAAAACAATTCAAATCGATGTTAAAGACACGGGGTTTGGAATCCCCCAAGACGCGCAGGAGAGTATATTCGAAGAATTTTTTCGCGTGGAGAATACTATCAACCAGGAGGTAAAGGGCACCGGCCTGGGACTAACTTTAGTTAAACACATTATCGAGGCGCACCAGGGAAGAATCTGGGTAAAAAGCAAGGTGGGGGAAGGCTCAACTTTCAGCTTTACGCTTAACGCCGCTTAAATAAAACTATGGGTATAAAAATACTGATTGCAGACGACGATCCGGATATCCGGGACATTCTTAAGCTCACTCTCTTAGAAGAAAATTATGAAATTACGGAAGCCCCGGATGGCGAAGAGGCCTTAAAGATAATCCGCTCCAAACCGTTAGATTTGGTGCTTCTGGATTACAAAATGCCCAAGATGGACGGACGCCAATTATGTAATTTAATTAAAAAGGATCTGCTCCTGCAGCATTTGCCGATCATCATGGTTACCGGTAAAGGCGAGGTCAGCGATAAAATCGACGGGATTGATGCCGGAGCGGATGATTATGTGGTTAAACCTTTTGAACCCAAGGAGCTTTTAGCCAGAATCCGCATGGTGTTAAGGCGCACCAAAAGAGATTTAGAGGCCAACCCCCTTACCCGCCTCCCCGGCAATGTGGCTATCCTTAATGAACTCTCCAACTGTATTGATAAACAAACCCCCTATGCGGTTTGTTATGTTGATCTGGATAAATTCAAAGCTTACAATGACAAATATGGATTTGAACACGGGGATGATGTAATCCGCGAGACGGCGCGCATATTGCTAAACGCTATTAAAGAATACGGTAATACTGATGATTTTGTCGGCCATATCGGCGGGGATGATTTTGTGATTGTCACTACTGCCGATTTATCGGATAAAATTTGTGAAAAGATAATCCATGATTTCGACAACATCTCTCCGTCATTCTATAATCAAGAAGACCGCCAAAACGGTTTTATTATCGGGTATGACCGTCAAAGCCAAATTCATAAAATCCTGCTGCTTTCAGTCTCCATTGGCGTAGTGACTAACCAGATGCGCCAGATCACGCATGTGGCTCAAATCGGCGAGATAGGTGCGGAGTTGAAAAAATTAGCTAAAGGTATGGAAAAAAGCAACTACGTTAAAGATAAGCGGCAGAAAAAACCCTAAAAAACATGGAAAAACATGGGACCGTTTCTATTTTTTAAAATAAAAATAGAAACGGTCCCTGGATTTTAATGCGCGAGGGGGGAGTTGAACCCCCAAGCCTTTCGGCACAAGCCCCTCATGCTTGCGTGTCTGCCATTTCACCACCCGCGCGTAAATTGCACTTGTTATTCTAAAGCATAACTTGGAATTGTCAAAATCTTTTCTTAAAATAAACGCCGCTGATGCATTCTCTCATTAATCTTCGCAAAAAAACAACTCAAGAATAATTTGATGACTTTGGGCCGAAAAAATATAACATAAGCCCAGGCGTACAAATCATAGATGCATATAGGAATAAGATGCCCAAGGAAGCTAAAAAAAGTTTCATTTTTTAATATGGTCAGATAGCGGTTTTTAATTAAATCACAGTGCAGCCGGTCGTTTAAATATTTACGCGCTCTAGGTTTATTCATACCGGAATCAGGACGAAATGACCCTCCGCGCGCATGATAAATTAAGGCCGTAGGAACATAATAAGCAAGCCAACCGCATTTTTGCGCCCGCCAGGAGAGATCCAGGTCCTCATAGAACATGCGAAAATCCGCATCAAAATAGCCGCCTTGCTTTTTAACTGCCTCTAACATAACTTTACGGTAAAAAGCTGCCGAACCGCTAACGCCAAAAATAAAACCGCTTTTATCAAACTGCCCTAAATCCGGCCGGCCATAACCCCTTTCTTTAGCTGTACGCCAAGCGCTCAGGAATAAACCCGTGCTATCATAAGTTTTTCTGTCACTGCGTAAAATCTTACCGCTCACCGAGCCAACCTGCTCATCAACCAAAAAACCCTTAAGAGACTCCCGGATAAAATTTTTATCTAAAACCACATCGTCATTAAGGCAAAGGATAAACTCTCCTTGCGCGAGCTGGATCCCCTTGTTCAAAGCCCCGGTATAAAATAAGTTCTCTGCACTAGAATAAATTTTAACCGACGGGTATAGCGAATTGAGCGGGCGGGCAAAATCAGGCTGGGAAGAATTATCCATAACCATAATTTCAAAAGGCGGATGCGTTTGCTCCAAGAGAGAATCCAGGCAGGGTTGGATATAATCTTTTGCGCCAATGGTCACGATCAACACACTAACTAGCATCATAAATTATTTAAATTTCGGAAATTTACAGTTAAATTTCACGGCGAGTATTAAAAATCTGGGCAGATCATAAGTTAAATATAAAGGAAGCCTCAATAAGATTGCTGCCGGGTTTTGATTTTTCAATATGGCCAGCTGTCGATTACGAAAACTTAAAAATTGCCTAGTCTGCTTATCCGTAAGTGAACTATTTCCGTGATGGTAGCATTTTGCTTGAGGGCAATACCTGCAAATCCAGCCCTTTTTTTGCGCACGCCAGGATAAATCCGCGTCCTCAAAAAGGAAAAAGAACCTTTCGTCAAAATAGCCCCAGCTGTCTTTAACCTCTTCCAGCATTTTCCGCCGATATAAGGCCGCCGCGCAACAAGCGCCAAAAATAGGGCCCGGGGTATTAAACTTCTCCGTATCCGGCATGCCCTTGGCCAGATCATGGAATCTTTCCAAAAAAGAAAGGCGGATACCGGCGGAATAAATTTTCCCGTTCTTAATATCCAATATTTTGGGCTGAAGAATTCCCACACTAGGAGGCAACTCTCCGGTAATTTTTAAGAGAGCGGGAAAAAAATCTTCTCCTAGAATTACATCGCAATCCAGAGTAAGTATCCATTCCCCGGATGCGCCCGCCAGAGCCTGATTACGGGCTTTACTGGCACCGACATTGCTTTTGTTTTCAATTATCCTCACCTCGGGATAGCCCCCTCTGACTAAAGAGACAGTGTTGTCACTGGAAGCATTATCTACTAAAATAATCTCAAGGTTCTGTGTTTTTTGCCTGAAAACAGAATCCAGGCAGGGCAGGATAAACTTAGCGCTACTGCAGGTTAGAATAATTACCGAAATATTAACCACCTGTCCCCCTTAATCTAAAAGCTATATTCTTTTATCGATATCAGTTTTTTAGCCATTAGCCTCTATCTTCACCAACTTCATAAATATACCGATACTGAATAAAAAGACAGAGATAATAATGATCTCCGCAAGAAGATTATTTACTCTAGCCAAAATAACTCCGCAGACGGCAAAAATAAAACATAATAAATACATCAATAGAACCGTTACCAGCGGCGAAAGCCCCAAAGCGCCGATTTTTAAAGCAAGATGGTCTCTGCTTTTTTTAAAAGGCGCTTTTCTCTTAATTACCCTAAAAATAATAAGCAATACCGGTCCATAATCGGCAGGCCCAGGATCATCACCGGGCTAAGTAAAGCAAAAACATTCTTCTCAGATGCATAATGCGTAATTAAAGCAACTGCGGCAATCACCAGCCCAAAAAAGTGGCTTCCGGAATTACCCCAGATAAACCTTAGCCGGAGGAAGGTTAAAAATAAGAAATCCGGCGCTCACCGCGCATAAGATAAGGCTAAGCACCTGCACATTTAAATCCGGGCTTAAGCAGCCGATGAATAAGAATGCGCTGCTGACAATCAAAGTTGTCCCGGCGGCTAAACCATCCATAATATCCAACAAATTAAAAGCATTGGTTATACCTACAATCCAAAAGAAAGTAATCAGGGCATTGCCCCAAAAGCCAAAATACATAATATTGGTTTTGATGCCAAACGAAATTAATAAAATTGCGCAAAATGACTGCGCCAAAAATTTTTGTACTACGGAGAGTTCTCTGAGGTCGTCAATCAAGCCAAAAAACAACATGCACAAAGAAGCGCTTACCACTGCTAACACTTTAGCCGCAGAAAGATCAAATATAAAAATACCTAAACCGGAAGAAAAAACAAAAGCCAGCCCTATTCCCAATCCCCCGGCTAAGGGGATACCCTTGGTCTTAAGTATTTTATATTTCCCAAAAACCCCTGCTAACCAGGATATAAACATTATTCCGGAAATTAATGCCGCAGTAAAAATAATAAAATACTTAAGCATTTTTACTTTCCTCCCATAAATTAGAATATAATTCTGTGGTATTTTTAAGCATGCTGCTTAATAAAAACTCCTCCCTGCCGATGACCTCCCTGGATTGCCTTACAAATTCATTTCTCTTCTGGGAGCTGCCTAATAATCCCTTCAGCCGATTCTGCATCGATGAGATATCCTGCGGCTTAACCAAATAGCCTGTTTTATCATTGATGACAACTTCTCCGATACCACCGGTATCCGTAGCCACTAATGCCACTCCCGCGGCCATTGCCTCCAAAACTGCAATGGGTAATCCTTCCCACAAGGAAGTCAACACAAAGGCATCCAACCCGGATAAAATCAAAGGAATATCATGATGCCAACCCGTTAAAATAACCTGGCCATCTAAATTAAGCTGCTTTATCCGAGCAATTATCCTCTTTCGCAGCCCTCCATCACCCACCAAAACAAATTTAGCATCAGGAAAATCTCTTTTAATCCGGCTGGCTAGTTCTATAAAATCTAAAGGGGCTTTCTGAGGCTTGAAACAAGCAACCATACCCACCGCTAAATCGGCATCCGTTAACCCCAGAAACTTCCTCGCTTCATTACGCCTTCCGGCATCCTGAAAACTTCGGGCATCGATGCCGTACCTAATCAGGACATATTGGTTCTTTTCTCCGATTGAGTTTTTTAGCCCCTTATCCTGATCAAACCCGGAAACTACAATTATTTTATTAGTAAAAGCTGCGCAGATCTTTTCCAAAAATACATAAAAATAATGAATGCCTCTAGGTTGATAATCATTAAAACTCCAACCGTGAACCGTATGCATAACCAGCGGGGTTTTAGCAAGTTTTGCGGCCAGGCGGCCTAAAATACCGGCCTTGGAACTATGCGTATGCACAATCTGAATTCTATTTTTTTTGATAAAACAATAAATTTCAACTAAAGCCAAAATATCTTTCAGGGGGTTGATTGAGCGCTCTAAAAATTTTGATTTCTTCAGGATTAATCCGGCTATTGCTGAAGCTTCCGGGATTAATAAACCGTCTCCGGCGGTAAATAAGAAAATATTGTATTTTTTCTTATCGAGATTACTGATCAAACTTAGCAGCTGCTTCTGAGCGCCTCCTAATTCTAATTTGGTAATGACATACAGCAGATTAATTTTAGGCATGCAATAAACACCCCTTTATATATTTTATTCTCTCACTAGGGCTAACCCCAAAATTACCCACCAAATCAGGGATATTTCCGGCAAAAAAAACGTAAAGTCTAAAAAGTTATGCGCTAAAAATACCGCGCTGGCTGCCAATAGGCCGGCAATTTGTCTTTTATCAAGCGATTGTGCTAGATTTTTTAAGCAAATTTTAAATGCAGCAGCGATAACCCAGGCTAATGAAAATAAACCGAACAGCCCCATTTCCGCCCAGATTTGCAGGTAAGCATTATGGGCATAACGGCTATTTTGCAGTTCAAAATTGCCTAAACCTACGCCTACAAAAGGATGCGCCTTAATTATGGCTAAAGATTCCTGCCAATAATTTAATCTCATCATTGCGGAAAACGCAGGATGCAGATGCTCTTGCGGTGCCGCAGAACGGACGATAATCACAGCAATGATCAATAAAAACAACCCCGCCAGCAGCAAAATATTAGCCTTTTTTAATTTACCTTGAACGCCAAAATAAATAATCAAAGCCCAGAATAAGCTTAAAAAAGCATTAGGGGATTTTGTAAGTAAAAGAGCGGTAAAAACTAATAACGTAAACCAAATCCGATTTTTGTTAATTAGAAACAAGGGGATGATCATCGCTAAATACCCGCCTAAAGCACCGGGAGTTACAAAAGGGAAAAAAACCCTTTTGCGCTGAAGATAATCTAAAATAAAAGGAGATGAAAGCTTATGCGTTGATAAATAATCCAAGACATGTTTAAAACCAAATAAATATTGGTAGATGGCTAAAAGGCTGATAACAAAACCTGCCAGCATAACTGTCTGGATAGTCAGCAATTTATCTTTTTCGGAAAAAGAAGCGGCGATCAAGAACAAACCCAATCCGCTGATGTATGGATAAAGCTGGGCTAAACTATTGGGCCTATCCTGGGAAAAAATCACGGATACGCATAAGGCTAAAGAAAACAGAATGCAGGGATAGATTAAGCTCCGAATTTTTGTCAATGCCGGTTTTTTATAAATTAAATACGCGCCTAAGCAGATTAAAAGTGCCAGAGAATAAACAAAGTTTAAATAGGGGAAGGCTAACGCGCAAATAAAAGGGCGGGCGAAGATTACGGCGAGAATAATCCACAGCATGATATGCTTATATTTTGTATTAATTCCCGCAGAGGGTGTCGAAATTTTTAAATTCGCCATAGGTTGTATTTTTTATATTGATTTAGTATAGCACAAAATTCCTAACCAGAAAATAGCGTAACTACCTTAACCTATTAGGCACGCTACGGTTATTTTTGGGCTGACTGAGGCAGGGAATCCCGATAAATCCGTACGCGCGCAGGCAAGAATAATCCAATCCATCCAAACCCAAAATTATAATCATAGAATAATTCCTGCGCCGATGATCTCGGCATCTTTACGCAAGACAAACCTGCCCAACTCGCTAAGAGTGGTGAATTCTTCGTAGACTAACGGGGAATCTATAATCATCTGTACCTTGCCGATATCCGCTTCATTCAAGAAATCTCCGGATGTACTTTGTAGCGTACTTATATTTATCTGCTCTTGGATCCGTTCGATTTTGCAGTTACGCTCTTGCGTAGCACATTGCAAAATATAAGGGGTATTTATGCTCAGCTTATTTTTTAAGCACAACACCAGCGCCGGAATTGTATTCCCCACTTTCGGCATGGAGATATTCGCCAGGACATCTCCGCGCTCGGGCAGAACACCCTCACCGAGCAGCAAACCGATATTTTCTCCGGCCAACGCTTGATCCCTGTCTTCTTCAAATACCTTAATCGCCAGCACTTCTCTATTCTGGTGCATAGGCAAAAGCGTGACTGTATCATTACGCCGGATTTCTCCGGAAGATATCCTTCCCATAATGATATCCTGATCACCCAGCCGGTAGATGTCCTGAACCGGCATTCTAAAATCATGGCGGCAGGTCTGTTTTTTACAACAGTCTAAAGCGCCCAGCAACGTCTGACCTCTATACCAAGCGGTATTTTCGCTCCTAGAAACCAGATTATCACCGTGGCGGGCGCAGATAGGAATCGTATATAAGATACGCATGCCAAAGCCGGCAAAAAGTTCATTCAGCTGACGGGAAAGAAATTCAAATTTTTCCTGCGAATATGCGGCTTCATCCATTTTGTTAACCACAACAATAATCTGTTTTAGGCCAAAGAGCTTGAGAATATACGCATGCCGCCGGGTTTGCTCCTGGATGCCATCCTGAATACTGACAATAAGTATCGCGGCTTCGGCGTAGCTGGTGCCGGTTACCATATTTTTTAAAAACTCTTTGTGCCCGGGGGTATCGATAAGAACATACTCCCTTTTAGAGGTCCTGAAGGTAACCTGGGTAGTGTCCATAGTCAAAGCGCCTTGCCTTTCCTCAAAAAGCGCATCCAGAATATAGGCAAACTCAAACTCCCTGCCCAACCCCTGACAGGTGGCGACAATTTCTTCCATCCGCCCCTGCGGCAATGACTTTGTGTCAAACAGGAGCCTTCCGGTGAGCGTGGATTTGCCGTGATCAACATGCCCGGTGATGACAATATTAAATTTTTCCATATTACATATAGCCCAATGACCTTAATTTTTGCATCATATATTCCTGTTCTTTATCCTGGGCCCTTCCGGCCCGCTCTGGCGTAGTTATTGTTTCCAACTCTTTTATAATATCTGAAATAGAACCCGCTTGAGAGGAAACCGCGCTGCAGCAAACCTCGCATCCAATACTTCTGTATCTGGTTCCGTTCTTAGAAAAATATAAACTCACTACGGGTAACTCTTCCCGTTGTATATATCTCCAGATATCCAGTTCTGTCCAGCCAAGCATGGGATGTATCCTGAAATGGCGCTCATCGGAGGCAATAGTTTTATTATATTGGTCCCATAGTTCAGGGGGCTGATTCTGGTAATCCCAGTGAAAATCCGACCCGCGGGGAGAGAAAATCCGTTCTTTAGCGCGGATAGCGTGTTCGTCTCTACGGATTGCCAACAGTAAAGCCTGGAAACCGTAGCGGGCAATACACTGTTTCAAGGCGTTGGTCTTGAGTTCCGTGCAACACTCTAGATGCCCCTTATCCGCAGACACTCCCGCCTTAAGCGCCTGTTCATTACGCATCACGATTAATTGCAAACCCCAACGCTTAGCGTACTCATCCCTAAAACTGTATATTTCGGAAAATTTATAGGATGTATCCAGATGCACAACCGCCAGCGGCACCTTTCCCAGAAAAGCCTTCCGGATTAAATGCACCATCGTCGTGGAATCCTTGCCCATACTCCATAATACGGCAAGTTTATCCCGATACTGATAGTACGCTTCGCGGATAATATAAATGCTTCTTGCTTCTAATTCATCTAAATAAGCAAATTTCTTCATTAGCATAGCATCCTTAGTTAGATTGCCTTAATTACATTATATAAATCCTGCCCTAAAACTTTAAGCGAATATTTTTTTTCTACTGCTTCCCTTGCTTTTTCCCCTATCTTCCTGCCTAACTCCCTATTTTCTATCAGCTCCCGTATCTTTTTTATAAACTCACCTTTGCTTTTTGCCAAAAACCCATTAACTCCGTCTTCAATAATATTCTTTGCCTCTCCGATTGCGCTGGCAACCACCGGTTTTGCCATTGCCATATATTCAAAAAGTTTCGTCGGGCTCTTTGCCCTGTTAAACTTATTATCACTTACCACCGGAAGTAATCCTATATGTATGGTTTTAAGATACCCAGGAACATCCTCCGGAGCAATCCAGCCCTTTAAACGGATATGCGGATCCTCAAATGTTTTTACCATTTTTCCTAAAACATCTCCGTAAATACCATCCCCGATTATATCAAAATAAATATGGGGATAGTCTTTTCTAAGCGCTATAAAACAATCCAGGGCGAATTTTATATTTTCAATGTATTCTTTTTTGTGAAAAGTTCCGATCCAGGAAAGGGTTATTTCATTTTCTTTCAGGCCGTTTAAAGAGGGTTTAAACATTTCCGTATCTACGCCCGAAGGAATATAATAAACTTTTTTATTAGATTGCAGGAGGAATTCTTCAAGAAAACGGCTTGCGGCAACACAGAAAACACTCCTTTTTGCGATTTTCCGGGTAATATAATGCGCCTTGGAAGAAGGATAAATACCACAGTAATATTTTGGATTTTCGCGTATCTCCCAGTCATCCAGGTCAAGGATTAACCTGTTGCCTTGCAGTAGATGCGCCAGATATGGAGCAAAAGAATGATAATTAAAACGCTGTAAATATAAAACCGTATCTTTCTGCTTAAAAAGTTTTTTAAAAGCCAAATAATTAAATTTTATTTTATCTCCCAGCCCCATTTGCGCCTCTCTTGCTCCATCCTTGGCCCCCAAAGAATCGGAGAAAGATAAAACTTCTGTGTCTATTCCATATCGGGAGAGCTCTCTGGAAAAATTATAACATCTTATCCTTGCCCCGGGTAAATTATATCCTTCGCGCGTAATAAATATTATTTTCATCGGTTTATCTTGCTAATTAATGAAGAGTAAGCTCTTCCGGCCATTTTTAAAGTCCCATCGTCATGAACACAGACACCCAATTCATCGTCCCATTTTTCGGCTTCATTGGTGTCGTTCCAGAGCCGCGCCTGCCTTGTCCATTGCCAAGGCGCAAATCCGGATGCTCCTTTTTCCAATGCAGAGTAAAAATCATTTTTTAATTTTTTTGCCTGCCTGGCTTCTTCTTCAAGGCTGCACCCAACATCATTCCATACTTCCTGAAAAATAAACGGCTTATTCAAATTAATTGGCGGTATAAATTTTCCTGGTTCATAGGTATGCACGCAGGCGTAATCTAAAATATCTATAAGTTTTAAACTCAAATCATCTCCGATAGTAATAGGATGATTATCGCCATTTTCTCTGAATACCCGCATCATCTGTACAGCCCAATCTTTTAATTTATTCATATCCTCTGTTTTTTCTAACCGCGGTTCATTCCAAAGGTCCCAGGTTATTCCCGGGACATCTTTATAGCGTTTAGCTAATATCCCTGCAAATTCTTTTTGCAAAGCGACCTTATGCGGGTCTATTATCCTCTCGGTAAGCCCAAGCCAACCCCGGGGATCGCCCATTTCTTCAGGGACCAGGGAAAACAAATCCATAGAAAAAATCAAATCGTATTTTTGCGCCAATTGAATAAAGGCATCAAGTATGCGTAAAGACCTCTGCGTAGGCAAAGCGGAATTATCCGATATATCATCATAAGGCTCAAGCGGTAATTTAGCGACCTGAGTTAAATAGTCCCTGAACCATTTGGAATGATGATAATGAATGCGTATGAAATTAATACCCATCTTTTGCATTTTCTCAAAATCTTCCTTAACACTTAGCATGTTAGGATGCAGCCACATTAATTCCCCCAATTTACTTTCATAATAATTCACTCCGCTTAAGAATATCTTTTTATCTCCGATAAAAAAATCCCTCCCATTAATTCTTAAGAACTTTTCTTTTTTAAGAATTTTATTATTCCAAACAACAAATCCTGTTTTTTCTTTATCGATAAATTTGCCCCTATCTTTTATCATAGCTTCAAGCGTATAAAAATCATCAGGAAAATTTTTGGGTTTCCAAACATCTCCCATTGTGTTTTCGGTACCTGCCAGTAAATCAACTTTTTTTGTTGCCCTATAAACAATTCTATTTTTGCTGTCCTTAACGATAAAATTTATCCATAAGGCCTTATCTTCTGCCCCATAATTTAAGGCCTTAACTTTAAACCTTACTACTTCTCCCTGATGATAGCAGGCATAATCTGTTTCTAAGCTATGTAAGGCTGTCTTACTGCTTAAATATCCCATTAAATTTTCTAAAACCTTTTTTGCATATGGGTATTTAGGATTCAACGGATGTTTCTCTCCTTTGATTGCAATCAAACACCATTTATTCGGAATTTTGTTTTCTTTTCCATAAGGATTCCTCCAGCTTTTCACTAAGATTGCCGGATAAGTCAAAACTTCACCGGATTTATCTAAACTCTTAAGAATGGGTATTGAATCTCGGCAGGGTATGCGATAAGGAAAAACATTTCCGTGAGTCGGGGCCATTTTAACGGATTTATCGCTGGTAGTTACAGTTAACCCAATATCTGCTTTTGTGAATAATTGTTTAGCAGAAAACTCTTTAAATAATTCTTCATTAAATTCACAAAATGAAGATGCAATTTCTGATTGATAATATTTGATCCCCAGTTTTGCTAGAAAATCTTCGTAAGGTTTAGCATCCACCGTTTCCCATTTATCATTAATCTTGCCCACCGGTAACCAGAACGGCCTTCCGGCCACAGTAAATAATCCACCTCCGCCTTCAAGATAGTCTCTGATAGCATTAAATCCGGCTATGGGGAAAGTTTCCCCGTAGGGAAGTATAAGAAGATCTACTTCATTGGAATTAAAAAGCGAGTTATTTAATAGCTGCGAAGTATCGAAATAAGATACGCCATAACCCTCGGCTTGCAGATTTTTTTTCAACCATTCGGGACTAAGGCCTTTGGGAAGATCTGTTGCGGGGAATCCCTCTTCTTTAAAAATTACTATATGATAATTATTTTTTAATTCGCCTCTTACTTCTTGTCCGCTTAATAATGTAAAGAATAAAAAAACTAATATTGATAGGTATTTGATATTTTTCAATCTTCTATTTAAGAATCCCTTATGAAAGATTATAAGAACTCAGCCAGGCCATTCTCTTCAATTAATCTTAAAGCGTGATTATTGTGGTCATGGTTGTCGCAATGCTCGCAACGCTCAGAATAAAGAAAATCACCTCTTGGCTCTCGATCTGTATGATATAAACTATCTTTAAATTTAATATTTTTGTGACTATTTAAGTTTTTTGCCGCAAGCCTATAAGAGCTATATGTGGGAGAATTCCAAACGCCCGTAAAATCAAAACCTTTCTTTTTAAGATTATCTATTATTTTCATCGCGCAACATAAGCTTACATCACCGTTGGCCTTTACTGCTGAAAAAAACCAGCCGATAAAACAACCCTTGCCTATATAAACATTCTTTGACCAATCGCCGCTTTCTATATCAATATTGGCTAATTGAAATTTTAAACTTGGGACTAATTCCATATTGTGTTGCCTAGCTATCTCTTCAACTTCATAATAATTTTCTTTAATGAACTTTATCTGTTCCGTATTCAATTTTAAATGGGAATTGTTTTTATCAAGATGAATGAGCTGAAAACGAAGCTTGTCTGCCCCTACTTCAGCGGCAAATTTAGCCATATTGATCATATCTTCATAATTTCTATTCTGAAGCACAAAAGCAGTGTTTAGGATAGGCCTTTCAGCCATTTCTGCCTGCCCGGGCCTGTATTGTTTTTTAAGTTTTGTTAGATAACAAAGATTGGTTTTTAGCCGGTGAAAATTTTCTTCGCCTATCCCCGGGCAAACTTTGGCAAATACTTCAGGGGTTCCTCCGGTAATACTGCAATATATTTCATCCATATTTAGTTCCACCAACTCCTCAGCTATGCTTTTATTTAGCAGTATCCCATTAGTAGAAGTTACTACCCCAATCATCGGATTTGTCATTTTTACATACCTTACCATTTTTACAAAATCTGGATGCAATAACGGCTCACCGTCTGCATGAAGGGTAATTGCTATTATTCCTAAATTTTCCGCCTGGTCTATAATTTTTTTAAAAGAATCGAATTTAGTCATCATTGCTGTAAATTCAGCAGAATGTTCAATCCCCGGGGCATGAATCCAGCAATGTAAACAATTAAGATTGCATCTATGCAGAATATCCACAATAAGATTACCTGGGCCGATAAAATTTTTATTCATAATAATAGACAGGATCCTTAACCAATCCCCCACGCATCTTTCCTTACAAACCATATCCCTGAGTATGGGAATTAACTTTTCAATTTTTTCAAAAGACAAAACAGACTCCATGCTTTTTAATATATTTTCTACTTCAGGATTATTAAATCTTATCTCTAAACCATAATTTCTTATATCTTCATTTAAAACTTGGATATACCTATTAAAACTATCTAAAAGATTATTTTTATCTATCCTGGGAATGAATTCCCTCTTAGGCCATTGGGTTTCTTTACCCATCAGGTTTCGGCAAAAAATAATCATTTCGTTTAAAACCAGAAAATTATATTTTGTTACAACGATGTTCAGTTTTAAATTTTGCCCCAATCTTAAAAGGCTGCGAATTTTTTCCTCAGTTTGAGAATAATCAGAACCCCTTTCAGGTGCTGCATTATGCATCTGTTGAGTAAATCCATAAATATTGACTTGTGTTATTCCCTTATCCGGCTGCAATTCTATATCTGACTTATTATGTTTATTTTCAATGCTGCCTGCCGGAATATTATATTTAAATTTAGCTATCGTTTTTGATATCGTGCTAAGAATATTTTTTTCTAACCAGCTCAAGGAATTTATTTTTTTATTTAAAAGAATACTCCTTTCAATGTCATCGCAACCTTTATAGCAGCCTATATCTTTGACATTAAAGTTGTTGCTGGCGAGCCTAAGGCAGGGAATTTTTTTATTATCCATGAATTTATTAATCCTGAATTCCTGTTGGCTTAAAGAATTCCAGATATCCCGAAAATCATCTTTTAAAATATTGCCTACGGGAATCCGCCGGGATTTAATGCAGGCGTTAACGTCTCCGTTACTCAAAATCCTAGAAACCAACCACCCTGAATAACAAGGGATATTATCTATAATCCCTTTGTCATAATAGCCTTTATCGGAAAGCGGGTTAGAAAGCCTTTTTATAAATACATCAATTCCACACAGATCAATTCTTTTTATTATTTCTTTATTGTTTCTCATCCTCTTAATGCTTTCTAATACCTCATCGCGCTGGGCTTGGTTTAGAAGCAGCCCATCTGTAACTCCCGGGATTATATCCAATAACATAAATTTAATGCCGTTTGCTTTAACTTCTAAGGAAAAATTCAGCATATTATCGATATCTTTATAATTCAACTTGGATATTACATTAGTAATACACGTATAGGGATGCTTTTCTTTTATCTGGGCTAAAAATTTTAGCGTTTGTTTTATTCTACAGAACGTAGCCCAATCTTTATCCGGATGCTCAACCTTATACATTTGCGGAGAACCTGCCCATAAACCGATAATAAGATAATCGACTTTCAGCCTTATTAATTCGTTTATTATTTTAGCGTCTATTAAAGTTAAGTCTGTCTTTATATAACAAACCAGCCCTTTCTTCTTAATATGGCCGATAATTTCTAAGATCCTGGGATATAAAAACGGCTCTCCGTCTCCTGCCAGGTAAATTTCTTTTGTCCCCATATTTTTCAAGGAGTCGATAAGAGCGATAATCTTCTCGTAGGGGATACTGACTATATTGCTTGGCTTTTCATTTGCGGAGCCGGGATTAAAACAATCAGCTTTGCTGGCGCCGATTAGATCTATCTGGACAAAATTAGGGCCTTTAAAAGAATACACCCTGGAAAAAATCCCCAGAATATCTAAATAATTATTTTTAATATCTCTAAACTGTGCGATAAAATCCCTTGTTTTTTTTAATTCATTTTTATTATTGTCGGTACGCATAGAATTTTTAAGACTATTCAAAAATTTAACGGATTAATTTTTTTAAATTTTATAAACTCAAGATGCGGGGTATGCCCTTCGGAAATAAATTTTAGGTCGTGGAATTTTGACTCTATCTCCAAATCTGTCTGCTTAAACCATCGCGATTTATCTTCCGTCCAACCACTCGAAACTGCATTTAACCCATCAGCATATAATAAGCGGCCGTCAAAGTAAATTTTACAGGGGCGCAACGTTTCTGCGGCATATTTCACCCACAGCTCATACCTGCCATCTGAAGGTATATAAAATTCGTATGCCGCAAAAGCAGGAAGAACGCCGGAATCTATCGCCATCCTTCTACCAAAGTTATCGTTACTTCGACTCAAGTTACCGCGGACAAAATCTCTTGCCGGAATCAGAATTTCTTTAATTTTTATATTATTAAGATACAGGGCCGTTTGATAGCCCCTAAAGATATTCTCCGCTGTTACCTTCCAGTTATACTTCCTTTCACTTCTTTTTCTTGATTTCTCACCCATCTCTTTTCTCAACGCATCGTCGTTTAGAAGTTTTATAATTCCTCCTGCTAATTCTTTTACATCTCCCGGTTCGGTCAAAATCCCCACTCCTCCAACCATATTCCTTACTTCGCCCACATTACTGGCGACGATTGCTTTGCCCGACGCCAAATACTCAACTATTTTCAGGGGGCTTTTGCATTTTGTTATATCATTCTCTTCGAAACAGGCTACGCAAATATCAGCCATAGATATATGCGCGGGAACACAGCTGTGTGGCAAAGAGTCGGTGAATATAATATTTTTTTCTATACCCAGATGCGCAGCTAAAGATTTCAATTCGTTTAAGCGATACCCCCCGCCCACAACCATAAAATTACTCCGCGCATTATGTTCCAACACCAGCCTGGCCGCCTGGATAAATAACTCTGCGTACTGGCCGCCATGAAGCTGTCCGAGGTATAAGACTACGGGCCCGTCCAAATTATATTTCTTTTTAATATCATCGCTGAATGCAGCCGGTTTAAATTTTTCAAGATCCGCACCTACCGGGGCCATAAAAATATTATCCTTATGAACACCAATACCCAAACAAATCTCAAACAGTTTCCTGCTAGAAACAGAAACAGTATCCACGGACAAAGGTAACAGATTTTCCAGCGTTCTAAAAAAATAATACATCAAAAGCGTCGTTAGGGAAACGCGATTAGAATGCAGAAATATTTTTGCTTCCCAATCATCCCAATCATAATGGATGGGTTTGGCTTTAATAAAACTTGCCATTAATAGAGGTAGAGAGGCGTAATGATGGCACTTTTGAAAATGGATTATGTCAGCCCAGGCAACAAATTTATTAAGTTTTATAAAATTCTTAAGCAGTGTCAATAAGGATATCTTTCTGCTTAAGGGCACCATCCGAATACCATCGGAATAAAAAGGCAAGGCGAGTTTACCGGAAGCAAGAGGGAAATATCCCAAACTGACATCGTGGCCTCGATTTGCGAATTCCCGCGCCAAACTCAGAATCCTTATCGTCCAGGGCTCTGATTCCGAATAGATATCATGGGGGTGGAGCATAAATATTTTCATCTTAGCTACCCGGAAAAATTACTGTCTTGCGCCATTGTTTCAATATGGATAAATAAATTGTAATTATTACCGTAAATATAAATAAAATCAATAAAATAAAAAATCTGAATATATTTTTTAAAAATATATTGGCCTGTCTTTTTAGCTTCGTTAGCAATATAAGCAATCTCCAGGTATCCATGGCATGAATCTGCCGCAGTTGCCATAACTTATCCCTGAGCATAATGTCTTTTTTAATAATTTTTGATTTTAGCTCTTCAATTTCATTGATTGTATCGGAATTTTCAATATCCATGTTTATGCCTTTACGCTGCCTACTAATTCATCATTTATCCTTGAAACCCTGATTCTTCTCTCTGTAGGATTATTGATTATGCTGCATTTTATCCCTAAGTCAGAAATAATTGAAAGTGTTTTTTTAACGCGTTCCTTCCGCGCCTCAGGCGTTAATCCTGTATTATCCCGGTAGAGTAAGGTATCAGCGTGCTCTAATATTATTCCGAACTTTTGTTGGTGTTGCCACATTTCCGACCCGGAAAAAAGAACACATCCTGAAACATTGGTAATCTCATCTATGTATTCCCTGTTCCTCTTCAAAAATTCTATGGTTTGGCTCCATTGCTCTTCTGTCTCTCCCGGAAAACCAACGATAATGTTAATATTAGTGCAAATGCCGGCCTGATGGGTAAACCTTATTATCCGCTGCGCATCTTCGGCGGTGTAATACTTATTCATTTTCTTTAAAATCATATTTGAACCGCTCTCCACTCCATAAATTAAAGTATGACACCCCCCTTTTTTTAATTTCACAAACATACTGTAATCCATATCTTTGCGTATTATCGCATAACTAACCCAGCTAATTTTATAGTCCGATTTAATTACCAAGTCGCAGAACTTCTCCAATTCCTTAAGGTTGCCATTACAGATCAAATCGTTAAACTCAAATTCATGGATACTGTATCTCTTATAATGGCACTTAATCTCTTCAAAAACATTTTCCGCCAACCTATGTCTTAATGCGCCCCACATCTGACAATCGATGCAATAATTGCATCTTCCAACGCAGCCCCTGCTAGTCAAAACAGGCAGAGGTTTATAGTCTTTGCCTTTATTGTAATCTTTCAATCTGAATTCTAAAAACTTGGGGAAAGCAATACTATTGATATCTAACGGTTCCGGGGGGACAAGATTGCTGTAACTGCCGTTTTCAGCGATTATAACGCCCGGGATATTTTTTAAATCTTTCCCGTCTTTTACCGCCCTCAAGATATTGCACAATACTTCCTCGCCTTCACCGATCACAAAAGCATCGACGATCCCCGGTTCAACTCGCTTATAATCCCAGAAACAACCCGGACCTCCAAAAATAATTATCTTTCCGGGGTCTTTAATTTTGATCCTCCTGGCAATCTCAACGGAGATCCATAGATTTACCAGGCTAGTCGAGAAACCAATTACCTTTACGTTCGTAGAAACTAACTCCTTAACAAAAAGAGAGAATTCTTTTCTAAATATTGACAATATGTCTTTGGCTACATCCTCCGGAGATTTATTATTCAGATTCTCCACCTGCCAAAATACTTTATTTTTCCCCCGCGCGTAATTATGTAATTTAAGGTTAAAATCATAAATATAAGGATTAAATCCTTTTTGTTTCAGATATTCCGCTAAATAAGCCAGGCCCAAAGGCGGCATCTTTGTTGCCCAGGGGGGCGGCATAACTAAAAGAATATCTAAAGCGCCTATTTCCAAAAGGGGCCGGGCTTGGAAAGTTTTCATTTGCTTCAAATTTCCATCCGGATTAATCTTCCTTTGAAATTTTTTAAAATGAGCTGTAATTTTTAAATTTGCTTTCTCAAGCGGAGTAAGTAAAGCTATCCTTTTATGGATATATAAATTCCTAGAGATGTCATCACAACTTTTGTAACAGCCGACTTTGGCATTAGGATCGTTGCCAATCAATGAAAAATAGGGGTCCTCTTTCTTAAGCGGCAGGGTTTTTTTTCTAAAATCCCGCTGCAGACTCCCATTCCAAATATCAGCAAAATCCTGTTTGTAGATGTTACCTACGGGAATCCTGTGCGCTTTTAGGCAGGCGTTTACATTACCGTTTGCCATTATTCTTGTGAATAACCAGCCAATATAACAAGGCATCGAGCCAATCGTTCCTTTGTCGTATTCGGCTATTGCGGCTTCGGGGGCGGAAACCCGCCTTATAAATCTATCAAATTCAAGGATCTGAAGCTGGCCCAAATCATTTCGCTGCCCTATGCGTTCACATTGCCTGAGTACTTCTTTTCTCTGCTGGTCATTCAATAATAAGATATCGGTTCTGTCAGGAATAGTATCCAGCACCGTAAAACCTACCGAATCAGCTTTTACTTCCAAAGCAAAATCAATCATATCCTCAATCTCATGAAAATTAAGATTAGTAATTACATTGTAAATATGCACGCGGGGCAATTTATTTTTAGAACAACTCAATAACTTAAGCCGTTCTTTAATACTATAAAATGTATCTTTATTTTTATTTGGGTGGGTGGCGACATAAGTTTCGGCACTGGCCGCCCAAACGCTTACTACCAACGAATCTACACCGAACCGAATTATCTTTTTTATTCTATCCTCATCTATAAGTGTAAAATTCGTATTAATATCGCAGATTAATTTTTTTTGCTTAATGTGCTCGATGATTTTCATTATCTCCGGATGCATAAATGGCTCACCGCCTCCGGCTAAATATATCTCTTTAGCTCCCATAAGGCAAACTTCATTTATCAATTCTATCGCCCGGCAATAAGGTATAGTTTGGTTCCTGGTGTATTCGTCTTGTTTCTTATCCAACAAAAGCGGAGAATTACACCAGCAGCCAATACAGTCATTATTACAATTATTGGTCAGGTCGATCTGAATAAAATCCGGGCCTTTATAAGCGTATGTCCCGTCGAATATCCCTAACATATCCAAATAATCGCTATACATCTTCCCCGTAGCCGCATATTTAATAATTTTTTTTATGGTTTTATATAATCGATCCTTGTAAGCTATAAATTTATTACAAAAAACTGCCAAAAAACGATTCTTTATTGCATTGATTTTTTTCACTCGTGTCCAAATTATGATTGAAAAAGCCTAACCGAATCCTTATGATGGTGATAGTCACCAACCATCACCAATACCGATATCCGTCGGCAAATAAGGA
>JAHIKK010000058.1 GCA_018897555.1 Candidatus Omnitrophota bacterium
AAGTTAAGAAGGCCCGGTCTAGGGAGCGGTATTGGATGGCTTCGGCTACATGCTCAGCACGGATGTCCTCGCTGCCAGCCAAGTCACTTACAGTCCGAGCCACCTTGAGTATTTTGTCATAGGCCCTTGCCGATAAAGCTAATTCGGTTATCGCCATCCGCAATAACTCTTGAGCCTCTTTACCCAAAACACAGTATTCCCGGATTAATTTATTAGGCATTTGGGCATTACAAAATATTCCACTAGCCCCAAATCTTCGCTGTTGGATTGCGCGGGCATTTTCCACGCGCTGCCTGATTGCTCTTGATGGTTCCGCGTCCCGGGTATCTGCTAATTCCCGGTATTTTACCTGCGGAATTTCGATATGCAGATCAATCCTGTCCAGCAGGGGCCCGGAAATTTTCCCTAAGTAACTTCTGATCTTCGCCGGGTTACAGTGGCAGGCCTTCTGCGGACTAAAATAATTACCGCAGGGGCAAGGATTAAGCGCGGCCACTAAAATAAAGCAGGCGGGAAAAATCAGCGTTCTTTTTATGCGGCTGATGCAGATTAGATTATCCTCCAAGGGTTGTCTTAATGCCTCCAGGGCCTTGCGGTTGAATTCCGGCAGTTCATCCAGGAATAAAACTCCATAATGTGCCAAGCTTATTTCTCCGGGTTTAGGTAGGTTGCCTCCGCCGATTAAAGCGGCATCTGAGATGCCATGATGCGGAGAGCGAAAAGGCCGGGTTCCGATAAAACCATCTTTGTTCAACAATGCGCCGGCTACGGAGTGGATTTTGGTTATCTCCAGGGTCTCTGCTAAAGAAAGATTAGGCATAATGGTGGGAATTCTTTTAGCGAGCATGGTTTTGCCGCTTCCCGGAGGGCCGATCATCAAAATATTATGTCCCCCGGATACCGCTACCTCCAGGGCTCTTTTGGCAAAATATTGCCCTTTGACTTCGGAAAAATCTAAAGTGTAATTTGCGCTATTTTTGAGAATTTGGCTAATCTCTAATTTAAGAGGCTGCCGGGAACCGGGGTCGGCTAAAAATTGCACAACTTCTTTTAAACTTTTTAGCGGCCAGGCAGATATTTCTGACACAATTGCCGCTTCTTTGGCATTTTCTTCAGGGAGAACAAGGTTTTTTATAGGGAATTTAGCCAGGGTTAAACTTATCGTTAAAACGCCATGTACCGGCCGCAGCTGCCCGTCCAGGGACAATTCTCCCAGAAAAGAGTAATTTTTAAGAGTGTCTTTATTCATCTGTCCGGTGGCTGCCAGAATGCCCAGGGCAATGGCCAAATCAAAGCAGGCGCCTTCTTTCTTAATATCAGAAGGGGCCAGGTTTACCGTTATTCTTTGGGCCGGCCACTGGAATCCCGAATTTTTGATGGCGGAGCGCACTCTTTCCTTGCTTTCCTTAATGGCTGCATCCGCCAGGCCAACCAGGTTTATCGTTGGAAGGCCATGGGCAACATCAATTTCTATTTCTACCGGATAGGCCTCCAGGCCCAGAAGGCCAAAACTGTAAGCTTTAGAGATCATGTTTTCTCCTTTTAGTTGTATCCACAGTAGGGTGGGTTTAAACCCACCCTACTATTGTTAATAATTTCCCCCTACTAAAGCAATAGACGCACAGAACTCAATAATCTAACAGGTTTTTTAAGGGAAAAATACCTTGCTTTTTAGATGGAGAATTATATAATATAATGTTATGAATAAGGATGCGGTTAAGAACCTGGCGTTTATTTTATTGTTAGGTATTGCTACTTTTAGCATGGCCAGATACGTAAGTGAACTAAAGGCAAGATTCAGGCTCCAGGATAGTTTGGCTCAGGTTGAGGTTAAAGTCGCCGCATTGACACAAGAGAAACAAAACTTATTGCAAGAGTTAGGGAAAGAGAAAGAGCTTAATCAGCAGTTGGCTGCCAAAACCGTAAATCTTAAGGTTTATTTAAAGGCAAGTGAGAATAGGATGTCGCGTTTTTTCCGGGGTAACTCCAAAACTAAAGATGAGCTTGAAGAGATAAACGCCAAGTTTGCTGTATTAAAAGCTGAAAACAGAGCGTTGATTGATAGCCGTAAACGCAGTTACCTGGAAAATGAACAGTTTAAATTAAAACTGGGTTCTGTGGTGGAGTTAAAAAAAGCAATCCGGGAATTAAGAGCGAAGAAATCCAAAGCCCCGGAGTTAGAAACAGAAGGAAACCAGGGGTTTTTGATCAGAGATGGCCGGTCAACCTTAGAGAAAATTAAGATTGAAGTTATTCCCGCGCCGTATAAATCTCCGGTGGATTATTCGGGCCCGGAAAAAACTAAAGAATAATGAGAGACTTTTTCGCAGAGGTATATAGAAATAAGATTCTGATGACCACCATTTCTGCCTGGTTAATTGCCCAGACGATTAAAGTGGCGATCGGAGTATTCCATAAGAAGAAGTTTGATTTTCGTTTATTTATCGGGAGCGGAGGGATGCCTTCCGCGCACGCCGCCGGCGCCGCCTGCTTAGGAACAAGCATCGGCTTAAAATGTGGATTTGATAGTGTTTATTTTGCTTTGGCATTTGCTTTTGCGATTGTAGTCATGTTTGATGCCCAGGGGGTACGCCGCTCCACAGGCAAACAAGCCGGCATTTTAAACACGATTATGGATGATATCTATTGGCAGGGCAAAATTCAGGAGATGCGCCTGCGTGAACTGATCGGGCATACTCCGGTAGAAGTGATTATGGGATTGTTGTTAGGTATTGTTATTGCTCTGATATCTAGAATTAGTTAACAGCAGTAGGGTGGGTTTAAACCCACCCTACTGCTGGAGTAGGTTAAGAAAAATAGGAGGGTCCTGGTGAATAAAAAACTTTTAATTATAATTATTGCGGTGTTAGCAATCGCGGGTATTTTTGTTATTTTAAGAAGTAAAAAAATAGACAACAGGGTTCAATCGGCCAAGCCTTCATCATCCAAGCATGGTTTATTCAACCAGGCGCGCCAGCTTGAAGTTAAGGGCCAGCTATTGGAGGCCAAGTTATTGTATCAAAAACTGGTGAATGATTTTCCGGAATCCCCGGAGGTAATGAATTGGCAGAAGAAAACAGAAGACTTAAATATTAAATTACTGTTCTCGCCTGCGCTTACGCCTAAAAGTATAATTTATCAAATCCGGCCGGGAGACACCTTAAATAAGATCGCCCGCGAGCATAAGACGACTACGGAGTTGATTATGAAAAGTAATAATATCAATGATGCCTTGATCGTTCCCGGCCGTAAGATTAAGGTCTGGAACGCGCCTTTTAATATCCTGGTGGATAAATCTCAAAATATATTGATGCTTAAAGATAATGAAGAGATCATTAAGACTTATACCGTATCTACAGGAAAAAATAGCTGCACTCCCGTCGGCAAGTTTAAAATCGTGAATAAACTTCCTAACCCCACCTGGTTTAAGTCCGGGGCGATCGTGCCGCCGCAAAGCGCAGAGAATGTGCTGGGCACGCGTTGGATGGGTTTTGACCTGGCCGGTTACGGTATTCATGGCACTATCGAACCCAAAGATCTGGGCAAACAAGTGACCCAGGGGTGTGTGCGCCTGAGCAATGCGGATGTCGAAGAGATCTATAGCATTATTCCTGTGGGTACCGAAGTTACCATTATCGAATAATATTTATGGCCGGATTAGATTTTGAAAAACCGATTGTAGAGTTAGAGAAAAAAATTCAAGAGCTCAAATCTTTCATGACGGAGAAGAAAATTGATTTGTCTGCCGAGATCAAGAAGCTTGATGATAAGCTGGGGCATTTAAAAAAAGATACCTATATTAACCTCTCCGCTTGGCAGAAAGTGCAGCTTGCCCGCCATCCTTTGCGGCCCTATACCCTGGATTATATCAGTATGATTATGTCGGATTTCGTCCAGTTACACGGCGATCGGCTTTTTAGTGATGATAAGGCGATGGTCTGTGGTTTGGCAAAATTGGATAAAAAGAAAGTGATGGTTATCGGGCATCAAAAAGGCCGGGACACTAAAGAAAATTTAAAACGTAATTTTGGCTGCGCGCATCCCGAAGGATACCGTAAAGCTTTACGTTTAATGCAGATGGCGGAAGAGTTTGATTTACCGATTGTAGTTTTTATTGATACGCCCGGAGCATATCCGGGTATCGGGGCTGAAGAACGCGGGCAATCTCATGCGATTGCGCTTAATTTACGGGAGATGATAAGCCTGACTGTGCCGATTGTGGCCATTGTTATCGGTGAAGGCGGTTCAGGCGGCGCTCTGGGGGTAGGAGTAGCGGATCGCGTCGCGGTACTGGAGAATTCTTATTATTCGGTTATCTCCCCGGAGGGGTGCGCGGCGATTCTCTGGAAGGATGGCGCCAAAGCTCCCCTGGCAGCTGAGGTTTTAAAACTTACCGGCCCGGATCTTTTAAAGATGGGACTGATTGATGAAATGATCCCTGAACCATTAGGAGGGGCGCATCGTGACGTGCAAAAAATTGCGGCGAGTGTTAAAGAAACAATTTTAAGGAACCTTAAGGAATTAGGGTCTTTGGATAAAGAAGAATTACTTAAATTAAGGTATAAGAAATTCAGGTCCATGGGCGTTACCGGATGATGGATCAGGAGTTTATTCTCTTAGGCCTGTTGCGCCAGGGCCCTAAGCATGGTTATGAAATTAAAGTTAAGGTCCGCGAAATCCTCTCTTTGTTTGCCGGAGTCCGGTTAAAATCCATATATTACCCTTTAAAAATTTTAGAAAAAAAAGGCCTGCTGGCCAAAGCTGTCGTTAAGAAAGGCAAAAGGCCGGCGAGGTTTGTTTATTGCCTTACTTCTGTCGGCAAGGCACGTTTTGAGGCGCTGCTTAATAAAAGCCTGTTGGATTTTAAGCGCCCGCAATTTACTTTGGATTTAAGCCTGTATTTTTTAAGTTATCTGCCGGTAAATTTAGCCCGCCGGAGATTAGCCGCCCGCTTAAGTATTTTAAAAAAGATATCTTTGGGTATCGAGAAGCTGCTTAACTCCCGGGATTTAAAAGGTTCACTCCCCCACTCCCGGATCCTAGAGCATAATCTTTGTTTACTGCGCGCGGAATCCGTTTTTTTATCTTCCTTGCTTAAAAAAATCTAATTAGTTTTCCACCTCGAAAAAAGGTGGCCTTTTTTAAGTTTAGCCTCACTCAAGCACAGGATTTTCTTTCGCATTAATTTTTTTAATCTTTGATCCTTTTTCCAGTTCCGCAGTTCTGTTTTTCAACTGTCTTTCTGTCTGGGCACTATCTTTTTTCATCCCTAAGAATAGTTAGCTGTCTATTTAATTCCGTTATTAGGTCTTCCTTAGATTTAATTAAAGAAGCTACTTTTGATTCCGCGTCTGCCCTGATCATAACTAAAAAATCAGGCTGCTCTCTATAGGCTGGTGCTTTTTTTCCTAAAACAGCAATCCTGGCTTCGAGCTCTTTTATCTTAACTTCCGTATTGATGCTTAATTCCATCTCCCTCATTACCAGGTTTTCTACTTCAACTTTGTATTTCTCTGAGACACGGGTGGAAGAATCAAGGGCCTTTATTTTAGATTGCAATTCAGTCTGCAAATCCATATTTTTATTATTAAGAGCGCTAATCCTGGTATTTAGAGAAGATACCTGTTTTTCAAAAATCGCCTGTAAAGAAAGCTCTTCTTTTTTTAAAGCCCTTATTTTATCCTCCGCTTCTTCTTTCTTCTTATTTAAAAAGTCAATCTCTGATTTAAAGTTACCTTCGGCGATAGTTAAAACCGAAATCCTTGCTCCTAATTTTTCTTTAATATCTTTATTTCTCTGGTTTAAACCATCCAGGTCAGACTTTAATTTATTTTCAGAATCAAACTTAGCCTTCTCTAAAGTGCTGAGCTGTTCTTTTAGGGAGGAGGCTTCTTTTTCCAGCAGGCTAAGGCTGGCTTTAAATTTATTTTCAGCATCAAGTTTAGATTTTCCTAAGGCGCTGAGTTGTTTAATTAAAGAGGATCTTTTTTCTCTTAAGTCAGCTAATTCGACTTTTAACTTGTTTTCAGAGTCAACTCTAAATTTCTCAAAATCCCTAAATTGCTCTCTTAGGGAGGAATTTTCTTTTTCTTGGAGACTAAGCTTAGATTCCTGGCGGACAAGCTTAGCTTCGGCTTCTTGCTTGGATTTGGTTAAAGCTGTCAGCTGATCATTTAGCATGGCTTCTGTCTTCTTAAAGTTATCTTCTGTTTGCAAGAGCTGTTCTTTTAAGGAGGAGGCTTCTTTTTCCAGCAGGCTAAGGCTGGCTTCGGCTTCTTGCTTGGATTTGGTTAAAGCCGCGGATTGGTCATTTAATTCTGCTTTGGTATATTTTAAGTTATTTTTCGTCTGCAAGAGCTGCTCTTTTAAGGAGGAGGCTTCTTTTTCCAGCAGGCTAAGGCTGGCTTCGGCTTCTTGCTTGGATTTGGTTAAAGCTGTCAGCTGATCATTTAGCATGGCTTCTGTCTTCTTAAAGTTATCTTCTGTCTGCAAGAGCTGCTCTTTTAAGGAGGAGGCTTCTTTTTCCAGCAGGCTAAGGCTGGCTTCGGCTTCTTGCTTGGATTTGGTTAAAGCTGTCAGCTGATCATTTAGC
>JAHIKK010000059.1 GCA_018897555.1 Candidatus Omnitrophota bacterium
GTCATCCAGAAGTTATTGACAGACAAAGCATTAAAAATCCCGCCCCCCTTTTTCCCGCTTTAGCGGGATCCCGTAAACGGGAAAATGTTCAGGCTTGCGGCTGGGTGGGGGCAGCCGCCAGCCCAGCGATTTTTGAAAAATAAATCTCTCAAAATCCAGAATGAGAGATAAAGATTACCCTGATTAATAGCACTAGTCAGGGTAATCTTTATCTCTGAATCGCAGTTTAGTAAACGAGTTTTAGTAAATGCCACTTCGAACCAAACTTAATTCAGAATTCCAATTTAGTATCTCTGATAAAATAATTCTTGACTCCTTAAGAGGTTAGGCGTAATATGTCCATCAGACAGTACAAATTACGCCACATATGATTAAGCGAATATTAAAAGAAAATATTATTCAGCAAGCTTTCCGGGGGCAGGTTTTAATTATTCAAGGCCCCCGTCAAGTTGGAAAAACAACTCTTGCGTTGGATATTGCTAAAGCGCTTAAGAGCAAAGGGGAAACTCTGATTTTTAATTGCGACGACCCTGATCACCGGTCTATTTTAGAAAATAAGGGGTTGGAAGCTTTAAAAAGCACCATCGGTAATTCCAAAGTCATTTTCATCGATGAAGGCCAGAAACTTTCCAGTATTGGGCAAACCTTAAAACTTTTAGCGGATTATTATAAAAAGCGCGTCCAAGTCATCGTTACCGGTTCTTCAACCATGAATCTTTTGGATAAAACTCAAGAATCTTTGACCGGGCGAAAGAAGGTTTATACGTTGTATCCGGTTTCTGCGGAGGAGGTTTCAAAAGGCGCTGTTATTCAGAAAAATAGATTAGAGTCATTGCTTGTTTATGGTAGTTATCCTAATGTTATCATCGCAAAAAAGAAACAAGATAAGATCGAAACTCTCAAAGAATTGAAAACAAGCTATCTTTATCGTGACGTTTTTGATTTTCAGGGGATGAAAAATGCCGATGTGTTCATGAATCTTGTTAAAGCCTTGGCATATCAAATCGGTAACGAAGTTTCCTATAGGGAGCTTTCGAATTTACTTAAGATCGGTTATACAACCGTGGAGCGTTATGTACATATTCTAGAACAGGCATTTATTATATTTCATTTGCCTGTTTTTACTCGCAACAAAAGGCGCGAGCTTTCCAAATTAAGAAAGATTTATTTTTACGATCTAGGTATTCGCAATGCCGTTATCAACAATTTTAACCCACTTGATAAACGGGATGACCTTGGCGCCTTGTGGGAAAATTTCATGGTCGTTGAGCGCATGAAGTATCGAGAATACCATCATATAGAGGCAAATCAGTATTTTTGGCGGACGTATGACGGTAGCGAAGTGGATTTGGTTGAAGAACGAGAAGGTAAGCTTTATGGCTATGAATTCAAGTGGAAGCCTCGCGAATACGCAAGGGTCCTTGCAAAGTGGAAAGAATACAAGGGAAGCTTTTATCAGGTCATTACGCCTGATAAGATGAAAGGGTTTGTTCAATAGCCTACGGATTACAAATTTCAAAGGACAAAGATTGATAAAATTTCTCGAGATAAGATCATTGAGCAGCTTAAAATTCTCCCCGAAAGCAGCTTGAAAATAGAAACGGTCCCATTGTTTCGTGCGATTTTCGCAAGGTTCGAGGAAAGCCTTCTGTAAGCTTGCCTGCCGGCAGGTAAATGACTTGCAGAGGGCTTTTTGTTGAGGTATAATTGGTCCATGAAAATAATAATAGAAACATTATTGTTGGGCGAGCTTAAGCAGATGGCTGAAGCTACTTTTGGTAATTTAGTAAAGGCTGTTGTTGATGTTGAGAGAGAGTTGATTGCAGTTGATGCCGAGCTTCATTCTGATTTGGAAGCATTGCTTTTGGATGATGGCTCAAGACAAAAAAGCCTTTGGGGTATAAATATTTATCCAGAAATCCAGGGTAACGATTTTGTTGAATTTGATTCCATGATTAATATGCGTCCGTCACAGGGTAACAGAAGCCGCGGCATAGAGAATGAAGAAATGCGCAAGAAAATTATTGCGATAGTCGCAAAAAGGATTAAACGATGAGTTATCAACATAAAGATCTAGCTGCAGGCCGCTGGAGCCAGCTATCATTCTTGGAGCAAATGGCAAATATTGGCAGCGAGGTTGAGCGCGCACTTAATTGGCGAATAAAGAAAAATGCTGATTATGCTCAGAAGGCATTTGAACGAGCCCTAGAGTTAATCGATTTGACATTAGATAATGACAAAAATTATGCTCACTTGAAAGAAATTACCCGTTTGAGAGAAGCAGTTGTTGATTATTTCTTCGGGGTAAACCAGTTTATATCCTCTGAAAGTTCTTGGCGGAATTACTTCCTACCTTTTACCTACGCGTCTCGCAGAAACCATTAATCTTAAAATTCCTGATACACAAAGAGCAGGGCTTTTTTGTAAGAACAAATTGAATAAGTAAAAATAGAAACGGTCCCATTGTTTCTTAGGCTGTGAGGGCATAGCTAGCTTATTAGTGATATTCTCTATAAGATATTTAAAGCACTGGGAATATTCTCAATTTCTGTATATAATAATTGAGCGTCCTCTGAGTAAGTCCAGTTTCTAATCTCATTAATAAGATGGCCCCTTAGTGAATAATTGTTTAACTTGTTAATTATTCCCACTTTCCCACTTGACAACATTCCCACCATATGGTATGCTTTTAGTGGAAAGAGAGGGTACTAAAATGAAGACAATGAAGGCTCCTTTGAGAAAGCAAGAAGTAGTAGAAGTAAAAGAAAGATTTATGTCTATTGATACTCGTTCGCTTGATTCGAAACATAGAATTACTTTGGGTGGAAAGTTCCAGAGGTTTCTGATGAATAATAAGATGAAGATAGACGCTTATAAGGTATTTATTTGCAAGAGCGGAGATCTTCTGCTTAGGCCGGAAGTATCAATTCCAAGTAGCGAAGCCTGGATTTACCAAAATCCCCAAGTTATAGGCAGAGTTCGCAAGGGGTTGCAGGAAGCGGCTGAGGGTAAAGTAAAGAGGGTCAGTGATTTGGAAAGTTTCTTGAATGATCTATGAGCTATACTGTAAGTTTTACTTCTGAAGCAGAAGAAAACTTAATAGAGCTCAAAAATTCTGCGCATTTAGCAAAACGTTTTAAAGCAGTGTCTAAAGCGTTAGGATATCTTGCAGCAAATCCACGTCATCCAAGCTTGCAAACACACCGATATTCTTCAATATCTGGTCCAGATGGCGAAAAGGTTTTTGAGGCTTATGCAGAAAATGATACGCCAGCTGCCTATAGAATTTTCTTTTATTATGGTCATAAATATAGAGAGATTGTAGTTTTTGCAATCACTTCTCACCCCTAGCTCAAAAAGATCTAAACTCGCCAAAGAAGGTACGATTGTTTTTTTCTATAAGATATTTAAAGTACTGGAAATATTTCTAACTTCTGCATATAATATTTGAGCGTCTTCTGAGTGGATCCAACTTCCGATTTCGTTAATAAGAGGACCCCTAAATGTGATCGACTGTTTCTAGTTGAATCGATATTATTCTAGCCTCTTCTGTATAGATCCAGTTGTGAAATTCGTCCATGATGGGGAGCCAATTTTAGAATAGCCCTATTCTAGCAATAGGGCTACGTTCTTTATAGTGAAAATAGAAACGGTCCCATTGTTCGAAACGGTCCCATTGTTCAATCTATAGGTAAAACTCGGAATATGTTGATCTCTTAACCTTGTTGGTAGTGCCCGGAGTGCGCAGAGAGGTTTAGTTTCGCGTAGGCAAAGGCAAGGCCGAGGATAATCCAAAATACCGCCTGAATCCTTACCTCAAAAATATAATCCGTAAGGTTAACCAGAAAAAAAGAAAGAAATCCGGTTAATAAACCAAATCCCATATAGCTGTTTCTTAAGGAGAACAGTTTCGCAAATATGCGCCATACGCACCAGATGAAGGACGCCAGCCCGAGGATCCCTGTCTCTAACAGGATGGTTAGAAATAAATTGTGTGGATGACTTATTGCCAAAATTGAATAACTCAGGTGTTCCCTCATCGCCTTCGCGTGAACCGCGCTAACGCCAAAACCAAGAATAGGGCGTTGTTGCCACGCCGTGATCGTCCTGCCCCATAATTCTATCCTGCCGCTTTTACCAAATTGGGGGTACAATTCCATCAGCCTGTCATGTGAAGCAGGTACAATAAGCAGGCAAATTAGAAAAAGGAGGATGAGGCATAAGCCTATCTTCGCGTACTTCGATTTCGTCAACAGAAAAATTATCATTATACTCAAAGATAGGGAAATCCATGCTTCGACGGAAAAAGAAAAGGCTAACAAAGAGAGGAGGGTAGATTCAAATTGCTAACGCAACACTTCACAGAATTTTTCATGAGGTGTATAAAAACCAAGCGTTTTTCTTGGTCTATCATTTAATTCATCTTGAACTTCTTTAAGTCTATTTATAGAGATCTTATTAAAATCTGTTCCACTAGGGAAATACTGTCGTATTAAACCATTCGTGTTTTCATTTGTTCCTCGCTCCCAAGGGGAGCTGGGATGCGCGAAGTAAACAGTGATGTCTGTGTCTTTTGAAAAAAGTTTGTGTTGAGCCATCTCTCGGCCTTGATCATAGGTTAATGTTCTTTTTAAACCTTTGGGTAATTGACGGAACTCTTCGGCAAAAGCCTTTCTAACAGTTCTGGCTTCTTGGTTTCCTATTTTTACGAGGAAGGTCATGCGTGTTGTGCGTTCAACGAGTGTTCCTATGGCAGAAGCATTGCGGCGTCCTATTATTAGGTCTCCTTCCCAGTGGCCGGGGATTATACGATCCGCTACTTCTTTTGGACGCTCTTCAATACTGAGGAAGTCTTGAATGGAGCCTAGTTTCTGACGATCTTTATTCTTTTTTCGGCGATGCAGATGATGCCGTCTTAAAGATGATATTATTTCACGTTTCAATGCCCCGCGTGGTAAAATGTAGAGGTAAGAATAAATAGTTTCATGAGATACGCGCATAATCATGTTATTAGGATACAATATAATTAGTCTTTTAGCAATTTGTTCCGGTGACCAGTTCTTTGCTAAATAATAAAGCACGACTTCGCGTAAGGGGATGTTGTTATCAAGCTTACGATTTTTACGTAACTTATGGCGCATCTTGTTTGATTGTTGTTGAGCGAAAATAGCCCGATAATATTTTCGTCCTATAACTCCCGAGCGAATAATTTCTCGAGAGATGGTACTTGGCAGTCGATTAAGGTTTTGAGCAATTTTCCGGCTACTGTATCCTGAAGCAATGTATCGGCTAATTTCTTCTCGCTCCATGAGCGTGATTCTTTGGTATTTAATCATTAGCAACTCCTTTCTCCTGCTATTATAGCAGATTAAGGTGTTGCGTTGGTAGCTTGAACCGACA
>JAHIKK010000060.1 GCA_018897555.1 Candidatus Omnitrophota bacterium
CAATAACCTGGCGGTTTAAAACCTGAGGAATAAATCCCGCGCCAATTCCCTGGATCTTATGCGCTCCCGGAGCGCCTCCGGACAAAACCGGCGAAGCATCAGGTTCAACCGCAATCGCCTTAAAGCTTGGTTTTCTTTTCTTGATCACTTCAGCCACTCCGGTAATTGTCCCGCCTGTGCCGACTCCGGATATAAGAATATCAACTTTACCGTCAGTATCATCCCAAATCTCTTCGGCAGTGGTTTTACGGTGAATTTCAGGATTTGCCGGATTATTAAACTGCTGGAGTATAATCGCATTGGGAGTTTCTTTAAGCAGCTCCTCAGCTTTTTTTACCGCCCCCTTCATTCCTTCGGCGCCCGGAGTCAAAACTAACTGCGCTCCGAAAATCGCCAAAAGCTGCCTTCTTTCCAGGCTCATCGTATCCGGCATAGTCAGAATTAACTTGTAACCTTTGGCCGCGGCAACAAAGGCTAAAGCAATTCCCGTATTTCCGCTGGTGGGCTCAATGATTGTGGTATTTTTTTTAAGCAGGCCTCTTTTCTCCGCGTCTTCAATCATCGCCGTTCCGATCCTGTCTTTTACGCTGGAGAGCGGGTTAAAAGATTCTAATTTAGCCAGTATAGTTGCCCCTAAACCTTCTCCAATACGGTTAAGCTTGACTAACGGGGTATTGCCAACTGTTTTAGTAATATCAGAAAATATTTTTCCCATAAAAAACCTCCTCAATTATCAAAATATAAACAAAGAATAAAGGGACCGTTTCTATTTTTAAGCTTGAAAAAATAGAAACGGTCCCTTTATTCTTCATATTCTATGCCTTTCCCAAAGCCTGTTCAATATCGGCAATAATATCATCGATGTGCTCGATACCAATTGATAAACGAATGAAATCAGGAGTTACTCCAGTAGCTAATTGCTCCTCAGGAGATAATTGCTGATGCGTCGTTGTAGCCGGATGAATGGCTAAACTTTTGGCATCTCCGACATTGGCAAGATGCGATATCAATTCCAGCAAATCAATAAACCTTTTGCCTGCCTCAAGGCCTCCTTTAATTCCAAAACCTAAGATTGCCCCTTGCCCCTTTTGCAGGTATTTCTTAACTCTTGCCTTTTCAGGGCTATCATCCAGTCCTGGGTAATTTACCCAGCTTACCTTGGCATGCTTCTTTAAATATTTTGCAACAGCTAATGCGTTTTCAGAATGCCTGGGCATCCTTAAATGCAATGTTTCCAGGCCTTGCAAAAATAAAAATGAATTAAACGGAGACAACGCCGGCCCTAAGTCGCGTAATAAAGTAACCCGCGCTTTAATAATATAAGCAATATTGCCCATGGACTTAAGCGCTTCCACAAAATTAATTCCATGATAACTTGGCTCCGGATCAGCGATTAAAGGAAATTTCCCATTGGTCCAGTCAAATTTTCCGGAATCAACGATTAATCCGCCTAAACTTGTGCCATGGCCGCCGATAAACTTAGTTGCCGAATAAACTACGATATCCACACCGTGATCAATCGGACGCAGCAAATATGGAGATACTGTATTATCCAGAACAAAAGGTATGCCATTTTTATGCGCTATTTTAGAAATACCCTCTAAATCCGCGACATCCAGTTTTGGGTTTCCGATTGATTCGGCATAAATAGCTTTGGTTTTAGCGGTAATGGCTTTCTGAATTCCATCCAGATCATTGGATTTGACAAATTTAACCTTAATCCCTAAGCGCGCAAAGGTATAATGAAAAAGGTTATAGGTGCCTCCATAAAGATTATCCGCGGACACAATCTCATCACCGGCTTGCGCGATATTGAGGAGAGCTATTGTAATTGCGGATTGACCGCTGGAAGCAGCCAAAGCTCCTACACCACCGTCTAATAAAGCCATTCTTTTTTCCAAAACATCAGTAGTGGGATTCATTAAACGCGTATAAATATTCCCAAACTCCTTTAAACCAAAAAGATTGGCCGCATGCTCCGTACTTTTAAACTGGTAGGATGTAGTCTGATATATCGGTACCGCGCGTGAGCCGGTTGTCGGATCAGGCTCCTGGCCCCCATGCAAAGCTAAAGTTTCAACTTTAAGTTTTGAATCAATCTTGGTCATTTTATTCCTCCTGAATTCTGCTGATTAATATGGTTATATTATACTCCTAAATCGCGAATTAATCATGAATTTTTCATTGAATAATGGGACCGTTTCTATTTTTTAAGAATAGAAATGGAAAAAAATAGAAACGGTCCCATTATTTTCCATTATTTTATCATTTTTTCTCAATAATAACCGACCAATAATCTTCTATTCGTTTTTGCGCAAGCACCTTATGCCCCTCAGCCTTGACTGATCCGGGGACATTTTCAATGGGAGCGCCATCATCAAGCCAGATTTCCAATGCCTCTTTGGATTTGAGCCTGGCAAGCTCAATCTTAGTCTTGACAAAATTAAGCGGGCAGGCAACCCCCCGAAGATCTTTAACGATCACAGGTAACTCAGTTGTTTTTCCCGCTTCTGGCGGGATCCCGCCCGTTATATCAATCGATTGGCGGGAAAAATTAAAACTATTATCCATAGTTTCATACAACGCCTGCACTGCTTTAGCCAATTCCAGCGCTTGCGATTGCCTGGCAATAATTTCCCTGGACTCACTGCGTTGAGCAATAACAACAATATCCCTAAATGACTTATCGATCAATCCGGTTTCTATAAAATGCTTAAGAAACCCCGCATACACCTCCTCCTGGCTTTTTGCGTCCAGCCCGCGGGTAATCAGAAGCGCCCTGCTGGCATAAAATACTAACTCGCCAAGCAGCTTTCCCTTTTCATTCTCATTCTGCGCAACTTTGCCAAGGGCTTCCTGCGTATTTTTTAGATTTTTTAAATCCATTTCCAGAAGATCAAAAAAACCGGCGGAACATTCTCCTGCCTTACGCTGCGCTAAAGAAAAAAGCTTATCCGCTCCCCAGTCAAAATAATAATTTTTATCCTCATTAAAATCAGGCGCTTGAGAATAACGCAAAATAATTTCTTTTAAATCCGCTTTTCCTTCACCCTGAATATATTCTCCAAAATCTGTAAACTTACCGGCCTTGGATATATAGCCTTTAAGAAAATCCTTTACCAATAGAACTAACGCTTTGGCAGGGATCTCTCCGGCATATTCTGCGAGTTTAGTTGTACCATCACCAATAATCGCTCCGGCAAACAGATTATATGCCGGATACAACCGATCGCCATTCCTCAATGCCTTACCGGAAAAACCCAAATCCGCTGCCGGATGGTGGCCGCAGGAATTAGGGCATCCGGATAGGTTAATCTTAATATCCTTGATCTTATCCAAATCCAAACCGCTTTTTTTAAGCTCATCAATTAAGGCCCGCGCTGCCTGGCGAGAAAGGCAAATCCCCAGCTGGCAGGTAGCCGCTCCGGCGCAGGATAATATTTTACCGTAAAGCGCAGGCTGATTTAACTCCAGACCAACCTCTTTAAAAAAATTATAAACAGTACCCAGATAATCCCAAGGAATATTACGTATCAGGAAATTCTGATCCCGGGTCATCCGCAACATATCGCTGCCGAAAGTTTTCAGGAACCCTCCTAATTTAGCAGCTGGTATTGTCAATCACAATCGCTTTCTGATAACCGTAACCGGCAAGCCAGCCGCCGGAAGGGCTTGCCTGAGCTTCTTTAATCGCGCCTTTTCCCGGCTTAAACCCGGCGCGTAACCCAAGGCACAGGAATACAATAGCGAG
>JAHIKK010000061.1 GCA_018897555.1 Candidatus Omnitrophota bacterium
CAACGCATTGAAATGACGTAAGTTATGTATTTTCAAAAGTTACATAAAGACAGTTTTTAAAAATAATCGGGAAGAAAAATATTTTTTAACAAAGTACTGAAGCAATTTAATCCTAAAAAGTGCATTGTATTTTTTGATTTTGATAATACGATTGCCACTTGTGATGTTTTTGATAATATGCTTCTGCTTTTTTCCAAAGATGACCGCTGGGTAGAGCTGGAAAAAAGATGGAAGTCAGGCAGGATCGGCTCTAAGACCTGCCTGGAAGGCCAGTTGCGGGGAATGGATTTAAATAAAAAAAATTTGGATGCTTATCTGCCCAAGATAAAACTGGATCCTTATTTTAAGCCGATCTATAAGTTTTTGTTAGCCAAGAAAGTTAAAACTTTAGTTTTGAGTGATAATTATGATTATATCCTTAACCGGGTCTTAAAGATTAACGGGATAAATAAGCTTAAAGTTTATGCTAATAAATTGAGTTTTTCTAAGGGCAAAGTGATCACGGATTATCCCTTTAAAGATAAAGATTGCCAGATTTGCGCGCATTGTAAGACAAAGAACCTGCTGGCAAAAGCCCCGAAAGATTCTATCATCATTTACGTCGGTGACGGGGAATCGGATATCTGCCCGGCTAAACATGCGCAGGTGGTATTTGCTAAGGACCATTTACTCAGGCATCTTAAAGATAGTAAGCTGGATTATAGGTCCTTCCATAATTTAAAAGACGTTTTTACTTATTTAAAAAGGAAATTAATATGAACCCAAAACAATTGATTAAGGAATCCGGGAAGAAAAAAACTTTTACCGATGATGAGTTATTGGATCTGGAGGCAAAATATTGCTCCTGGGGGGGGATACGGTGCATTATGCCGAGAAGCTGAATGTATTTAAGAGCGCCCAAGGAAGCTATCTTTATGACCGCCAGGGGATAGAGTATCTGGACCTGCAGATGTGGTATTCGGCAGTTAATTTCGGCTACCGGAATAAGCGCCTGAATACTGCTCTAAGTAATTCTGATGCATACTGGATACCGGTATTACCGGGTATCCGTAGAGGTGTACTTTGGTGTAGTCGAATAGATCTGATTTTTTATAAAAGCTTTCAATTCTTGAGCGCAGCCTTTGGTTTTTAATTCCGTAAGGGTAGCCTTCCTTAAGATAAAAATAATATTGCAGCGGTGTTTTATAAACTAGAGGCAAAAGAAATCTTAGTTTCGGATTAGCCCAGCCATCAAAGAACAGGGTGGGGGAAAAACAGTTTAAGGCCTTTACTTTATGGGGGAATTCATGTGCGAGTAATATTCCGATCAGAGCGCCAAAGGATAAGCCCGCCACAAATATATTTTCATAATCCCGGGCGTATTTAGTGAATTCTTTACGCACAGAGTTATATAGTTCTTCCCAGGTTGTCCTCTTTAGGCAAGAGATAGATTTATCGTGGTTAGCCATTAAAGGACAGGCTACTGAGAATCCATTTTTGTTTAAATTCTGGGCAATCGAACCCATCTCTTTAGCGGTGCCGGTTAGTCCGTGAATGAGCAGGCATAGATTTTTGTCTCCCGGCAAAAAGAAGCCGGTATTGGGTATGCTGGTGATTAAACGGCGGTCTTCTTCGGTAGAGAAAATTATCATAAATATCCTTTTAAAGTTTTTTAATAATATTTTCTAGTGGAGTTTCTTTCAGCGGTATTGTCTAAAAAATTTGTTATTATTTATTCAACTATCTTATGCTAAAATAAACAAAAATTCAAGCTAACTCTCTGAGGCGTTGGCTGAGTAGAGGTTAAGCGGTTTTTTCTAAATGCATTGCCTGGCCCGGTTGTTTATGCTATCATTCAAATTATGAATCCAAAAATTATAGCTTTAATTGTTTTTGTAATTTCTTATCTTTTGTTTGTTTGTTTGCCGCATAAGCGCACTTTAGTGGCCTTAGGGGGCAGCCTGTTGTTGGTTCTAACCGGCGCTATCTCGCTAAAAGAAGCATTCCTAGCGGTTAACTGGAATGTGATGGGTATTTTTGTAGGCACGTTAATTATTGCCGATGTCTTTATGCAGAGCCGGGTTCCCGCTTATATTGCGGAAATAGTTGTGGATAAGGCCAAGAGCACAGCTTGGGCGATTTTATTTATCTGTGTTTTAAGCGGTTTTATTTCGGCATTTGTAGAGAATGTGGCTACGGTATTGATTGTGGCGCCGATTGCCTTGGCCTTAGCCAAGAAACTAAAGATTAGTCCTGTGAACATGATGATTGCCATTGCCGTCTCCAGCAACCTGCAGGGCACGGCTACTTTAATCGGGGATCCGCCAAGCATGCTTTTGGGAGGTTTTGCTAAAATGAACTTTGGGGATTTCTTTTTTTACCGGGGTAAACCCAGCATATTCTTTGCCGTAGAGTTGGGGGCTTTTGTTTCTTTCTTTGTGCTTTATTTCATCTTCAGAAAACATCGGGATAAAACACAGCTTATTCCGATAGAAAAGGTAAAGAGTTGGGTGCCTACGATTTTATTGGTGAGTTTAATTGTTTTGTTGGCACTCTCATCATTTTTTGATGCTGATTTTAGTTCTTTGGCCGGACAAATTTGTATGGTTTTCGGTATTATTGCTTTGGTTTGGGAAAAATTTATTAATAAATCTTCCATAAGGAACGGCCTTAGGAAACTTGATTGGGATACGACATTTTTTCTGATGGGTATTTTTATTATTGTCGGAGGGATATCGCTTACCGGATGGATTCAGGTGCTGGCGAACTATCTGGCCAGCCTGGTGGGCGGCAATATCTTCCTGGGCTATACGGCGATAGTATTTTTATCAGTGATTCTTTCGGCATTCATCGATAATGTTCCTTTCTTAGCGGCGATGCTTCCCGTAGCCATGATTATGGCGGATAAATTACAGATTAATCCTTCTTTATTTCTTTTCGGTCTACTCATTGGCGCCAGCCTTGGCGGCAATATCACTCCTATTGGGGCCTCAGCCAATATTGTTGCCTGCGGCCTGCTTAAAAAAGAAGGATATCCGGTTAAATTCACGGATTTTATGAAGATTGGAATCCCCTTTACCCTTGCCGCGGTAACTGCTGCTTATTTATTCATCTGGTTTGTCTGGTCAAAATAACCCCATAATTCTAACTTACTTAAAAAAATTTCTTGACAAAAGATACTAATATGGTATCATTAAATATAAACTAAGGGAGGTGATTAAGTATGGATATCACGATTAGATATATGCTCAGGCCGGCAGCTCACTGTAAAGAGGGGTGTTAAATTAGCCTTGATAGTGTTTGGGCAGGCACTATCAAGGCAGAAGAGCAAGACGTTCCCGCCTAATATTTTTCCAAGGGGCGGGATCCCGCCCTGAAATAAAATTCGGGGCGGGAAAAACTGCCCACTGTTTTTTTAAGCCAATATTTTAGGAGAATAAGATTAATGAAACTGATCACCAGGAACACGGATTATGCATTACGCGCCCTTTGTCATCTTGCTAAACAAGACAAAGTGGTGACGGCGCCGGAGTTGGTAAGAGCGTTGGGGGTTCCGCATCCGTTCATGCGTAAAATTCTACAGCGGTTAAGCCAGGAGAAAATACTAAAATCTTATAAAGGCCAGGGAGGCGGTTTTAAACTAAACAAGCCGGCGGAGGAAATTTATTTGATGAGGATAATGCGTATTTTCCAGGGCAATGTGGGCTTAAACGGGTGTTTTTTAAAAAAAGATATTTGCCCGAATAAAGGCAGATGTGTTTTACGGAAAAAGATACACGCTATTGAAGATAGCGTGTATAAGCAGCTTAGGGAGATAAACATCGCTGTTTTAATTTAGGAAAAGTATGGCTAAAAGCGCTCTTATAGTATTAAAGGCGAGAAAATAAAATGAATAACTGTCCGGGTCAGCCTAGCCGTAAAGCTAAGGGGAGCAAGAACCTGATCCGCAAGGAGGTGCTCAATGTTTTGCTACCAATGTGAACAAACAGCAGGTGGTACCGGTTGCACGAAGCTGGGGGTATGCGGGAAAAATGAGGATATTCAGAGTTTACAGGACACGCTTTTATACGGCCTAAAAGGTATTGCGGCCTATGCGTATCACGCCGGTGAATTAGGGGCGTTTGATCCGCAGGTGGATGCCTTTATGCATGAAGCGCTCTTTAAGACCGTCACCAATGTCAGTTTTGATTTAAATCAATACCTGGAACTAGTCTTAAAGTGTGGCGCGATGAACTATAAGGCCATGGAGATGCTGGATAAAGCGCATACTCAGAGATTCGGTAATCCCGTTCCTACGCAGGTTGAAACCGGCACTTCAGCCGGGCCGGGAATTCTGATTACCGGCCATGATCTATTGGATCTTTACGAATTACTTAAGCAAACAGAAGGCGCAGGAGTAAATATTTACACGCATAGCGAGATGCTTCCGGCGCATGGTTATCCGGAGCTAAAGAAGTTTAAACATTTAGCGGGCAATTATGGCGGGGCTTGGCAGGAGCAGAAAAAAGAATTTAACGCCTTTAGCGGGGCAATACTCGCTACTACCAACTGCGTATTAATTCCGCCGGAAAATTCCTATCTGGACCGGCTATTTACTATCGGCATAACCGGAGTAGCGGGAGCAACGCATTTAAAATCCAGGGATTTTAGATCTTTAATGGCGAAGGCTAAATCCCTGTCGCCTTTAGCGGAAACTCCCGGAAAAAAGATCTGGACGGGTTTTCACCATACGGCAGTTTTAGGATTGGCGGATAAGATTGTCAGTGCCGTCAAGGCCGGCAAGATTAAGCATTTCTTTTTAATCGGGGGTTGTGACGGAGCCAAACCCGGGCGTAATTATTACACTGAATTTGCCGAAAAAGTTCCCCAAGATTGCGTTATTCTGACTTTAGCCTGCGGGAAATACCGTTTTAATAAGCTGGATTTTGGTGATATTCAAGGGGTTCCCCGGTTAATTGATCTGGGGCAATGTAATAATGCCTATTCTGCGGTGCAGATAGCCGTGGCTTTAGCCAAGGCCTTTGGCTGCGGGGTAAATGACCTGCCGTTAACCCTGGTATTGTCCTGGTTTGAACAAAAAGCAGTTGCCATTCTGTTGTCTTTGCTGTATCTTGATATTAAGGGTATTTATATCGGGCCGACCCCTCCTGCTTTTATCAGCAAGAATGTATTTGGCCTTCTGCAGGAAAAATTTGGCTTAAAGCTGATTAGTACGCCGGATGAAGATTTAAAAAAAATATTAAAGAGATGATACTGTCAAAAGTTCTATGAAAAACACGCTTGAATAGAGATGGGTATTATGAAGATTTTGGATGTGGGTGGCGGTTGTTTTGTCATCCTGAACGAAGCGCAGCGAAGTGAAGGATCTTAATTCATTTGTGACGAGTTA
>JAHIKK010000062.1 GCA_018897555.1 Candidatus Omnitrophota bacterium
ACACATTAGATGGTCGTGATCACGAACAAGAGAAAGAGTTATTTAAACTGTACGGAAAGAATATACAAGAAAAGCGAATTCATGGCGTAAAATATCTAAGCCGGCGTTCACCAAATGATTTTTGCTGTATGTTCTATGATACCTTACCTAATCTTAATGAATTTTTTAGTAGCAATGAAATAGCTGAGCCTCTTTTTTAATTTTTGTCGGGAAAAAATGGGACCGTTTCTATTTTTTTAAAACGAGGTTCTTAAGCATAGTAGGCCTATGTTAGATGAACCGGTCGCTATTTGCGACCGGTTCGATTCTATGAAAAATTCAACTATTTTACCTTAGATGAAGGGGCATAAAAATAAAAAAGCCAGTTCTATTTTTTAGAACTGGCTTTTTTAATGCTTAGAACTTATATTTTTTTTACGTTAGTTGCCTGGTCGCCTTTGGGGCCTTGAGTTACCTCAAATTCAACTTCATCGCCTTCTGCTAAAGATTTATATCCTTCTCCGGTGATAGCGCTGAAGTGAATGAAAACATCTTTGCCATCTTCAGAAGTAACAAATCCATAACCCTTTTGGTTGCTGAACCACTTTACTTTACCCTTTGCCATTTTGTTTCACCTCCTCTTAAGATAAAAAAAATCCGCAAAGCATGGTTATTTTTTGTTGCTGCTTTGCGGTTTATACGTGTTACTAATCAATTTCTTTGTTTCTCCTCTAAGTCTGGATCTTATGTAATAAATATATCATGAATTATCGATTTGTCAACCCTTTTTCCAATTCTTAAGCGAGTAATTGACTATTATCCAGGAATTGGTATAATGTTGAAAAATTGCCGATGTAGCTCAGTTGGTAGAGCAGGACTTTCGTAAAGTCAAGGTCGGTGGTTCGATTCCACTCATCGGCTTTTAGATTAGTTTTCTCACCCTATGGCCAGATTACGCGAAGTTTTAAAAAATCGCAACTTATTTTTATTGTGGAGCGGCCAGATTATCTCCCAGCTGGGGGATAGATTAGGCCAGATGGCCCTGATTGCTTTTGTCTATTTGCGCGCTCCGGGATCAACGCTGCAAATTGCCAAAATCCTTTCCTTCACGATCATCCCGGTATTTATAATCGGCCCCTTAGCCGGGGTTTATGTGGATCGTTGGGATAGGCGGCGCACGATGTATGTCTGTGATTTCTTGCGCAGTTTACTGGTTTTTACCATTCCTCTATTTTTATTCTATGCTAAAAATTTAGCCCCCATTTATTTGATCATTTTCATTGCTTTTTCTATCGGCAGGTTTTATGTCCCGGCCAAGCTTTCGATTATACCGGACCTGGTGGATAAAAAAGACCTGCTGATTGCCAATTCCCTGATTAACACCTCCGGAATGATCGCGGCAATCTTAGGCTTTGGGATAAGCGGCGTGTTGGTAGAGAAGCTGGGGGCCAAAAGCGGTTTTTATCTGGATTCTTTAAGTTTTTTAATTTCCGGGATATTTATTTTTCTGATCTCCAAGCGGTTTACGGCCGCGATGAATTTTAATGCCGAATTCCGGCAGGTGAGCAAAGAGATTGCGGAGGTAATTAGAAAATCGGTATTTCAAGAGATCCGGGAAGGCATCGCTTATTTTATCCGTAAAAAAGATATTCGTTTTACCGCGGGGATTATTTTTGCGCTTTGGTCAGCCTTAGGAGCGGTTTATGTCGTCGCTATTGTTTTTGTGCAAAAGGCATTGCATTCGGCAACCAAGGACCTGGGCCTTTTGGTGATGTTTTTGGGAATTGGTTTATTCCTGGGTTCTTTAATTTACGGCAAGTTTGGCCAGCGCGTTTCGCATTATAAAATTATATTTGTTTGTTTGGTCGCCAGTGGTATAATGCTGGTCGTCTTTGCTTTGGGAATACATTATTATCCTAATTTTATTGTCGCGGCATTTTTGGCTTTGTGTTTAGGTTTGATTATTGCCCCGATTATGATTGCTTCCAATACGATCATTCATAATGTCAGCGATAATGAGATGCTGGGCAAGATTTTTAGTTCCCTGGAAATTGTGATGCACCTGGGGTTTCTTTCGTTTATGTTTATCAGCAGTGTGCTGGCGGAGAAATTTTCGCATGTATTAATTTTAGTTAGCGTGGGTGGTTTATTAAGCGTGCTGGGGGCAGTCAGTTTGATTTTTAATCGAAAGGCGGCATGGTTAGATTAGCGGAAAATAAACATTATTCAGAAAATAAGGCGACGCAGAGCTTGCCGCTTCCTGCGAAAGTTTATCTTCCTTTAATTCAGCATTTAGGAAAGATATGCAGCCCGGAAGTAAAAGTCGGCGATACAGTTAGCCTCGGCCAGAAGATTGCCAGCATTACGGCCCATGTTTATGCGCCAATTCATGCCTCGATATCGGGTAAGGTCGTGGCTGTCCAGGATTGGCCGCACCCTGTTTTAGGCAGGGCTAAAGCCGTGGTCATCGAAGGTGATGGCCAGGATAATACCGCAGCATTTCACTTGAAAAACCAGCCAGAGATAGATAAGTTAACGGCGCAGGATTTGAGAAAAATTGTTTTAGATGCCGGGATAGTCGGGATGGGCGGGGCAAGTTTTCCCACGCACATCAAACTTAATCCCCCGCAGCCGGTAGACACTCTGATTATTAACGGCGCAGAGTGCGAGCCGTATTTAACCGCGGACGCCCGGTTAATGGTTGAGAAAACCGCGGAGATATCCTTAGGTATTGCGTTAGTTGCCAGGTGTTTAGGGGTGCAAAAAATTTATATTGGGATAGAGGAAAATAAGCCTGAAGCGATCAAGGCTTTCTCCGGAGTAGCGGGTATTAAGGTAAAGGTTTTGCCGTCGGATTATCCGCAAGGCGGGGAAAAACAATTAATTCAGAAGATATTAGGCAAGGAGATTCCCCGTGGTAAGCTGCCCTTTGATATCGGCGTTTCGGTGCAGAATGTAGCGACAGTGTATGCAATTTATGAGGCAGTTTATAAAGGTAAGCCTTTGATCGAGCGGATAGTTACGGTTGCAGGCAGTTGCCTACAGAGCCCTAAGAATTTACTTGTGCGCATAGGCACACCCATTAAGAACTTGATAGAGTTTTGCGGGCCGCTTAAAGAGCCGCCGGCAAAAATTATTATCGGCGGGCCGATGATGGGTATTGCCCAGTATACGGATGAGGTTCCGATCATAAAATCCAGCGGCGGCCTGTTACTGATGAATAAAAAAGAAGCTAAAATTACAGAAGAAGATCCTTGCATCCGCTGCGCAGCCTGCGTGCGCGGCTGCCCGGTGGGATTAATGCCTTGCCAGATTAACTTAGCTTCGGAAAGATTGCTTTGGAATTTAACTAAAGAGTATGGAGCCAGTGATTGTATTGAGTGCGGCATATGTAATTATGTTTGTCCGTCTAACCGGAGATTGTTGCAGACGATTAAAAGGGCAAAGTTAGAGGTAGTCAAATGAAAGAGATGGCGCGTTACGGTTTAATTTTAGCCTTTATCTGTGTAGTGGCCGCAGGGCTGCTGGCAACAGTGAATACGCTTACCGGCCCTAAAATTATTGCCGCCGCGCAATCCGAGGAACAGGCAGCGCTTAAAGAGGTTATGCCTTTGGCTGTCAAATTTACCGCGGTTAAGCCGCCTGCGGCTGAGGAAATATTATATTATAAGGCATTTGACGCCCAAGGTAAGTTAATCGGGTTTGTTTTTAAAGCCAGCGGTAAAGGATATTCCAGTGTCATTGAAACCTTAGCCGGAATATTCCCGGATGGAAAAATCAGCGCGATAAAAGTTATATCTCTAAATGAGACCCCGGGTTTAGGCATGCGGGTAACGGAAGATAAATTTACCGCTCAGTTTAATCGCCAGAGTAGTTTGGATTTATCCGGCGTTCAGGCAATTACCGGGGCGACAATTTCCAGCCGCGCGGTAATGAATTCAGTGATGAAGAAGGCTCACGAGATAAAAGAATTGATAAAAAATGACCCATTCGACTTCGCTCAGGGTCATGCTGAGCGAACCGAAGGAAAGTCGAAGCATGACAAATAATCTTATTGTTTCAGGTTCGCCGCATATCCATAAACCAGCATCCATTTCCCGGATTATGTGGACGGTGGTAATCAGCCTTATCCCCGCCGGGATTGCGGGTGTAATCATCTTCGGGCTAGATGCTTTATGGGTAACCTTGGTGGCAGTGGTTGCCGCGGTATTAACGGAATTGATCTTTGGAATATGGACGAAGAAGAAGATTACGGTTCTGGACGGCTCGGCGGTAATTACCGGTATATTATTAGCTTTTAATCTTCCTTCGGGAGTGCCGTTATGGTTACCGATTGTGGGGGCGGTATTTTCTATTGCCATTGGTAAACAGGTTTTTGGCGGTTTAGGGCAAAATATTTTTAATCCGGCGCTGGTGGGCAGAGTTTTTCTGATGGCCTCCTGGCCAAAATATATGACTACTTTTACCCAACCGCTGCGTGCAGCCGGGTATGATGCCATCACTAGCGCAACTCCTTTGGATATACTTAAAGAAGGCAAGGTTTTAGAGCACATTTCGTATCTGAATTTATTTTTGGGTAAGCACGGTGGGTGTATTGGCGAGGTTTGTATCCTGGCATTATTAATCGGGGCAGCATTACTTTTAATTAAAGGTTATATTTCCTGGCATATTCCCGTAACCTATATTTTTACCACGGCAGTGTTTACCTATATTTTTGGAGCGGCGCAGATTTTTCACGGAGATTGGTTATTTCATATCTTAAGCGGCGGGTTAATCCTGGGAGCATTTTTTATGGCTACGGATTATGTGGCTACTCCTTTAACGGCTAAGGGCCAGCTAATTTTTGGCCTGGGTTGCGGTTTACTTACTGCGGTGATCCGAATTTGGGGAGGCTATCCCGAAGGCGTATCCTATGCCATATTAATGATGAATGCCGCTACGCCGTTTATCGACCGTTATACTAAGTGTAGAATTTATGGATCAAAATGAAAAATCTGATTAAAGAATTTACTAAAGGTATCATTAAAGAAAATCCGACATTTGTCCTGGCTTTGGGCTTATGCCCGACATTGGCAGTTTCGGTATCGGTAGCTAACGCCATTGGCATGGGAATTGCCGCTACCTTCGTGCTTTTAGGCTCCAGTTTAATTATTTCATTAGTCAGAGACTTCATTCCTGACAAGATCCGCATACCCTGTTATATTGTGATCATCGCCACTTTTGTTACTATCACTGAGTTGTGTATGAAGGCTTACAGCCCGGCACTAGACCGTTCCTTAGGTATTTATGTCCCGTTGATCGTGGTTAACTGTATAGTTTTAGGCCGGGCAGAAGCATTCGCCTGCAAGAATAATCTGGCGCGTTCATTCTTTGATGGTTTAGGTATGGGCGTAGGTTTTACCTTGGCGCTGATCCTTATTTCGGCGATCCGGGAATTTTTGGGTTCGGGCCAGATCTTGGGCCATACCTTAGTTAAAGGGTTTGAACCGATTTTTGTTTTTGGCATGCCTTCCGGTGCCCTGTTAGTCATCGGCCTGCTGTTAGGTTTATTTAATGTTTTAAAGGGCAAAAAAATATGAACCTGCAAGAGTATTTAACTATATTTATCTCCGCGGTATTTGTTTACAATGTTATCCTTTCGCGTTTTTTAGGCCTCTGTTCATTTATTGCTATCTCTAAAGAGACCAAGCCGGCGCTGGCCATGAGCTCGGCGGTAATGTTTGTTATTGTGATGTCCTCGGCAATTACCTGGTTTGTTTATCGTTTTTTACTTTTACCGTTTAATCTGGGTTACCTGCGGACTATTTCGTTTATCTTAGTTATTGCTACTTTTGTGCAGCTGGTAGAAATGATTATTAGAAAACTGAGCCCGCAATTGTACCGCGCTTTCGGAATCTATTTACCCTTAATTACCGTAAACTGCGCGGTATTAGGCGTGGCGGTATTAAATATTGATATGTTTTTTGTCAATGGCAAGGCGGTGGCGGGAAGTTTTTATTATTCTGTTTTTCAGGGTGTCTGCGTAGGGTTAGGGTATACTTTGGCGATGCTTTTAATGTCAGGTATCCGGGAGAGACTGGAGCTTTGTAATGTTCCCAAGCCACTCAAGGATTTCCCTTTGGCCTTTATTATTGCTTCGATTTTAAGCTTAAGCTTTATGGGGTTTAGCGGATTCAAGTTTTAGCATGGATTCCCGCTTTCGCGGGAATGACTCGTAGCATGGAAATTTTAATTGCGATTCTGGTTTTAGGGATTTTAGGTTTGATCTTTGGTATTGGATTAGCCATTGCCTCAAAAAAATTTGCGGTTGCGGTTAATCCGAAATTAGACCAAGTGCAGCATTTGCTTCCCGGATCAAATTGCGGGACATGCGGAAATCCGGGCTGTTTTGGTTTTGCCGAAAGCCTGATAAGCGGAAAGAGTGTTGTTGAAGGCTGTCGAGTCTGTAATGATGAATCCAGAGAGAAGATCGCTAAAATTTTGGGACTGGCGCTTGAGAAACAAACTAAAAAGATCGCTACTTTACATTGTAATGGCGGCTTAAAAGTTAAAGATAAATATCGGTATGATGGGGTTAGTGATTGTATTGCCGCAAATCTGGTTTTAGGCGGGCAGAAGGCATGTGTCTATGCCTGTCTTGGTTTTGGTACCTGTGTCCAGGCCTGCCCGTTTGGCGCCATTAGCATGGCTGAAACTTTGCCGATAGTAGATAAAGTTAAATGCCGCTCTTGTAATAAATGCGTATTGGTTTGCCCAAAGAAATTATTTTCACTGGTATCTGTAACTTATCCTGTTTATGTCGCCTGCAGTTCGCATGATTTAGGCAAGGATGTAAAGAATGTTTGTCCTGTGGGTTGTATCGCCTGTAGATTGTGCGAGAAGGCCTGCAAATTTGATGCCATACATGTCAACCCCGAGCAGAGTCGAGGGGTTGATAATCTGGCGGTAATTGATTATCATAAGTGTACTTCCTGCCAAGCATGCGTAAAGGTTTGTCCCGCAAAAACAATCAGGGTGAGAGCTTGAACCTGGCTATATTTGCTTCAGGAAATGGAAGCAATTTTGCCGCGCTGATTAAAGCAGTAAGAGAGAAGAAGATTAAAGTTAAGCTTGTCGTATTGGTTTGCGATAAACCAGAAGCCTTTGTCGTTAAACGCGCGCAAAAAGCTAAAGTTGCAGTAATTTTAGTCAAGCGTGAAGATTTCCCCAGCCGGCTTGATTTTGAAGCAGCCATAATCCAGAGATTAAAAAATTACAAGATAGATTTAATTGCTTTAGCGGGCTTTATGCGCTTACTTAGCCCGGATTTTGTTAAACGGTACCGCAACCGGATAATGAATATCCATCCTTCATTGCTTCCTGTGTTTAAAGGCGCCCAGGCCATCCGGGATGCTTTAAGCGCCCGCGCGGATTCTACGGGGGTTACGGTGCATTTTGTCGATGAAGAAATTGACCACGGGCCGGTTATTCTGCAGGAGAAGATAAAAATTAGAAGTAAGGATACCTTGGCGTCTTTGGAGAAGAGAATCCATCTTCTAGAGCATAAGCTTTATCCCCAGGCAATTAAATTATTTTATAGCGGTAAAATAAAATTCTCCTAAAGGGGAGTAAGGGCGGGGCTTAAGTTCCTACTTTTTAAAATTAGCCAAGATCGCTGTTTGGTTTAAAATTATACTCTTCCCGGTGACCAGGTTCGCCATTTCCACCAGAGCAAAATCTTTAAATTGGTAGGCATCTAAAGTATAAGTAACTATCTTTAGGACTTCTTTGTCGATATCGGCACCGACGGGGACTTCCGGCTTTTGAAATTTAAGTTTTATCCGGGTCTGAATCTGATCCGCAATAAACTCCTCCAAAGTTATATCCCGGTAATTTAAGTGGCTGCCGGTTTTGTCGCCGATGATTTCCGCGGAAATTGAGGTATCCTGGATAATGCGGTGCTGGTATTCGGTTTGGGAAATAAAACTATAGGAGAGCTTCTTTAAGTCCAGAAGATAAAAAATTTGTTTTATTTCAAACCCATTCCGAATATCCGCGGTAACAATGCAGAAAAATAAAGGGATGTCTTGCTTAGAGTTACCCATACTAAAAAGCACCCGCCGGATAACCTGTAATACATTAAAAATCTTTTCGTTAACGGATTTATCCAGGGCCATCTCCTGAAGTTTTTCTTTTTCCGCAGTCGGACGGACAAGGTAATTAACTCTTAAAATTTTTTCATCCAGGGAATTCTTTTTGTCTTCCAATAAAAATCTTTCGACGTATTTTTCCGGCTTGTCGGGTTTAGAGACGATATTTTCAAGCGGCAGATATACCCAAAGGGTGCTGCCGGAAAGTTTGGTGGAGGTGTCCAGTTTATATTCTTTTGAACAGATATCTTTAACGGCCTGGGTAATATCTTCTTTTAAAAATGACGGCTTAACTGAGGAGTTACAGGCGGATAAGAATAAGACCAAAGGGAGGAGCTTAAGGCCGGCTTTTACCAAACTCTTTGAAGATAGCTTCGATTTCATCATAATTAAGTTCATCTTTGGTTACCAGCTCTTTGGCCAGCCGGTCCATGAGGGGTTCTTCTTTTTTAAGCAAATCGGTTACTTCAGTAAGGCAGGTCTTTAATATATCTTGAACATCAGCATCCAGCTTGGCTTTAACATCTTCGGATATTTTAGCCACAATCTCCCAGTTGCCCAGGAATCCGCTTCTACCCATACCGCAAACCCAGACCATATTGTGGGCATGGTGCATGGCGCTGGAGAAGTCTCCGTATACGCCGCTGGTGGTCGCATTATATTTAATTTTTTCAGCGGCGTATGAACCAAGGCTAATTTTTATTTTAGTCAATAGGTCATTGGAATCTTCGATAAAAGTGTCTTCTCTTTCCGGAATCCAGGTTGCTCCGCCGGTTGGCCCGCGCGGAGTGATGGTTATTTTAAAGACATCTTTAGAAGGGGCAAGCAGATAGGTGGTAATGGCGTGCCCGGTTTCATGATAGGCAGTCTGCCATTTTTCTTTTTCACTCAGTTTCACCCGGCGTTTTATACCCAAGGCGATTCTTTCCCGCGCTTCATCAATTTCTTTCATCGAAACCAATGCATTTTGATTGCGTACGGTAATTAAGGCGGCTTCGTGCACGATATTAGCGATATCCGCCGGAGTTTGGCCTACGGTAATGCGCGCCAGCCGGTCAATCTTTACATCCTGGGCGTTGTATTTTATATTTTTTAGGTAATAAGCGAAAAGTTTAGCGCGGTCCTCAAGATTTGGTTTATCCACGATGATCTTACGGTCAAATCTCCCCGGCCTAAGCAGCGCCGGATCCAGGTAGGTTTCGGGAGCGTTGGTAGCGCCGATTAAGATAATATTATAATCTTTATCTTTTAAGCCGTCCATTTCCACCAGCAGTTGATTTAAAGTAGTATTATGTTCGGTGGTCGCGCCAAACCCGCGGTCCATAGAGCGCTGCGCGCCGATGGCATCGATTTCATCAATAAAGATGATGCAGCCGCCTTCAAGTTCCGCTAATTGCTGGGCTCTTTTAAAAAGAGAGCGCACGCGGCCTGCCCCTACGCCGACAAACATTTCCACAAATTCCGAACCGGACATGGAAATAAAAGGAAGCTTGGTTTCCGTAGCGATTGCTTTGGCCAGGTAAGTTTTTCCGCAGCCCGGTGGCCCGAGCATAAGAATACCTTTTAGAATTTTTCCTCCGATACGCTGGAGGCTCACGCGGTCAGTAATCAGCTTAACCACTTCCAAGGCTTCTTGTTTGGCTTCATCCATTCCGATAACATCCGCCCAGGTGATTCCGATATCGCCTCCGGAAATGGATTTTTTGTTAGTTTGGGAAAATGATGAAGCTCCCCGCTTAAAATAGAGCCAGTACATTAAATAGGTGTAGACAAAACCGAAGATCAGCGCCATGATAATCTGCAGGTATAGCTGCAGAGGAATCATCGCCAGCTGTGATTGCCTAAGGTAGGATTCAGATTCATTCCAGGCGCGCAGGCCGATAATAATGAAGATCGCCAGGGAAACAGCCAAGCCGCCCAGAAAAGTAAAGAGCAGCGCTTTCAGCCAGTGCAATTTTACGTAGAATCTAAATTTTTTCCAAGTCATTAGTGCTCCCTGCCTGCATTTTTTAATATGAATACTATAGAAAGTAACATATCCGGAACTTTAAGTCAATTCTTTTCTTCCTTGACTTAGGTTTCTTTTTGTGTATACTTATTAAGTTCTCTAAAAAATATTAAAAAAGGAGTTTAAGGTGGCTAAAATCAAGCGGGTTTTCGCACGAGAAATCCTAGATTCACGGGGTAACCCCACAATCGAGGTGGATTGTCTTTTGAGCAATGGTATTTTAGGCCGGGCCGCGGTTCCTTCGGGCGCCTCTACCGGAGATAAAGAGGCTTTAGAGTTAAGGGATAATGATCCCGCCAGGTATTTAGGTAAAGGGGTATTAAAGGCAGTCGCTAATGTTAACGGCCTGATTAATTCCGCAGTTAAAGGGCTCGCCGCGGATTTTTTTAAGATCGATAAACTTTTAATTAAACTCGACGGCACGGAGTTTAAGTCTAAGCTGGGGGCAAACGCTATTCTGGGAGTTTCCCTGGCCGTGGCTAAAGCTGAGGCGCTTTCTAAAAAGCAGCCGCTTTATAAATTTCTGGGAAAAGATAAAGCAAAGATTTTACCTATTCCGCTAATGAATATTTTAAACGGCGGGATGCACGCGGATAACAATTTAGATATTCAGGAGTTTATGATTGCCCCGCAAGGCGCCCCGGACTTTTCCAATGCCCTGCGTATGGCCACCGAGGTTTTTCATAAGTTAAAATCCATCCTTAAATCTAAAAAACTTTCTACATCCGTCGGCGACGAAGGCGGTTTTGCTCCCAGCCTTAACTCTAATGAAGAAGCCTTAAGTTTAATTATCGAGGCGATAAAAGCAGCCGGATACCTTCCGGGTAAAGAGATCTCTTTGGCCCTGGATTGCGCGGCCAGTTCTTTTTGTAAAGACGGTAAATATACCTTTGAAGGATCGCCCAAGAGCTCCGAGGATTTAATCGCTATTTATGAGGGGTGGCTTGAGCGTTATCCGATTTTATCCATTGAAGACGGCCTTTCGGAGCATGATTGGGCGGGTTGGCGCCAGATGACCGAAAGAATCGGTAAAAAAGTGCAGTTAGTGGGGGATGATATTTTTGTCACTAACCCCAAGATATTCAAAAAAGGGATTGCGGAAAAAATAGGCAATGCTATACTAATTAAGGTTAATCAGATCGGTTCGTTATCGGAGACGCTGGAAGCGATTGCGATTGCCAAGAAGAATAAATACAAGGCGATAATTTCGCATCGTTCCGGGGAAACTGAAGATACGACGATTGCGCATTTAGCGGTGGCCACCGGCGTAGGGCAGATTAAGACCGGGTCCTTGTCGCGTACCGATAGGGTTTGTAAATATAACGAGCTGCTCAGGATCCAAGAGGAATTAGGTAAAAAAGCAGTTTATGCGGGGAAGATTTGGAAGAGGTAAATGCTTTCCACGTTAAGAAAGTCGCTTTGGCTTTTTGGTTTTGCAGTTTTGCTTTTGATTTTATTCCTGCCGGGTTATACTAAGCTGCAGGAATCCAGGGCTAAGAATCGCCGGTTAGAAGAGAAGTTTCACCAGATGGCTATTGAAAATTCTCTTCTTCAGGAAGAGCTCAAGCGGGTGCAGAATGACCCGTTTTATCAGGAGAAAATTGCCCGGGATAAGATGGGAGTGGTAAGGAAAGGCGAAATTCCCATTAAGATCTTCTCGGGTAAGAAGCAAGAGAACCGGCTTTGGTAAATAAATTAATAAATTTCTTATACAAATAAGTGATATAATATATCTGCAGTACTTTGTTAGTTTTTAAGTTTTTTCTTAAATCGTTCCGATTTGATGTTGTAAAGTTGAGCAGCAAGTTCCTTGTTCTTTGATAGCAGGAAGCTAGAGTCAATGATGATCAGTGAAGCAACGGCTTGCTTGCATTCGCCGATAGTCTGCGGCGCTTCGTTGAGGATCTTAGAGAGGCAGCCGTTCTGTTTAATCCAGTAGGCAAGCGTCCAGCTCAAGAATGACATAATCCAGTGTTTTTGGATTTGCTCCTGATGGCGTACCTGATACTGGTCAAAACAAAAGGTGTCTTTAAGTTCATGAAAAGATTCTTCAATGCCCCAGCGTAACAGATAGGTAAGAATGGCAGAGCGTACGGACATAGCAAGATCTGTAGTAATAAGTATATGCGTATTCTTATCATCGGTACTTGACCATTTATCAAAAATGAAGATTACCTGTACTTCAGTCGAGCAGTCTCTAAGTTTAGATTTAAACGCGTAATAAAGGACGTTTTTATTTGTTCCGTCTGCTTGTGGTATAGCGGCTGTTTTAAGTTTGTGCGGATAAAACTCTTTAATTAACGGGATAATTTTATCACCGGTTAAGTACCGCCACTGCTTAGTTTGAGGATGAGTAAAGAATATAGAGCGGTTGATTTTGACTTCAGCAGTTAAGAATACGTTTTTTGAGGCGGTGAATTCTATCAGGTCAGTTGAAGTATACCAGCTGTCCGTTACCACAGATTTAAAGGGTATGCCTTTGGCAATAGCCTCGGCAATCAGTTCTTTGGCAAGGTCAAGTTTGGATTTGAAGTTTTTTGGGTTAGGCGTAGTAATCGGCAGGTAGGATTTAAAATCTACCGGGAAATGTTTTGAATTTGATACAAAGCAGCTTGCCACAGCGACGTTAGCATTTTCCTCTTTGCCTAAACAGCCGCAGTATTGGACTTGCGCGCCTTCAGTTTTTTGAGCGTGCGGTTTAGGGCAGGCGGTATCATCAATAGCCAATACGCCTTTGATATTTGCTTTTGTTGTTCTTTGATTTTGCAGTATTTTTATCCGGATATCATTTAGTTCTTTGATATTCCAGTTTGCTTCCGAAAAGAAGTATTGTAACCGTTGATAATTCGTATGGGTATTGTCGGCGATAGCAGCCAGAGAGAGGCGCTTGTAATCGGAAAACATCCCGTAGATAAATTCTTTGAATACTGTTCTTTGATGTTCCGTTGAAAATACAGAATTAAAACGCGCGAGAAACTTCTCGATAAATCTGAGGCGAGGGCTTATAATAGACATATGCGTTGCTCCTTGCTAAAGTGGTTTTATTGTTCATATCATAGCTGTCCAAATTAGCAAAAACTAAACTTTAGCTGTAATATCTCTGGCGGCGCTTCGCTCTTTTCATGAAATGGCGCATTGAGCCAATCCCAGAGGTTTCTTCTTGAAAATAGATTTGTTGGTAATATTGAGCAA
>JAHIKK010000063.1 GCA_018897555.1 Candidatus Omnitrophota bacterium
TAACTCGTCACAAATGAATTAAGATCCTTCACTTCGCTGCGCTTCGTTCAGGATGACAAAACAACCGCCACCCACATCCAAAATCTTCATAATACCCATCTCTATTCAAGCGTGTTTTTCATAGAACTTTTGACAGTATCAAATCCCGGGGACGGTTCTCTTTAAGAGAACCGTCCCCTTGTTTTTACTATCAAAACTATTACCCCTATAACTAACATCAACACAGAAGATACATACGCGATCATCACGCTCTGCCTGATATGCTTAATATTTAATGGTTCAACCGCCTGCCCAATAAACGGTTTCTCCACCGCAACTGAATCATAAAAATTCGTACCGCCCAACTGAACCCCTAGGCCGCCAGCCATAACAGCTTCTACCGCATTACTATTTGCTCCCGGACCGCTTAACAGATACCTTCTAACCTCTTTAAGTGAACAAAACCATCTTTTCCCGCAACAGAGGATCGAAACGCTGATTAAAAAACAAGTTATTTTTGATGGAATAAAATTCAACCATCCATCCAGTTTCGCAGATAGATAGCCAAACCCTTTAAATCTTTCGTTCCGATATCCCACCATAGAATCTAACGTATTTATGACTTTATAAACCCAGGCCATCACCGGCCCCCCTAAAAAAGCATAAAAAAGCGGCGCGATAATACCATCCATAGTGCTTTCTGCGACGGTTTCCACAGTTGCCCGGATTATTTCCTGTTCATTTAATCCTAAGGTATCTCTACCGACAATCAGAGAAAGATTGTTTCTTGCCTTTTGGATATCTCCAGATTCCAGGTTTTTATAAATTTTAACTGCTTCATCTGCCAAATCCCTGATAGAAAGAGAAAAATAAATAAATAATATGGAAACAATGTAAAACAAAAACGGATGAACTAGCCTGGATAACTTTAGTATGCCCCCTATGCCAAAAACAGTCAACCCCACCACTAAAATAACCAGGACAGCTCCGCAAAATACTTTGTTCCTTCTACCCGTGTTTAATTTATTTTCTAATCTTTCTATCAGCCTTCCGATGAGCCTTACCGGATGCCAATACCACTGCGGATCGCCAAAAACCAAATCCAAAATATACGCAAGTGGAATAATTAATAATCCGTAGTTCATAGTTTAAAGACCTGCAATCTCATACAATAAATCCATGTCAATATTCTCCCTGACCAAGCCGGCAAGTTTATCAAATTCTTTATCCTGGTTAAAACTCGAAATCACAGCCAAGGACGGCCAACCATTCTTAACCCTCAACTTATTTAAAAAACTCCTCCTGAAATTATCCTCATCAAAAACGCCATGCAGATAAGTACCCCAGATTCTGCCATCTTTAGAAATTGCCCCATCTAATCCTTTTGCCTTTTTCCCTTGCCGTTGGAAAATCTTAAATACAGGCTTACACTCTTTAAGGAGGCGCGTTTTGCCATGATGAATTTCATAACCGGCTACCTCTAATCCTGAAACCATATCTTCCGCTTTCACGCAAGATAAAATTTTCTCTTTTTCAAAACTGGTAACTACCGGCAGAATCCCCAAACCTTTAACTGACTTCCGCGCTGATTCCGTTGCCCTGCGGTCGTTAATCTTTTCTCCCAACATCTGATATCCACCGCAAATCCCGACAAGATAAGTTGTTGGATGATTTTTAATAATTAAAGCTATCTTTTCTGCCAAACCTGTTTTTTTTAAATAATTTAAATCGCTAACGGTACTTTTTGTCCCCGGAATAATAATCACGTCAGGATTACCAAACTCACTTTCGCAAGATACATAGCGCAACTTGACATCAGGTTCATTTTCCAAAGCATCAAAATCAGTAAAATTAGATATGTGCGGCAGGCTGATCACGGCTATATCTAGCTGCTTCTCTTTTTGTATTTTCTGATTATTTGTTCCTCCAGACCGCTTTTCAAGAGGAATCGAATCCTCTTCCGCGATTTTTATATCTTTAAAATACGGTATAACACCTAAAACCTTTATTCCTGTCTTCTTCTCCAGAAAATCTATGCCTGGCCGCAATAATCTTTTATCACCTCTGAATTTATTAATCACTATGCCTTTTATTCTTTTCCTTTCTTCTTTGGTTAAAAGCTCAAGCGTCCCCACTATCCAGGCAAAAACGCCGCCTTTATCAATATCTCCCACCAAGAGCACGGGAGCGTTGGCATGTTTTGCCATGCGCATATTGACTATATCGTGCGATTTTAGATTAACTTCCGCCGGAGATCCCGCGCCTTCAATAACCACCAACTCATACTCTTTTGCCAAGCGCCGAAAAGATTTTAATACTATACTTTGCGCTTTTTTCTTATAATTAACATATTCATAAACTGACATATTTCTTACCGGATGCCCCTTTACGATTATTTGGGCTTTTCTATCAGAGGTAGGTTTAATTAATATCGGATTCATATCCACGCTAGGAGCAATCGAAGCCGCTTGCGCCTGAGTTGCCTGCGCCCTGCCTATCTCGCCGCCATCTTTGGTAACGTAAGAATTTAATGCCATATTCTGGGCTTTAAAAGGGCATACCTTAAAACCATCTTGCAAGAAAATACGGCATAAAGCAGTAACGATCACGCTTTTGCCCACGCCGGAACCTGTACCACAAACCTGGATTGCTTTTGACTGTTTCATTATAAAACCTTTTTAAGACAAGCTATCAATCTCTTATTTTCTCTTCTGGTTCTTACTGCTATCCTGAAAAATCTATTACCCAATCCCCTGAAATTATGACAACAACGAATAATAATACCATCTTTGCGCAACCTATTGTTTAATCGCACTGAGTCCCGGATCTTGCAGCCTTCTATTTTACAAAAGACAAAATTTGCCGCAGGGCGATAAACTTTTAACCCCTTAATCTGGCTTAGATTTTCAAACAAATAGTCCTTTTCCCTGGCGATAAAATTTTTACTTAAATTTATATACTCGGTAGCTTTAAAAACATCCCCGGCTATTGCTTGCGCCAATGAATTCACGTTCCAGGGATATTGAAATTTTGATAAATGTTCAACAACGTGGCGTTGGCCAACCAGGTATCCTAACCTTAAACCGGGAAGAGCGAAAAACTTAGTCAATGACCTAATCACCAGAAGACGGTTGTATTTAGCCGCCTCGGTTACTAAAGTTATCTTTTTATCATTCGGGAGGAAATCAATAAACGCCTCATCTACCACTAGAGTAGTATTATATCTTTTGCAGATATAAAATATATCCAGCAGTTCATTTTTAGGCATCAGATACCCGGTAGGATTATTGGGATTACAAAGAAAAATCAAATCCGCCTTAGGTATAGATTTCTTAATCTTAAGCAAACCTATTCTAAAATCGTCTTGCTCTTGTGCCTGCGCAAAAAAAACCCTTGATCCGTTTAACCTTACCGCAAATTCATATTCGCTAAATGTCGGCCCAACGATTAACGCATTCCTCGCTTTTAATGCCCGGGGAATCAAATGAATAAGCTCTATCGAACCGTTTCCTACCAGTATATTGTTTTGGTTTATATCGTAAAAAGTGGAAATAATACTCTTTAAGCCCTTGGAATCAGGATCAGGATAGCAAAGAAGTGCTCCTATGTTTTTTAAAATAGTCTCTTTGACTCTTGGAGATAACCCCAGCGGATTAATATTGACACTAAAATCAATGGTTCGACTACGCTCACCATTGATAACCTTATCTTTTGAAGAACACCCTTGCGCCTTAAGATAAGGCCAAATATTGCCACCATGTATTCTATCTATCATAAGTTTAGAATAAGAAGATTAAAGAAGAGCACGGAAACTTCGGCAATCTCACTAATCGCGCCAATTGTGTCTCCGGTCATACCGCCGATCCTTCTCTTTACATATTGTATGAATAACAATACGCAAAGAAAAGACAGCATAAACAAGAAAACGCCTTTTAACCCTGCCATTAATAAAAATAAGACAACAGTAAATACGCCTCCCAGAATAAGGATTTTTTTACTTGAGTATTCTATAAAATAGTTTGCCTTGCCTTCTTGGCGCGCGGAATGAGTTATCCCACAGGCTAAAACCTGAGACCACCTGGAAAATACAGCCATTTCAATTAACGCTTTCCATAAGATTACGCCCTGAAGGTTTACAATGAGGCTGAATTTAAAAAGCAAAAGCAGAATTAAACCCATCGCGCCCATCGCGCCAATACGGCTATCCCGCATTATTTCCAGAATCTTTTCTTTAGGTTTATTCCCGTAGAATCCATCACAAGTATCGGCAAATCCATCTAGATGGATACCGCCGGTAATAATAACAGAGACGATTAAAATCAAAACACCTTTGACAAGAACCGGCAAAAAAGAAAACAGAATAGCACTAGAAGATAATACCAAGCCAATCGCCAGGCCGACAAAAGGAAAATAGAATAAGGATAATCCGAATTCTTCATTTTTTATCTCAGGTTTAATCTTTACGGGAAAGATAGTTAGAAATTGCAGGGCAATTAAAAAACTCCGCATTACTGAGCCTCCGATACCTGAGCGCCCTTAAACGTTGCCATCTCCGTCATAATTTTTAAAGACGCGTCTATAATCCCCATTGCCAGAGCCGCGCCTGTGCCTTCTCCTAAACGAAGTTCTAAATCAAAAACAGGCTTAAGCCCGATATAGTTTAACGCGCAAATATGCCCTCTTTCAACGGAAGCGTGCGAGGCAATCATATACTCTTTTGTTTTAGGCTCAAGGCAATACGCGATTAAAGCAGCGGCTCCGGAAATAAAACCATCAATAACTACAGGGACTCTTCGCGCGCTTGCCGCCAGGATAACACCCGTAAGGCCGCCAATTTCAAAACCACCTACTTTAGCCAATACATCAATGGGGTCTTTAACGTTAGGCTTATTTACGCCAAGTGCTTTTTCAATAACTCTAATTTTATTTTCAAGCGCTTGATCATTAAGCCCGGTACCGCGGCCAGTAAGCTGTGCAGGCGGCATATTAGTAAAAGTGGCAGTGATCGCGCTTGCCGCGGTTGTATTACCAATACCCATCTCACCGATGCCGACTATATCAACGCCATTCTTAAATTCCTCTTCAAAAATCTCAATCCCTACCTCAATTGAACGTAATGCCTCATCGCGCGTCATTGCCGGGCCTTCTGCCATATTTTTCGTGCCATAATTTATTTTCTTGATTATAAGCCGTTTATCAGGCTTAAGGTCGCTGGCCACCCCTAAATCTGCGACCACCACGCGCGCTCCCACATGACGCGCTAACACATTGATCCCCGCCCCGCCGCTTAAGAAATTATAGACCATCTGTCCGGTTACTGCCTGAGGGAAAGCACTTACCCCTTCTATAACTACGCCATGATCAGCAGCAA
>JAHIKK010000124.1 GCA_018897555.1 Candidatus Omnitrophota bacterium
AGTAAAAAATTTCTTCACCCAAATTCGTTTTCCTTACCCCGTGCCACTAAAAAAGCTTAGTGCATTTAATATAGTTCAGTTAAATAACAAAATTTAATCAATTAAATCGGAAAACGAACTTCGTTTACTCCGATACGTTATACGCCATAATAAAAAGCCTCTTTTTTAAAATTTAAAACAATTTATAATTTAGGCAATTTATTTGGCGGGTCGAGATAACTTGAAATTTAAAAATAATTATTTTTTAACTACAAACATATGAGTGAAAAAAATCCAATGGAGGGAATACCGCAGACAGTAAAATCTCCAGAAAACAGCAAGGAGAAACAAAAACCTCATGAAAATATCTATATGCACGAATGGATGGCGCAAGAAATGATAGATGAGGTTAAAAAAGATGGTCATAATCCAGAGATTGATTCGATTAGTTTTTCAGCGGGGTATAATAAAGGGGGCGGACCAGAAAGGAGATCGAATTTTTTTGTAATGAATTTTAAAGATGGAGAACAATGGTTTAGGGCTTATTGGAATCCTGAGACAAAGGGAGAGAAATTAGAAATAGAATATTCTGGAGAAGCTGCTAAAGAACAAAAATAAATTGCCCAAATTATAAATTTTTTTATAAGGAGTAAGAGGCTTTTTATTACGGCGTATAACAACGCATATCTGGCTCGGAAAATTGACATTTATTAGAATCCTTAAGGAGTGTCAATTTTCCTCGGCCCAAATTTTCATCCCTTAATTTGATGAGGGTTTGGGTGGGGTTATAATAAAAACGTGCGTCTGATAATTCATATTCATTTCGTTGAAATCGGGATGAAAACTTCAGATGACACGCAAATGTTAGCTGAAATAAATTTTTAGACCTTCTAAATTATGACTAATAGATTTGAAATGCCGCCACAAAATCATCCTCCTAAACAAGAGGTGCAAGGCGTTGCATCGAAAGTAGTCGAGCAGATCAATGAGGATTTGCGCGACCTGTTTAGAAGCGCGGAAAACCCCATTGCAATACTTCTGCAAACAATGGAAACAGATGAATTTAAGGGCGTAGTTTCCGATGAAGTCGCAAATCCTGTCAAAGCACAATTACAAGCCATCACTTTTGAAAACGAGGATGATTTTGTGGCTAAAGTAGTTGCTGTTGCAATGCCAGTATTGGAAATTACTAAGCGCGGGAAAAAGGACGCTTACAAACAAGAGGGACGTGAAATGTTCACCGAGGCCGACATGGAAGCAACGGTTGCAATAGTAAAAGAAAGTGGTGCTGAAAAAATTTATGTCGTTGGTAATGTCGGATCAGGCAAAACGACATTTGCAAGAGAACTTTCCCGCGCTGTTGGCCACAAAAATATTGATATTGACCAATGGTTCCAGATTTTTCGTCAAGAACAACAACGGGAAGCTACCGACTTAAAGGAATTACTAGGATATATTTTACAAAAAGAAAAACCGCCTTTTATTATCAATCATGCTGATTTACTTCGACAAGATTTAATACAAAACGCCGATATGGTTGTGTTTCTCAATCCTAAAAAAGAAGAGCAACTAAAAAGTCGGCAGCTTCGCACTGAAAGCGGAGCCGAGGGTGAATGGAAAACTGTTAGCGCCGATGATTATGAAAAGATTGCTGAACAAAATCTGGCTAAATTAGAAGGTTTTGGCGGTGAGACAAAATACAGCGACGAAAAATCTGGAACCATTGTGCGCGTGCTAAAAAGGCCGTAATTTCCAATACTGGCATTAAGTTTGGCGCATTAAAAACGGGTCTAAAAATTTACATCAGCTAACAGCGTGTATGAGGTTCAAAAAAAGTGCGTTAATAATTTTTAAAGGTTGCACTTTTTCTTTCACCCAAATTTCGCCTCCTCTATGATAAAATACAAGGAAGTCGGCGAAACTTCTCATACACGCGAACGCACTAGCGTTGCGTTAAAAACCCCAAAGATTAGCTTGTTTTTGAGGATGCTCTTCAAAATTTTGTAGATCAACTTCTGAAATTAGCTTATCTAAGGGAATTTTATCAAAAAGGGATACGCTCAAAATTTGTAGAATTTCG
>JAHIKK010000064.1 GCA_018897555.1 Candidatus Omnitrophota bacterium
AAGGATATTGCTTTGGTTTCCGATGCCGGTACTCCGGGGATTCTTGATCCCGGATATAATTTAATTAACCTGGCGATACAAAACAATTTGGCGATGACGTTTATTCCCGGGGCTGCGGCTTTTGTAAATGCGCTCGTATTATCGGGGAAACCGGCTCATGAATTTTATTTTGCCGGGTTTTTACCTAATCGCACCGGAGCGCGTAAAAATCAACTGGAAAAGCTTAAAAAACTCGGCTGTACCCTGGTTTTTTATGAATCCTGCCACAGGATTTTGGCCAGCTTAGAGGATATTGGTTTGGTCTTTGGGGATAAAGAAATTACGGTAGCCCGGGAGTTAACCAAGAAATTTGAGGAAATTCTGCGCGCTAATCCTAAAATCATTCAAGAAAAGCTGGGCCTAAATAAGCCCCGCGGTGAGTTCGTAATCGTAATTTAGCCTTGACAAGGTTCATCACTTATGATACACTTTTTTTGGAGGTGAAAAAATGTCGACTAAGAATCCGCGTTTAAACGTTGTGCTTGAGCTGCCGCTGTATCACGCAGTTTGTCAATTAGCCCGCAAAGACGGCGTATCGTTGTCGCTTAAGGCGCGTGACCTTATCCATCAAGCGCTTGAATACTGTGAAAATTTGCACTGGGCAAAAATAGCAGATTCAAGAGAAAAGACCTTTAGCCGGAAAAAAGCGCTTGCGCATAAAAAGGTTTGGGCTTGATGTATAAAGTAATTTATCATCCTGATATTCCAAAGCATGATCTGCTCAAAATTCCGCGGAACATAAAAGCAATAATCCGCAGGGGCATAGAGGAAAGGTTAACCCAGGAACCATTTCTGGTAGGTGAACCTTTGCGGCATAGTTTAAAAGGCCATCGTAAACTGCGCGTAGGAGATTATCGGGTTATTTATCGGGTTCAAGGAAGTACTATAATTGTACTCAAAATAGGCCACCGTAAAGACGTCTACGCCCAAGTTTTTTCCCGCCTCAACGCTTGAATCAAGCACAGAATTGTCCAATCTATCTCATAATAAATGTCCAATTTGACCTCAAAGGTTTACTTGTAAATCTAAAATCTGGGGACGGTTCTGTTTTTCTTGAAATCAGGTGGCGGAAAAATAGAACAGTCCCCGTGTTTTTGTCGGCATTAGAAGACTGATAATTGTAATGAAATTCCGCGGAAATGGCATTTTTCGCTTGACTATTTACTAAAATGGTATATACTCCTAATTAGTAATACTAATCTGGATGACGATACAAATGAAAAACATCTCAAGGATCTTAAATCTGCGGCTTCCGGCTCATCAATCCGCGTTTTTATGGGGGGCCAGAAAAACAGGCAAGTCTACGTATTTGAAAGAAAGGTTCCCGGATAGCATCGTTTATGATTTTCTCAAAACGGATTTGTTTCTGGGGATGTCAAAAAATCCGTCACTTTTGCGCGAGCAGCTGCTTGCTAAAGAGCCGTCCGCGCTTAAAAAACCAATAATACTTGATGAGGTGCAGAAAGTCCCGCAGGTGTTGGATGAAGTGCATTGGCTGATAGAAAATAAAGGTTTAAGGTTTGTGCTTTGCGGTTCAAGCGCCAGAAAACTAAAGAAAGGACACGCGAATTTACTGGGCGGCAGGGCATGGCGCTATGAATTATTCCCGCTTGTCAGCAGGGAAATCGCACGATTTGATCTGCTGCGGGCTTTGAATCATGGGCTAATACCGTTTCATTATTTGCAAAGTGGCTTAGATTATAAAAAATCTTTAGAGGCTTACGTGCAGGATTATTTACGCCAGGAGGTTTTTGCTGAAGGCTTAACACGCAATATTCCAGCGTTTTCAAGATTTTTTGACGCTTTTGGCTATTCACATGGAGAGATTACTAATTATTGTAATATCGCCCGCGAATGCGGGGTTGATTCTAAGACAGTTAAGGAGTATTACCAGATACTTATCGATACGCTTTTGGCGATAAGAGTGGAGCCTTTTAAGAAAAGACAATCACGGCAGGTCATCACCAAAGCCTCTAAATATTACATGTTTGATGTTGGCGTCGCCGGTTACCTGACAAAAAGGCATTTAGTGGAAGAAAAAGGCGCTGAATTCGGAAGGGCATTTGAACATTTCCTGCTTATGGAAATGGTCGCGTATAGGTCGTATGCTGGTAAGGATTTTACGATAAATTTCTGGAGGACAAAATCAGGGCTGGAGGTTGATTTTATCCTGGGGCAGGGTGAGGTTGCCATAGAGATAAAAGGAGCCGGCCGGATTGATCGAAAAGATATGAATGGCCTAGAGGCTTTTATTCAAGCGTGTTCTCCCAAAAGAAGCATTTTAGTCTGCAATGAAAAAGAGAAAAGACTGCATGGTAAAATAGAAATATTGCCATGGGAAATTTTCTTACATGAGCTATGGGATGGAAAAATTGTAATTTAATCATAAAAATTTTTGGCCTTTTCATCTTGACAACAAAGGAGTTTATGATAAACTTATAACAAATAAGGACCTTTAAGCCCGGCTCAGAGAAGCTGGCAAGGTAAATAAAATGAGTAAAATAACGGTAAAAAATATAGACGGGGACGGTTCTCATTGCTTAAAACTAGAAAAGAGAACCGTCCCCTTTCTTTTATGAAAGAAAAAGCTAAAATATTGGATGAAGAAGGCATTAACCGCGCGATTATGCGTATTGCCCATGAGATTATTGAAAAAAACAAGGGTAGCGTGGGGTTATGTGTAGTCGGCATCAGGAATCGCGGGGTGTATATTGCCCAGCGGATTGCGGCATGCATTAAACAGATTGAAGGCATAGATGTTTTAACCGGGGCTTTGGATATTACGCTTTATCGCGATGATTTAGCTTTGGCTTCCGGCCAGCCCCTGGTGCGTAAAACTGAAATAGATTTTGATATTAATGAAAAGAATTTAGTGTTGGTTGATGATGTGCTTTACACCGGCCGCACCATCCGGGCGGCATTAGACGCGTTGATCGATTTTGGCCGGCCCAAATCCATCCAGCTGGCAGTTTTGATTGACCGCGGGCATCGCGAGCTGCCCATCCGGGCGGATTTTGTAGGAAAAAACATCCCTACTTCCAAAAAAGAATCCGTAGAAGTGCGCCTGCAAGAAGCTGATGGGATAGATGAAGTAGTAATTGTAGAAAAATTAGGAGGAGATTCTTCGCCCCTAGGGGCTCAGAATGACGTGTAACTATGGGTTGGACTAAGAAGGATCTTTTGGGGCTGGAATATTTGACGCCGGAAGAGATCGAGCTTATTTTAGATACCGCCGAATCTTTTAAAGAAGTTTCCACGCGGGAGATTAAAAAAGTTCCTGCTTTACGCGGTAAAACCGCGGTTAATCTTTTTTATGAACCCTCCACCCGCACCCGCGTATCTTTTGAGGTGGCTGCCAAAAGGCTTTCCGCGGACGTCATTAATATTGCCACCGAAACTTCCAGCGTGCGCAAGGGGGAGACTTTAATTGATACCGGTAAAAACATTCAGGCGCTGAAAGCCGACATTATTATTATGCGGCACAACTGTTCAGGCGCAGCCAATATGCTGGCGCGCTCCTTAGATATCAGCGTGGTGAATGCCGGAGACGGTTGGCATGAGCATCCTACCCAGGCGCTGTTGGATATCTTTACTTTAAAAGAAAAATTGGGAAAAATTAATGGTTTAAATGTAGCGATTGTTGGTGACATTGCGCATTCCCGGGTCGCGCGTTCCAATATTTGGGGCCTGACTAAATTGGGGGCCAAGGTTACCTTATGCGCTCCCCAGATACTGCTTCCGCCGGGCATAGAAATAACCGGAGCCAAGACCTCCAGTAATATTGATGAAGTTTTGAAAAATGCTGATGCGGTTAATGTTTTAAGGATGCAGTTTGAGCGCGATGAAGACGCGGCATTTCCCGAGCAGTTGGATTATTTTAAGAAATTTGGCATCACGGAAGAGAGATTGGCCAAAGCAAAAAAAGATATTGTGGTGATGCATCCCGGGCCGATAAACCGGGGGATTGAGATGTCTAGCGCAGTAGCCGATGGAGCAAATTCAGTGATCTTGGAGCAGGTAACCAATGGTATCGCCGTAAGAATGGCGGTTTTATTCTTAGTCAGCCAGGCCAGGGAAGCAAAACAATGAGTATCCTGATAAAAAATGGCAGGGTTATTGATCCGGCCAATAAAATTGATGCCATCTTGGATGTTTTTATTGAGAATAATAAAATATCCAAAGTAGCTAAGAATATTAATTCTAGTGCCGATACTGTAATTGATGCCAGCAATAAAATTGTTGCCCCGGGCATTATCGATATGCATGTGCATTTACGGGAACCCGGCAGAGAAGACAAGGAAACAGTGGCCACGGCTACACTTGCTGCTGCCAAAGGCGGAGTAACCACGGTATTAGCCATGCCCAATACCCAGCCGGCGATGGATTGCCCGGAGAACGTCAGATTGTTGCAGGAAATAATCCGTAAAGACGCAAAAGTGAATGTGCTTATTTGCGGAACAATCACTAAAGGCCGTTTAGGTAAAGAGTTAAGCGATATCGCCGCGCTCAAGAAAAGCGGGGTTTACGCTATATCCGATGATGGATGCTCGGTGGATAGCGATGAGCTGATGTTTGCGGCGCTCAAAAAAGCAAAACAAGCCGGGCTTTTAACGATCTGTCATTCCGAGGATAAAAAACTTTCAGGTAAAGGGGTAATCAATTTGGGTTTTAATTCTACGCGTTTGGGTTTGCGCGGTATAGCTAATGAATCAGAGTATAAGCGCGTTCGCAGAGATGTCGAGTTAGCCAAGAATGCCGCTTCCGCGGTGCATATTGCTCATGTTAGTTGCCGGGAGTCAGTAGAGATAATTACTGAGGCTAAAAAAACAGGGATTAAGGTGACCTGTGAAACAGCCCCCCACTATTTTACGCTTACTGAAGATGCACTTTTAGGATACGACACGAATATGAAAATGAATCCGCCCTTAAGAAATATAGAAGATCTTATCGCGATAAAACAGGGATTAAAGGATGGCAGCATTGATGTTATTGCTTCGGATCATGCTCCGCATACCGAGAATGAAAAAGATATTGAGTTTGAACGCGCGGAGTTTGGAGTAGTGGGGTTGGAAACCGAGCTTTCCGTGAGCATAACGGAATTAATAAATAAGCAGGTCCTGGATTGGCCGGGGCTAATTACCAGGCTCTGTTTAAATCCTGCGCGGATATTAGGGCTAGACAAAGGAAGATTAACCGCGGGCAGCTTTGCGGATGTGGTGATAATTTCAGATCAACAATCCTGGACAGTAGATAAACCAGCGCTGGTTTCTAAATCCAAGAATTCTCCATTTTTCGGCCGCTGCTTAAAGGGATTGGTGGATTACACAATTTGCAACGGAACAATAGCCTATCAAAGGTAAACATGGAATTTATTGCTGATTTTCATATTCACTCTAAATACTCCCGGGCCACTAGCCGCGATATGGATATTAAGCATTTGGCGCAGTGGGCGAAATTAAAAGGCATAACCTTGATGGGTACCGGTGATTTTACCCATCATTTGTGGTTAGAAGAGCTAAAGCATACATTGGAAGATTGCGGAAATGGTTTATTTAAACACGCCGATGTTTATTTTATGCTTACCGCGGAAATCAGCAGTATTTATTCTAAAGGGGGAAAAGGCTACCGTATTCATAATCTCATTTTTGCTCCTTCATTTGCGGCCGTGGATAAAATTAATAACGCGCTCTCCCGGCGCGGAGCAAATTTATCCAGCGACGGCCGGCCAATCATCGGCCTGGCTGCCGCGGAGCTTGCGCGGATTGTATTTGATATTGATGAGAATTGTATGGTCGTGCCCGCGCACATTTATACTCCATGGTTTAGCCTTTTTGGCGCAATGTCCGGGTTTGATAGGATTGAGGATTGTTTCGAGGAACAAACACCAAAAATATTCGCCTTAGAGACCGGGTTATCCAGCGATCCGGCTATGAATTGGAGGCTCAGCGCTTTGGACAGGTTTACGCTGATTTCTAACAGCGATGCGCATTCGCCGCAGAAAATCGGCCGGGAGGCCAATGTTTTTAATTGCGAGTTGGATTACAAAACTATCCGCGAGGTTTTGAAAACCAAAGATAAGAAAAGATTCTTATCTACGATTGAATTCTTTCCCGAAGAAGGTAAGTATCATTTTGATGGGCACCGCCTCTGCGGTATTCGCTGGTCGCCTCAAGAGACCAAGGATCATCATGGGAAATGCCCTAAGTGCGGCAAACCGGTTACTGTCGGCGTGGTTAACCGGGTGGAGAAATTAGCCGATCGGCCGGAAGGATTTAAACCGGATAACGCAATTCCTTTTAAGAATTTAATTCCGTTTACCGAGATAATTGCTGAAGCCAGGGGTGTGGGCAAGGCTTCTATAAATGTAGAAAGAGACTACCAGAGTTATTTAGCCAAGTTCGGAACAGAGTTTGATATTCTGCTTAAAGTTTCAAAAGAGGAGCTGCTTAGGAGCCTGCCTCCCAAAGTTGTCGAGGGTGTTTTGCGCATGCGCGCAGGCAAGGTTAATATTAAAGCGGGCTTTGACGGTGAATACGGAATAATCTCTATATTTGACGACAATGAGCAGCAGGAAAAAAGCGAGCAGCAGCTAAGTTTATTTTAACGCCCCCTGCCCTTCGACAAGCTCAGGGTAGGGGCATTGAGTATAATCGAAATGCCCCTGTAGCGCAATGGATAGCGCATTAGCCTCCGGAGCTAGTGGTACAGGTTCGACTCCTGTCAGGGGCAAAAAATGACGCAAAGCGTCATCCCCGTGAAAACGGGGAACTAGATTCCCGCTTTCGCGGGAATGACAAAGGTAGTTACTGAAAATAGCAAAATGGAGCAAATTGCCCATAATTTAAGCAAAATTAAGGATAAAGTGGAGAATAAATGAAGAAAAAAGTTGTAATTTTAGGAGGCGGACCCAATCGGATTGGTCAGGGAATTGAATTTGATTATTGCTGTTGCCACGCTGCCTATGCGCTTAAGGAAGAAGGGGTAGATAGTGTTATGGTTAATTGTAATCCGGAGACGGTTTCCACGGACTATGATACTTCTGACCGGCTCTATTTTGAACCGTTGACCTTTGAAGATATCATGAATATTATTGAGGTGGAAAAGCCCTTAGGTGTGATTGTGCAGTTTGGAGGGCAAACCCCGATTAACCTGGCGGTGGCTTTACGTCAAGCAGGAGTAAATATTTTAGGTACCAGCTCCGAAAGTATTGATATTGCCGAAGACCGCAAGCGTTTTAAGCAATTGATTGATAAGTTAGGGCTCTTGCAGCCAAATAGCGGAACGGTTTTTACTTTCGCCGAGGCGCAAAAGGTCGCCAGGGATATTGGCTATCCGGTATTAGTCCGGCCTTCTTATGTTTTAGGCGGCCGGGCAATGGAGATTGTTTATGAGGAAGAGTTGTTGGAAAAATTTATTCAGGAAGCCGCTGAAGTTTCTGGCGAACATCCGATATTGATTGATAAATTTTTAGAAGATGCTATTGAGGTGGATGTGGATTTAATCGGAGACGGCGAAACCTTTGTGATCGGCGGGATTTTGGAACATATTGAACAGGCGGGAGTGCATTCAGGGGATGCGGCGATGTCCTTACCTACGCATACACTGGGCCCGGATATTTTGAAAAAACTAAGAGAGGCTTCCTACCGGTTAGCCAAAGAGTTGAATATTATTGGCTTAATGAATGTGCAGTACGCGGTTAAAGACGCTAAGGTCTATGTGTTAGAGGTAAACCCGCGCGCTTCCCGTACCGTGCCTTTAGTTTCTAAAGTTATTGGAGTGCCTTTAGCCAAGTTGGCCACAAAAGTTATGTTAGGTAAGAAACTTAAGGATTTGGGCTTTACCGAAGAAGTAATCCCGCCGTATGTGGCGGTTAAGGAATCCGTATTTCCTTTTAACCGTTTTCCGGGTGTAGATGTGATGCTCGGCCCGGAGATGAAATCTACCGGCGAGGTGATGGGAATTGATATGGATTTTGCCAGCGCTTATATTAAAAGTCAAATTGCCGCAGGACAAAAAGTTCCCAAAAGCGGCAATGTTTTTATCTCAGTGCATGACCGGGATAAAAGAGACATCGCCTTTATTGCGAAGAAATTCAAAGATCTGGGATTTAATATTTTTGCTACCAGCGGCACAGCAGCAGTTCTGGAGAAAAATAATATACCCGCTAAAGTCCTGCCTAAAATTAACGAAGGCCGGCCGAATATCCTGGATTTGATGAAAGACGGCAAAATTCAGATGGTGATTAATACTCCTTCCGGCAGGATACCGCGGCAGGACGAAGTAAAAATCCGCTCCCAGGTTGTTCTGTATAACATACCCTATACCACCACGATTTTTGGAGCGCAGGCAACGGTAAACGGTATCCAGATGTTGATTAAAAAAGATTTGGGCGTGAAATCATTACAAGAGTACCATAAAATGAAGTGTAAAAAGGTCAAATAGGTTAGATTTATGCCGGAACTGCCGGAAGTCGAAACAATTAAAACTGATCTAGAGAAGATAGCCTGTGGCCAGAAGATTGTCCGGGTGTTGATACATAATCCCAAGGTGATCCGCCAGCCTGCTCCGGCAGTATTTAAGAGGTCTCTGGAGGGTTTGAGGATTAAGCATATTTTCCGCCGGGGGAAGCTGTTGATTTTAGAATTATCCCACGGTAAATTTTTGACGGTGCATTTTAAAATGACCGGACAGCTGGTGGCCCCCGGAGGGTCTAAAAACAGCCGGGTGGCTTTTGTTCTGGATGGCGGCATGATCTTAGATTTTAATGATCAGCGCCTATTTGGGGAGCTGCGTTTAGTTAACGATTGGAAAAAGCTGGAATTTGTGCAGCGGCTTGGCCCGGAACCATTTGATTTGACTTCTGCTGATTTTAAAGATATGCTTGCTAAGAGAAAAACCAGGATTAAGCCCCTGTTGATGGAGCAGTCATTTATTTCCGGAATCGGGAATATTTATGCTTCGGAAATTCTATTTCGGGCGAAAATTAATCCTCAGCGGCAGGCCCAAAGTTTAAGCCCAAAAGAACAGGGTGCCCTCTATAAAGAAATGATCAAGGTCTTAAAGAGCGCGATTAAACACGGGGGCTCTTCGGTAGATGATTATGTGCGGGTTTCCGGGAAAAACGGGGATTACGCGCGTTTTCATCAGGTTTATGGCCGAGGAGGCAAGCCTTGTTTTATTTGCTCAAGGCCGGTGGAAAGAATTGCTCAAGGGGGCAGGGGGACTTATTTCTGCGCTAAGTGTCAAAAATGAAAAAACGCCTTAAGCTTAACGGGATTATTATGGTTTCTGCCGCACTGGTGGTAACATTTTTCCCCAGATTTTTTTTGCGGGCTTATTCCGGAGGTATCCGCGAAGAGATTTTAGAGGCTTTGGGTTTCGCGTTTATTCTTTTAGGGCAAATCATTCGAGTTTCAGCGCGGGGGTATAAAGCAGAGCATTCCCGGGATAGCCAGGCGTTAATCCAGGGCGGCCCTTATCAGCTGGTACGCAATCCGATGTATCTGGGAATATTTTTGATCGGCCTGGGGGTAATCTTGGTGATATTCAAGTGGTGGGCAGTAGTAGTTTTTGCCGCAGTTTTTATTCTGCGCTATATTTTACTTATTTACCAGGAGGAAAAAAAGCTTGGCGCGATGTTTCCGCGGGCCTATCCGGAATATTGCCGAAAAGTCCCCCGGATTTTTCCCGCCTTATCCAGCGTAATCAAATTAGATATCATTGAATATTTACCGATCAGGCTAATCTGGTTTAAAAAAGAAATTGGTTCGATCCTTACGCTGCTTTTACTTATTTTGCTGGTGGGGTCTGTGGAGGCCATGGCTAAAGAAGGATGGAGAGCTTATCTTAGACAATCCGTGTGGATATTTTTTACTTTTATTTTATTCATAATTTTTGTAATTTTACTTAGTAAGCGGACAAACAAAAAAGATGAACCCAGCGCAAATTAAAGCTAAAATAATTTCTAATCAAAGGTTGAGCGGGAATTATTGGCACTTAGAATTTGAATCCGGCCGGATTGCCAAGCATGCGGTTGCGGGCCAGTTTGTAAATATCAGGGTAACCGCTGGGCCGGCGCCATTATTGAGAAGGCCGATTAGTATTCATGGAGCTCAAGCCGGCAAAGTCAAGATTATCTATGAAATTATCGGCGAAGGGACCCGGGTTTTGTCCGGGAAAGAACCCGGAGAATTTTTAGATGTTATCGGCCCGCTGGGTAACGGTTTTATTTATCCGCGCCCGGCGGAATCAAAAGGAGCTAAAAATATTTTGATTGCCGGAGGCATGGGAGTCGCGCCCTTGGTTTTTCTAGCCGAGAAACTAAAAAAGACCAAACCTTTGGTTTTAATCGGCGCCAGAACAAAAAAAGAAATTCTGTGTACCCGGGAATTTAAGGCGCTGGGTTGCGCATTGAAATTAGCTACGGATGACGGTTCGCTGGGATTTAAGGGCAGGGTTACGGATTTGTTCAAAATTATTTTAGAGCAGAGCAAGCCCGCGCAGGTATTCTCCTGCGGGCCGCACTTGATGTTAAAAGCTGTTGCCGAGATGGTTAATGAATATAAAATTAACGCGCAGCTTTCTTTAGAGGAGCATATGGCTTGCGGATTGGGGGCTTGTTTAGGTTGCGCGGTTAAGACCAAAGCCGGTTATAAAACTGTTTGTAAGGATGGCCCGGTTTTCTCCGGTGAGGAATTAATATGGTAAAGCCAAAGCAGCCGAATTTAAGCGTAAAAATAGGAAATCTGGATTTGAAAAATCCGGTGATGGTGGCCTCCGGGACATTTGGTTATGCGCAGGAATTTGAGGATTTTATCGATTTAAGAAAATTGGGAGCAATTGTTACTAAAACGATTACGGTGAAGGCTCGTCAGGGAAACCTCCCCCCGCGCACCTGTGAAACTCCCGCCGGCATGCTTAATTCTATCGGCCTGGAAAATCCCGGTATAGATAGGTTTATCCGGGAGAAGCTCCCTTTTCTTAAAAAGCTGGGTATTCCGGTGATTGTCAGTATTGCCGCCGAAGAAACTCCGGATGAATTTGCCATTCTCGTCAAACGATTAGACCGGATTCCCGAAGTATCCGCAATCGAATTAAATATATCCTGTCCGAACTTGCAGAAGAATAAACTAATTTCTCAGGACGCCGCGGATACCTTGGAATTAGTCAGCGCAGCGCGTAAGCTTACAGAAAAATGCTTAATTACTAAGTTGTCGCCTAATGTGGCTTCGATTACTGAAATCGCCCTGGCGGCGCAGAGTGCAGGGGCGGACGCGTTGGCTTTGGTGAATACGCTTGGCGGTATGAGTATAGATGTGCATAAACGTATTCCTAAATTAGGTAACTGGGTTGGTGGTTTAAGCGGCCCGGCAATCAGGCCGGTGGCGGTGAAGATGGTTTGGGAGGCGTATAATAAGATTCAGATTCCCATTATTGGTATGGGTGGTATAATGGATACTGAAAGTGCCTTGGAGTTTTTTATCGCCGGAGCCGCGGCGGTCAGCGTGGGTACGGCAAATTTTATTAATCCCCAAACCAGCCTGGAGATTATCGCCGGGTTACAACAGTATATGCTAGAGCATAATATGCAGAATTTAAGCCAGCTTACCGGAAGATTAAAAGCATGCCAGGATTAAGTGATCCCCAGATCATCCTGGCTTTAGATGTAGATACGCTTCAGGAGGCTGAAGGTTTTGTGGATAAGCTTTACCCTAAGATAAAGATCTTTAAGGTTGGCAGCCGTCTTTTTACCGCTTACGGGCCGCAGATTGTTGAACGGTTGCATAAAAAATGCGCCGAGGTTTTTTTGGATCTTAAATATTTTGATATTCCCAATACCGTTGCCGGCGCGGTAGCCGCAGCGGTAAGGCTCAAGGTGAAGATGCTTACTTTGCATATCTTAGGCGGCCAAGAAATGCTCAAGGCCGCGGTAGAGTCAGCAACGCGTCAGGCAGAAATACTAAAAAATCCCAGGCCTTTATTGATCGGAGTCACAGTTTTGACCAGCCAGAAAACAAAGCCGGAAGAAGTTCTGGCATTAGCAAAACAGGGCCTGGCCTGCGGGTTAGATGGTGTGGTTTGTTCGGCCAAGGAGGCATTATTTTTACGGAGGAAAATAAAAAACAATTTTATAATCGTTACTCCGGGAATTCGGCCGGATAATTCGGGTAAAGATGACCAGCAAAGAACAGCTACCGTGAGCCAGGCGATTAAGGCCGGAAGTGATTTTTTAGTCATTGGCCGGCCGATTTTAAAGGCGCCGGACCCGTTATTACAAACAGAAGAACTGTTAGGAGATTTATATGGCGCAGGAAATTAAAGATTTAATCGCGAAGATCCAGCAGGAAGGAATTCAGGCGGCCGAAGAGAAGGCCGCGCAGATAAAAGCCGAAGCCGCTCGTGCCTCCTTGAAAATAATTTCCGAGGCAAAAATAGAAGCCTCAAGAATTGTCCAGCAGGCAAATACCGATGCTCAGAGGCTAAATGACTCTACCCATGCTTCTTTGAAGCAGGCTGGCCGGGATTTATTGATCAGCTTAAGGGGAGAAATTAATTCTATGCTGGATAATCTGATCAAGGCGGATACCCACCAGGCATTGACGGTAAATGAATTGCTCAAGATTATCGAAGCGTTGATTAAAAATGCTCCGCTTTCTCTGGGTTCTGAAATTATTATTTCGCTGAATCCGCTGGATAAAGAGAAATTAGAGAAAGAGTTTTTCAGGCAATTGGCAGAAAAAACAAAAAAACAGATAACTTTAAAGTCGGCAAATGGCTTAGACAGCGGGTTTATCATTAGTTTTGATGCCGGTAAATCCATTTTTGATTTTAGCGATACCGCCTTAACCGAATACATCGGGAGTTTTCTAAAACCGGAACTGGGTAAAATTTTAAACTCTTAAATAAATGCCTGCTTATTATACCTATTTAATTTCCAGCCTGCCGGCGCTTAGTTTTTCTAATAAAACGCCGTTTAGTTTAGAAGAGCTTTTTATAAAATGCCAAGGTTTAATTCCGGAGCCGGCAATCCAGCTTTTACGCGATATTTGTTGTGCAGAAACTTATTCTTTAGATGTTGCTTCAGTGGATACACTTAAGCAGTGGGTTAATTTTGAGGTAGCCTTAAGAAATGAATTGGTGCGCGCCAGAGCCGGCCGTAAAAAAATTGATCCTTTGAAATTTATCCGGCTTCCGGATAATCCGGAAGCCCAGATCAGCCACGCAGCTTTGACGGCATATAGAAGCACCTCGATATTGGAGGCAGAAAAAATTTTGGATCAAGCCAGATGGGATTTTTTAGAGTCTTTAAGTTTAGGCCATTATTTTGATTTTGATTCCCTGTTAATTTATGCCTTAAAACTTAAAATTTTAGAGCGTTGGGAAAGAATACAGCAAGCAGATACGCAGGCTCTCTTTAACCAAACAGTTTTAAATTAAATCTAATATGGAAAAAAAGAGAATAGGACATGTGATCAAAGTTAATGCCAACATGGTTACTGCCCAGGTTGAGGGCAGTATCATTCAGAATGAGGTAGCTTATATTCTTCACGGAGAAGAACGCCTAAAAGCCGAAGTGATCCGCGTGCGCCAGAACCGGGCGGAGATGCAGGTTTATGAAAGTACGCAAAGCATAAAAACCCAAGACGTGGTAGAATTTAGCAATGAGCTTCTTTCGGTAGAACTTGGCCCCGGGTTATTAGGACAGATTTTTGACGGTTTACAAAATCCCCTTCCGGCATTAGCTGAAAAATACGGATTTTTTCTTAAGCGCGGTGTTTATCTGGAAGCACTTGCCGATGAAACGCAGTGGGATTTTACTCCTCTGGTAAAGCCTCAGGATAAAGTTTTAGCGGGCAGCTGGTTAGGATTTGTCCCGGAAAAAATCTTTAAACATTATATTATGGCTCCTTTTTCCCTGGGAGGCAGCCTGGAGGTAGTCAGTATCGCACCCGAAGGAAGATATAATTTAAAACAGGTAATTGCCCAGCTGAAAGATTCAAGCGGAGCTACGCATGATGTTTTCTTGCAGCAAATCTGGCCGATTAAAATACCCATCAAGGCCTATGCGGAAAAATTAAGGCCGCTTGAGCCGCTGGTAACTAAGCTGCGCCTGATTGATTCGCTTTTTCCGGTTAACCGCGGAGGAACCTATTGTATCCCCGGGCCGTTCGGAGCAGGCAAAACTGTTTTACAACAGTTAACCAGCCGTCACGCCGAAGTAGATATTGTCATTATCGCCGCCTGCGGTGAGCGGGCAGGGGAGGTGGTGGAAACATTAAAAACTTTTCCGGAATTAATAGACCCGCGCACCAATAAGCCGCTGATGGACCGCACGGTAATTATTTGTAATACCAGTTCCATGCCGGTGGCTGCCCGTGAATCCAGCGTTTATACCGCCGTAACCATTGCCGAATATTATCGGCAAATGGGCTTAAATGTTTTATTGCTGGCAGATTCAACTTCCCGTTGGGCTCAGGCGATGCGCGAAATGAGCGGCCGCCTGGAAGAGATTCCCGGAGAAGAAGCGTTTCCGGCGTATCTTGAATCGCGGATCGCTGCATTTTATGAGCGCGCGGGGGTAGTTAGGCTTTACGGGGGAACAAAAGGTTCAGTCACCATCGGGGGCACCGTTAGCCCCGCCGGAGGAAACTTTGAGGAACCGGTTACTCAAGCCACGCTAAAAGTAGTCGGGGCTTTTCACGGCCTTTCCCGCGAGCGTTCCGATGCCAGAAAATATCCGGCGATAGACCCGTTGATTAGCTGGAGTAAATATAATAGTTTTATTAACCCTGAGCATCAAGAGGCGGGCCATGCTATTTTGCGCCGCAGCAATGAAATTGCGCAGATGATGAAGGTAATCGGAGAAGAAGGAACATCGTTAAAGGATTATATTGAATATTTAAAAGGAGAATTTTTTGATTTTATTTATCTGCAGCAGAACGCCTTTGATCCGGTGGATGAGGCCACTTCTCAAGAAAGACAAATTTATGTTTTTGGGTTTATTTGCGGCATATTGAATTCAGAATATAAATTGGAAGATAAAGCCGCGGCATTACATTTTTTCCAACAGCTGCGGCAGTCTTTGCGGAGTTGGAATAGCGCGGAATATGGCAGCCAGGAATTTAAAAAAATTGAAGAAAAAATAGAGTTGTTTTTAGAAAAAAATAAACCAGAGAAAACCCCCTAAATGCAAAAAGCCTACACGAATATTATTCAGATCGCCGGGGATGTGATTACCGTAGAAGCCCAAGGCGTGGGTTATTTGGATATTGCTGAAGTTACTACCCGCCGAGGAGTGTCTTTGGCGCAGGTTATCCATATCGACAATGGGAAAATATCCCTGCAGGTTTTTGCCGGCAGCCGCGGCCTATCTACGCAGGATAAAGTGAGATTTCTGGGGCATCCGATGCGCGTGGCCACCGGAGATAATTTATTAGGCCGGATATTTAACGGTAGCGGAATTCCTCTGGATCATGGCCCGGCCCTTTCTGAAAACCTGGTGGATATCGGCGCTCCGTCAGTGAATCCGGTAAAAAGAATTATTCCCAATAAAATTATCCGTACCGGTATTCCGATGATCGACGTATTTAATTCCCTGGTCGAATCACAGAAGCTGCCCATTTTTTCAATTGCCGGCGAGCCTTACAATGAACTTCTGGCGCGCATTGCTATCCAGGCAGAGGTGGACATTATTATTTTAGGCGGGCTGGGTTTAAAATTTGATGACTATCTTTTTTTCCGTGAAACTTTAAATGCGCATGGCGCGCTTTCGCGCTGCATATTTTTTATTCATACTGCTGCTGATCCTACGGTTGAATGCTTGTTGGTGCCGGATATTAGTTTAGCCGTAGCCGAGGATTTTGCTTTAAAAGGCAAGCGGGTATTGGTTTTGTTGACGGACATGACTAATTTTGCCGATTCACTAAAAGAAATTTCCATTACCATGGAACAGGTTCCTTCTAACCGCGGTTATCCCGGCGATCTTTACAGCCAGCTTGCCTCTAGATATGAAAAAGCGGTGGATTTCCAGGGGGCAGGATCAATTACTATCCTTGCCGTGACCACCATGCCCGGGGATGATGTTACGCACCCGGTTCCGGATAACACCGGATATATTACCGAAGGGCAATTTTATTTAAAAGCCGGGGTGATTGAGCCTTTTGGATCTTTGAGCCGTTTAAAACAGCAGGTAAACGGAAAAACCCGCCCTGATCATCGGGTGATTATGGATACGATGATCCAGCTTTTTGCCAGTTACCGGGAGACCCTGGAGAAACAGTCTATGGGTTTCAAGATGAGCGCTTGGGATGAGAAGTTGCTCAAATACGGTTTACTTTTTGAAAAAAATATGATGTCGCTTAAAGTAAATATTCCTCTGGAAAAAGCCCTGGATTTGGGTTGGCAGATCCTGGCAGATTGTTTTACTCCCGAGGAAACCGGAATTAAACTTTCGATTATTGAGCAATTTTGGCCCAAATAATAATGGCAAAGATTAAGCTGACCAAAGGTGAGTTGAAAAGGCAGCGCGATTGCTTAAAGCAGTTTAAGCGCTATCTGCCCACCCTGCAGTTAAAAAAACAGCAATTACAGTTAGAAATCCTGCAACAGAATTTAATCTTTCAAGAAAAAAAAGAGGCGCTGGCTAAAAAAAGACAGGTAATTGTTTCCTGGACGGGCTTACTTACCGAGCCGCTGGTTAATATCAAGCCTTTTTTAAACCCCGAAAAAATAATAACCCATACTAAGAATATCGCCGGGGTAGACATTCCTGTGTTGGATAAGCTGGAATTCGGGCTTTGCGATTACGATCTGTTTGTTATGCCTTTATGGTTAGATTTAGCCATCCAGGCCTTGCGGGAAGTTATGGGATTGGATAAAGAAATTTTAATACTTCAGGAAGGGGTGGCTATTTTGCGCCAGGAATTGCGGATTACTACGCAAAGAGTAAATCTTTTTGAGAAGGTAAAGATTCCTCTTGCCGAAGAAAACATCCGTTTGATTAAGATTTATATCGGAGACCAAATGGCGAATGCCGTTGGCCGTTGTAAGATTGCTAAAAGAAAGATCGAAGCGCTAATTTTAGAAGAGGCAAGCGTATGATTGTGGCGATGAAAAAAGTTTTTTTGCTCCTGCAGAAAGAGCATGCTCAGCAAGCCCTGGAGGACTTGGCTTCTTTCGGGGTAATGCATGTCGAGCATGAAAATCCTCCCGCCGGCCTTGAGCTTAATGAAATTAACGAAAAGTTAAATATTATTGAACAGGCGCTTTTAATTTTATCCGCTGCCTCCCAAGAAGAAAATAAGCCGGTAGTCCATCAAAAAACTGTTGACCCGATTTTTCTTGGCCGTCATATTATTGATTTGCAGAAACGTTATGATCATTTAAGAGAGTATTCTGTTACTTTAAATAGCTTGATTAATCAATGGCAGCCTTGGGGGGATTTTGATCCGCAAGAGATAAGAGAATTGGCCCAAAAGAATATCTATGTAAAACTCTATAAGATACCTAAGGAGCAGCTAAAGAATTTACCTCAAGAGATTACAGTAAAAAAAATATTTTCAGAAGACGCAATGCAGAATTGCGTAGTTTTCAGCCAGGGTGATATGGTTCTGCCTTTTAAAGAGTTAGAGTTGCCCAAGATGCCTTTATCCTGGATGCAGCAAAGATTATCTGAAGATAGCAAGATAATCCTGGAGCTAAAAGAACAGCTTAGCGGGCAACTTGGCCATCAGAATAGCCTTATTATTGAAAAGAACGCGTTAGTTAATAAGAAAAATTTTTTCGAAGTTTTAAAAGGTATGGGGCAGGCCAATCAGCTTGTTTATCTGAAAGGATATATTCCGTCTCCCGCAGAAAAAATGCTGATTATGGAGGCTAGAAAAAATGGCTGGGGGCTTTTTACCTGCTCGCCGCAGGAAACAGACCAGGTTCCTACGCTTCTGCGCAATCCGGCCTGGATTTCGCTGATCAAGCCGCTGTTAAAGCTATTGGAGCTTATCCCGGGGTATAATGAAATTGATATCAGCCCGCTGTTTATTATTTTTTTCAGCCTTTTTTTTGGTATGCTTATCGGGGACGCCGGTTACGGCTTAGTTTATTTTTTACTTACCCTTTGGCTGCATAAGAAATTTGGCCGCAAGGTTAAAGATAAGAGCGCATTTTTTCTCTTTTACATCTTAAGTTTTTGCGCTATGATATGGGGAATTCTAACTGCTACATTTTTTGGCCAAGGATGGCTTTTAAGCCTGGGGATAAAACCGTTAATTCCGGCGCTGGGGAATGCCTCTTTCATTCAGGCCTTGTGTTTTTTAATCGGCGCTTTGCATTTATCTTTAGCGCATGGCTGGAGGGCGGCACTTAAAGCACCGGCACTAATCGCCT
>JAHIKK010000065.1 GCA_018897555.1 Candidatus Omnitrophota bacterium
ACTAATGACAGCCTCTGTTGATCTCGATGCGCTACTTAATACCTACACTTCTCTTTTGGCTCAGGGGGGTAAGAATCTATTGACCAATCCCTTATTTTGCTAAATAATTACTTAAACCGGCAAATTGCCCCAAAGAAAGATCTTCCGGCCGCACATTTTCATCAATACCGGCGCCCTGAAGAAAATTTTTCAGGCCAGCTTGAGTCACCAAACCCTCCAGGCTATTCCTCAAGGTCTTCCTTCTCTGATTAAAAGCAGTACGGATTAATTTAAAAAACAAATCTTCATCCCGGACTGAAACCGGCGGCTTTTCCCTAAACCTCAGGAATAAAAAACATGAATCAACGTTCGGCGCGGGCCTAAAGCTATTTTTTTTAATTTCAAAAAGAATCTCGCATTCGCAGTAATACTGCACAAAACAGCTAAAAGCCCCATATTCTTTTGATCCCGGGACAGCCCTGGCCCGGCGTCCAAACTCTTTTTGCACGGTGATAAAAGCGGCGCTGATTACCTGGCGATTTCCAATAAGCTGCTGGATAATCGGGCTGGAAATATAATAAGGTATGTTGCCGATTACTTTTATTTTTCCCCTTACCTTATTATTTTTTAAAAATTTACTTATATCGAACTTTAAGATATCACTCTTAATAATCTGACAATTACTATTATTGCCTAAGGCCGCCTGGAGAAACGGATACATCCGCCGGTCAATCTCTACGGCGTAAACAACTTTGGCGCTTTGAGCAAGCTGCGCCGTAAGATCTCCCTTGCCGGCTCCAATTTCTAAAACAATATCTTCCTTAGTTAAATCGCAGGCGCGGATTATTTTGTTTTGAATATTTTTATCGATCAGAAAATTTTGGCCTAAGCTTTTCTTTGGTTTAATGTACATTTTATGGCAAGTTTTATCGCCGCAATCAGGGAACGGGGATTAGCCAAAGCCGGTTTTCCGGCGATATCAAAAGCCACGCCGTGTAAAGGAGAAGTACGCACAAAGGGCAACCCCAGGGTCAGATTAACCCCGCTATCGAAACCTGTCAATTTTAAAGCGATTAAGGCCTGATCATGATAGGCGGCAATTACACAATCAAATTTACCTTTAGCGGCCTGGGAGATAGCCACATCCGCGCCGCATACCCCGCCTATAGCGAGGCGGTTTAATTTTTTATTTAAACTTTTAATTACGGGAATAATTATTCTCTGCTCCTCCGTGCCCATCACCCCATTATCCGAAGCATGCGGATTAATCCCGCAGACTACTAATCTTGGTTTTTTTATTAAAAATAAGCTCTTTAAACCTTTGAGGGTATTTAAGATATTATTTTCTAATTTTTTCCGGGTCAACATTCTGGAAACATCGCGCAGCCGGATATGCCGGGTCACCAAGCTGAATTTTAATTTATCATTAATCAACATCATCACTAAATCCTTAACTCCTGAGCCTTGAGCTAAATATTCGGTGTGCCCGGAAAACTTAGACCCGCTTAGATTAATTGCTTTTTTTGAAATCGGACAGGTGACTAAACAATCAATTTTATTCTTTTTAAGCAACTCCAGGGCTGCATCCAAATACTCCAGGCAGGCAGCGCCGTTTTGCGCGTTTAAACTGCCAAATTTAAAATTTTTTTCCTGAACATTATCTACATCGATTATTTCCACAGGCAAAGGAGCAATCTTTAGCATCTTAGCAGCTTTAGCTAATACAAGCCTGCTTCCGATAACCGTAAAATCCGCCTTACCTTTTAGTATTTTAAGCGCTTGTAAAGTGATGGCCGGGCCGATGCCCGCGGGGTCCCCGATAGTCAGGCCAACTCTAATTTTCGAAGATTTTGATGTAGGATTGTTTTTTAAGCTCATCTATCCACTTCGCCAGTTCTTCCTGCATTTTCTTTTCAAATAAATACACCTGAATCTTATCCTGTGCCTGAGCGAGGCTTAACTGTTGACTTCCAATAATATCATCTAATCTGAAAACAAAATACTGCTTCTCAATCTTAACCGGATTAGATATTTCACCTATCCCCAGCTTAAACACGGTATCTTCAATCTCCGGACGTAACTGCTGGCCAGCCGATGCCGAAAGTTTATCTGTAGTAAATAGAAATTTCCCCGCCAATTCCTCTAATTTTTTCCCCAGCCGCAGCTGATAACTTACTGTTTTAGCTATTGATTCATCCTGCAAAATAATCAGCGTTAAAATCCTCTCTTCGGGTTTTAAAAACTGCCCCTTATTCTGAGAATAAAAAGAAGTAATTTCATCAGGGCGAACCATTATTTTACTGCGCACCTTCTGCTCAATAAGATTATACATCAACATCTGCTCGCCAATCTTATTCTCTAAGTCTGCCCGGACCAATCCCTGCTTAGCTAAATCCGCCTCGAAATCCGACTCCGAACCGTAGCGCTTCTTAGTCTCATCAATTCTGGCTTTAACCTTAGATGGCTCATAAGTTATCTTGGCAAGCTTAGCCTGCTGAAGTATAAGGCGGTCTTCGATTAAGCGTTGCAATAAATCGCGCTTCATGGAGTTTACTTTTTCCTCTAAAACTTTCCCTTGAAACTGCCGGGAATACTGCAGGCGGATAAAATTTAAGAAATCCGCCAGATCCTTTTGCGTGATTATCTCATTATTCACTACCGCGATTGCTTTATCCTGCGCGTAAAGGCAGTAGCTGGCAGCGGGTAGATAGCAAGTTGGTAAAAAAACCGAAACAAAGAGAAATAAAAAATTAATTATGCTTTTCATCAAAAACACCTGCTTTCTTAAAATTAGTGATTGCTTCTTTTAATAAGCGGCAATACAGGTCAAATCCCACGGCGGTGATAAATCCGTGCTGCTCCTGGCCCAGGAGATTACCGGCACCACGAATCTCTAAGTCCTCCATCGCGATATTAAAACCTGCCCCTAAATCACTATGTTCCTGAATTGCCTGCAGCCTCTTTTTGGCATCAATTTCTAAAACCGCACGCTGATTGCCGGGAACTAAAAAATAGGCGTAGGCAGCCCGGTTAAATCTACCTACCCTGCCGCGCAGCTGATGCAAATCACTTAATCCAAACATCTGCGCATTATTCACAATAATCGTGTTGGCATTAGGTATATCAATTCCGGATTCAATGATCGTCGTAGAAACTAAGACGTCGATTTTCCCGGCAATAAAATCCGACATTATTTGTTCCAGGAGCTTTGCCGGCATTTGGCCATGAGCAATCATGATGCGCGCGCCTGCAGGTAAATTTCTAGCAATCTTATCCTTAATCTTTTCTAAATCCAGAATGCGGTTATGCAGAAAAAATACCTGGCCCTGGCGTGCCAGCTCGCGCTTAATTGCCTGGGTTACCAAATCCGCGTCATATTCTACCACAACCGTTTTGATAGGCAACCTATTTTGGGGAGAAGTATTAATTACCGAAAAATCTTTTGCCCCCATCAGGCTCATATATAAAGTACGCGGAATAGGCGTAGCTGTCAAAACCAGTATATCAATAGTGTTTTTAAGTTTTTTTAATTGTTCTTTAGCCTTAACGCCAAAACGCTGCTCCTCATCCACAATCACCAGCCCTAAGTCCTTAAAGCGAACATCCGGCGAAAGCAATCGGTGCGTGCCAATAACTATATCCACGCTCCCCTGGTGTAAATTTTTGATAATTTCATCCTGCTGGCGCTTGGTCTTAAAACGGGAGAGCATCTGCACGTTTACGGGAAAATTTGCCAGGCGCGCGTTGAAATTCTGGTAATGCTGTTCGGCTAAAATCGTGGTCGGGACCAGATAAGCCACCTGCTTATTATCCATTACCGCCTTAAAAGCCGCGCGCATGGCTACCTCAGTTTTCCCATACCCTACATCTCCGCAAAGCAGCCGATCCATGGGTTTAGGCGACTCCATATCCAACTTAACCTCTGAAGTAGTCTTAATCTGATCCGGAGTTTCTAGATTAAGATATAATTTAAGCGATCTGAATAGCATATTAAAGAAATGGGGACGGTTCTGTTTTTCTTTCAACAGTAGGGGAGGTTTAAACCTCCCCTACTGTAATGAAGAAATATAACCGTCCCCATGATTTACTTAATATTCTTACGGCTCCAGGCAAGCACTAACGGGGAAGCAATAAAAATTGTGGAATACACGCCAGAAATAAATCCCACAAATAAAGCAAAAGAAAAATTACTCAAGACCTCGCCACCGTAAAACAGGAAAGAAATTACCACCAGAAGCGTAACCCCGGATGTGAGCAGGGTCCGGCCAAGAGTTTGATTTACGCTCAAATTAATCAATTCTCTTAAAGAAAGTTTTCGATAAAGCCTGGCATTTTCGCGCACGCGGTCATAAATAACAATGGTGTCATTAATCGAATAACCGGCGATAGTCAAAAAAGCAGTAATGCTCAAGAGGTCTATCTGGCGGTTAGTAACCACTAGAAATCCTAAAGCCACCAGCACGTCATGAATAAGGGCGATTACGCCTGCCACCGCGAAATTTATATGCTTAAACCTGAAACCCACATAAATAAGGATCCCCGCCAATGACCAGATCAAAGCCAGCACCGCCCTGGTTTTAAGATGTTTACCGGCGATCGGACCCACGCGTTCAATTCTCAATATCTGGATATCCTCTTCCGGAAAAGATTCTTTGAGCTTATTGGTTAATGCCTGATTTTTATCCTCGGAAGTTCTAATTAAAACCACCTTGGGGTTATCTTTAAACTGCTGAATGCTTGCATCCGCCAAATCTATATCTTTTAGCACTTGACGTACTTTATCCATTGCGGGAGGATTTTTAAAACTATATTCCTGAAGTTGTCCCCCGGCAAAATCAATCCCGTAGGCAGAGGAACCTTTCTTAAAATATGAAAAAAGCCCTACCGCAATTACGATGATGGATACGGCATAAAATATTTTTCGCTTACCGATAAAATCCAGTTTGGTTTCTCCGATTAATTTAAGCATGGGTAAAGAATTCTTAATCCAACCCAAATTAAGCAGGAGATCAAAGATTACCCGGGTAACCACAATGGCGGTAAACATGCTGGCGATCAAACCAATGGTCAGGGTAACCGCAAAACCACGAATCGGCCCGGTACCAAACTGAAACAACAAAAATGCCGCAATTAAAGTAGTGAGATTGGAATCAAATATAGCGCTAAAGGCACGGCCGTAGCCATTGTTGATAGCCGCGCGCAGATTTCTGCCGAGAGCAATCTCCTCTCTAATGCGCTCATTAATCAAAACGTTAGCATCTACCGCCATGCCCAGAGATAAGGCAATACCAGCAATGCCCGGCAGAGTTAAGGTCGCTGAAATCCCCGGGAAAAGCACCGGCAATAAACCCAAACCTCCGAGAATCATGATCAAGTTTAATAAAAGCGCGATATCGCTAATCAGGCCAGCTAAAAGATAATAGCCCGCCATAAAAATAAAAACTAATGCGCAGCCAACCAGAGCGGCTTTTACTCCTTTATTTATAGAATCCTGGCCTAAAAGCGGGCCAACAGTTCTTTCTTCTTCGATATGCATCGGAGCAGGTAATGCCCCAACCCTTAAAATAAGTGCTAAATCTTGCGCGACTTGCACGTCAAACCTGCCGGTAATTACAGCCTCCCCTGAAGGAATAGCCTCCCTGATCCGCGGGGCAGATTGCACTTTACCATCCAGAACAATGGCTAAACGCTTACCCACGTTGGCGGCAGTTACTTCAGCAAATTTTTTGGCTCCAACAGCGTTAAACTGCAAAGCGACAATCGGTTCATTAAACTGGCTCTGATCAAAACGCACCATCGCATTCGTTAAGGCATCCCCGATTAATACCGCTTGCTTTTCTAGTAACAACGGCTCATTCTCATCCGGAGTATATTTCAACTCAAACCCTTCCGGAACTGTTCCGTCAATTGCCTCTTTAAGCTTTTGGGCATCATTAGAAACAACTTTAAACTCCAACATCGCGGTTTTACCAATCAAATCAATGGCCCGCTCACGGTCAGTAACCCCGGGAAGCTGCACCACAATCTCATCTTCACCCTGTTTTTGGATGGAAGTTTCCCTGACTCCAAACTCATCAATGCGATTGCGAATAACCTCGACTGCCCGGTCACAGGCATCAAGCTTAGCCTGCCCCTGCAAGTGGCTAGTGTCAACTTTAAGTAAAAGATGCATCCCGCCTTGTAAATCCAGGCCCAGGTTAATACGCTTATTTAAAGGAAAGGTATAATAAGTACATAACCCCACCACCCCTAAGATCAGCAATATTCTATAAATCAGCTTTCTTTCCATTATTCTAAACTCCTGTTTTTTAGTAACAACTCAGTTATCAGAAAAACTCTCATCGTAGGGGAGGTTTAAACCTCCCCTACGACTCCTGTTTTTAATGGCTAAGGATTCTCTTAATTAATTTAAGGTTTCTTAATATAGGCAATGTTGCTTTTTTCAATCTCCATCTTCACATTCTCATCAATGCGTAAAATTAAAGTCTTCTCTTTTACACTGACGACAGTGCCATGTATACCGCTTGAAGTTACCACTTCATCGTTTTTATCAATCCCCGCCAGCATCTTCTGATGCTCTTTTTCTTTCTGTTTTTGCGGCCGGATCAACAGAAAATAAAAAATAATAAAAATTAAAACTAACGGAAAAAACTGAACCAAGGGATTGGCTGCGTTGGACTGTGGCATATTAGGCTCCTTTATTTAATTTCTTCAATAAACTTTTTACGGTTACGGATAGCTGCGCGCCGTTCTTTACCCACTCGGCAATGCGCTCTTTCTTAAGCACTGCCAGGCCGGTTACCGGTTTATAGTAACCCAACTCTTCAATTATCCGGCTATCCCGGCCCATACGCTCATCAAAAACAGTGACTCGAAAATGCGGTTTACCCTTAGGATTTTTACCGATCCTTCTTAAACGAATGTGTACTGCCATGGTATTACTCCTTTTTTCTTACTATTAATGGCTTAAGAGATTGCTTCGATCATCGCCTGAGCCTTATTCACTGATTCCTGATATTCTTTCTGCGGAACAGAGTCAGCGACAATCCCTGAACCGGCCTGCACATAAGCATTGCCATCCTTAAACACTATCGTGCGGATAGCAATACAAGTATCCAAATTATGCGAAAAACTGAAATACCCAATTGCCCCGGCATACAACGAACGCCTGATATTCTCCAGCTCATCAATAATCTGCATGGCACGAATCTTCGGGCTTCCGGAAACCGTGCCGGCCGGAAACGCTGCTTTTAATACATCATAGATATCAAACCTTTTTTTGTCAAGTACGGCGCTTACCTCACTAACCAAGTGCATAACATGAGAATATTTTTCCACGCGCATAAAATCATCAACCTTAACCCGGCCCGGCTTGCTAATCCGGCCTAAATCATTCCTGCCCAAATCAACCAGCATCAGATGCTCCGCTCTCTCTTTCTCATCACCGGCGAGCTCTTTTTCCAGGGCGCGATCCTGGGATTGGCTCTTTCCGCGCGGGCGCGTGCCGGCAATCGGCCGAGTCTGGACTAAACCGTTCTCACAACGCACCAACATCTCCGGGCTTGAACCGACGATAGAAAAATCCTTAAGTTTCAAATAATACATGTAGGGTGAAGGATTAAGGCGGCGTAAGTCCCGGTATACCGCAAAATCATTTTTTTGCGTCTTGACTTTAAAACGCTGCGATAAAACTACCTGGATAATATCCCCTTGCTTGATATACGCTTGGGCCCGCTTAACCATCCGGACAAATTCCGGCCGCTTAAGATTACTGGTTACGCGCAGCCGGCCGGACTCGCTTCTGCCATCCGGCGGAATAATAAACTTATTAAAATTACTGTGAATTGCCTCGATCTTTTTAATTGCCTTTACATAAAGCTGCTTTTTCTTCGCCAGGTTAGAGTTTTTTGGTAAAATAACATTGCTTAAAATCTTAATCGTATGATTAAGCCGGTCAAAAATTAAAAGTGTATCGGTTAAAATTAAAAATGTATCCGGGATTTCCAGATAGTCCTTATTCTTATCCGGGATATTCTCAAAGAATCTTACCGTATCATATCCGATATAACCCACCAGGCCGCCATAAAAACGCGGCAGCCCCGCTACCTCTACGCTGTGAAAATCCCGCATTATCTTTTTAATCTCATCCAAGGGTGTGCCCCGGGTAATAAAACTCCTGCGCTTATTATTCTGCGGATAAATAATTTCTATATTCCTGGCCTTGCTTTTAAAAATCAATCCGGGATTTGTGCCCAGGAATGAATAGCGGGCGATCTTTTCCTGGCCTTCAACAGATTCCAAAAGAAAAGAATAATCCCCTTTCTCCATTTTTAAAAAAGCAGAAACCGGAGTATCCAAATCGGCATTGATCTCTTTATAAACAGGGATGAGATTGCCTTTTTGGGTTAACTTTATAAATTCTTTTAAATCCGGTTTAATCATTATTTAATCACCCGATAAAAACAACTGCGATTGCCCGTATGACAGGCCTTGCCCACCTGCCGGACCTTAATTAAAAGCGCGTCCAAATCGCAGTCATAAGCCGCAGATTTGACAAACTGAAAATGCCCGCTGGTTAACCCCTTAACCCAATACTCTTTCCTCGAACGCGACCAAAAACAAGTTTTTCCCTGGCTTAAAGTACGGCGCAGCGATTCCTTATTCATATAAGCCAACATCAGTACTTCTTTATTCTTATAATCCTGGACAATCGCCGGTATCAATCCGTTCTTATCAAACTTTAAACTTGCTAATTTAAATGCTATTTTTTTCATATTCTTACCGCTACTCCTTTTTCTTTTAAATAACTCTTTACCTGTTGAATAGTAAATTCCTGGTAGTGAAAAAGTGAAGCCGCTAAAGCCGCATCCGCATTGGCCTTTACAAAAACATTATAAAAATCCTCTAAGCACCCTGCCCCGCCGGAGGCAATAACCGGAATATTTACTTTTTGAGTAATCGCCCGGGTCAACTCTAAATCATAACCATCTCTGGTGCCATCGCTATCCATACTCGTCAGAAGGATCTCCCCGGCGCCCAGCCTGGCTGCCTTCTCTGCCCAAACCAAAGCATCAATACCCGTAGGCGTCCTGCCGCCGTTAATAAATACCTCCCAGTGATCAATCTGTTTTTTCGCGTCAATCGCCACGACGATACACTGGCTGCCGAATCTTTTCGCGGCAGCACTGATTAACTCCGGAAATTTCACTGCTTGAGTATTAACCGAAACCTTTTCCGCTCCGGCATTTAAAAGATTACGGATATCGCCGATTTCTCCTATGCCTCCGCCAACCGTAAAGGGCATAAAAATATTCCCGGCGATTTTTTCAACCAGCTCCACCAAAGTTTTTCTATTTTCAAAGCTAGCGGTAATATCCAAAAATACCAACTCATCGGCACCCTGCTCGTCATAGGCCCGGGCCGCCTCCACCGGGTCACCGGCGTCGCGAAGCCCGAGGAATTTTACCCCCTTAACCACGCGGCCTTCTTTAATATCCAAGCAGGGAATGATACGTTTGCTCAACATTGAAGTGCTTTTATTAATTACCTTACTTTACTTTCTTCTCCAGATATTCCTTTAAAACTATCCAGGTATTCTTGCCCACTCTGCCATCCACATGAAGATTATTTGCTTTCTGAAATTCCTTTACCGCTAAACGCGTCTTCCTGCCCATTCTTCCATCCACCGAACCCTGAAAATAACCGGCATTCTTTAAGGCTGTCTGAATTAGTTTTGTATCCACGCGCTTAACTTCACCGGCATCCTGAGCACCGGAATTAACTCCCGGATTACTTGCCGCTATTGATTCCTTTAAGCTATTTATTTCATTATCTTTATCGTTTAATTGCGCCTCCAGCGCTAAAACCTTATTGCGCAACCCCTGATTTAACAACGCCTCATTTTTGTTCACCGTCGCGCATCCACTTAAAGCAAAAATACCCACCGCTGCTAATCCTAACCACATAACTTGCTTTGCCATAGTATCCTCCTTTTTTGTTAGTTTCAATAAATTAAACGCGCATTACTTTTAACGCTTCCGCTAAAGTAAATTTACCTTCATACAAAGCTTTACCCACAATCACCCCGGACAACCCTTGTTGATCAAGCTTTTTCAGCTTGATCAAATCCTTAAGGTCAGAAACACCTCCTGAAGCAATAACCTTTAGCTGCGTTTCTTTTAGCAGCTCTTTAATTCCGGAAATATTCGGCCCGGACAAAGTACCATCCTTAGAAATATCCGTATAAATTAACTGCTTAAAACCTATTGCTTTTAACTCTTTGGCAAAAATCAATGTCGTTTTGGCTGCTTTGCAATTCCACCCCTGCGTTAAGACCTTTCCGCATTTAGCATCAATGCTGACAATAATTTTTTCTCCAAATTTTTTCCAAGCTTGCTTTAAAAATTTTGCGTCGCTAGCTGCCCGGGTGCCTAAAATAACCCTTTCTACCCCCAAACTCAATAACTTTGATATTGCTTCCATGCTCCTGACCCCGCCGCCGAATTCCACCCCGATGCCCGCCTGGTTAACAATTTTCTTTAAAACTTCGATATTCTTAAGCGCGCCGCTTGAGGCCCCGTCCAAATCCACAATGTGCAAAAATTTAGCCCCCTGCTTAGCCCAATGTTTAGCGGCCTTAACCGGGTCAGCCGAATAAACCTTCTGCCGGTTAAACTTGCCCTGAAAAAGCCTGACTACTTTACCGCCCATTAAGTCTATCGCTGGAATAATTAACATAAATTCACAAAATTTTTAATTATCTTTAATCCTAAAGCCTGGCTTTTTTCCGGATGAAACTGCACTCCGTAAACATTACCTTGACGTAAAACACAACAAAACTCTCCTCCATAGTTGCTGGTTGCGGCAATCACGGATTTATCGCTGGGTTGCGGATAATAGGAATGACAAAAGTAAACTTGGGTGCCAGAGCTGATACCGCTTAATAAAAGGCAATCTTTAGCCACAACCTTACAATCATTCCATCCCATATGCGGAACTTTCAAACCAGGCGCGGAATTAAATTTAACCACCTGGCCTTTGATAATACCTAACCCCTTATTCATTTCAGCCTCTTGGCTGCTTTCCAATAAAAGCTGCATCCCTAAACAAATCCCCAGAAACGGCTTTTTACAGTCAACCTGCCGGAGAATAACGCTGATTAAATCCAACTTCTTTAATTCCAGCATCGCATCATCAAAAGCGCCCACCCCGGGTAAAACTATTTTATCCGCTGAGCTTATCTCGCTTTTTTTATTAGAGATTATCGGCTCAACGCCGCAAACTTGAATACTCTTAGCCACGCTATGAATATTGCCCATGCCATAGTCGATAATTACAATCTTCATCAATCAATCACACCTTTAGTCGAAGGGATACCTTTTCTACGCGGGTCAATTTGGGTGGCTTGGTCCAAAGCAATGCCCAGGGCTTTAAAAACCGGCTCTAAATTAGTATGTAAATCCCGATTGCCGCCTTTTAATTCAATGATTAAATTCAGGCCCATATTTTTTGCAAACGATTCAAAAAAATGATTTGCATATTCCAGGGAATATCCTTCTGTCTCAGAAATTTTAGCTGGATCCAAAAGATGCGTGGCCTGGACTTGAATTCCTTTAAAGAAACTCCTGCCGCTGATATCCACTGTAACCGTAGCCGTCACCTCTTCCATTGGCACGCTTGCTGAGCCAATCCGATTGATCCCTTGCTTATCGCCTAATGCCTCCTTAAAAGCCTGGCCTAAAACTATGCCCACATCCTCATTCGTATGATGAATATCGATATTAAAATCACCCCAATTAACTATCGCCTCTAAATCAAAATGGCCCCAGTAAGCGAAGAGGTCCAGCATATGGTCAAGCAGGCCAATACCGGTTTTAATTTTTCTTACTTCCGTGCCATCAATATTTAATTTAACAGAAATTTCTGTTTCGCTGGTTTTTCTCAACTTTTCTGATATTCTCTGAGCCATTTCTTTCTCCTCGCCTGTGTTCCTGCCTGCCGGCTTTCAATAGTAGGGGAGGTTTAAGAGGCTGTGCTTTAATTCGCCAAATTAACCTTCCCCAACCTAAAATTGTTCTTTGACAACTTAAGAATTAGTAAATATAGCTTTTGCTATGCGCTAATCTTTCTTGTATTGTAGATAATCTCTAATTATTTCAA
>JAHIKK010000066.1 GCA_018897555.1 Candidatus Omnitrophota bacterium
TAAATCAAATTCATTCAAAGCCGTCTTTAATTTCTTAAAAATTTCCCTACTTATACAAAGAACCTTTATTAATTTTCCCCCACAGGGGAGGGGGTAAGGATCTATGGTATCATTCCCATTAAATTTTAAATTTAGGCTTGACACTGTAACTTTTTGCTGTTATTATACTTAGCATTAGGGGGTGGAAGATGACCAAAAAAGATATTGTTTTAAAAGTATCTGATGAAACTAATCTTAAGCAGATAGACGTCAAAAAAATAGTACAAAAGACCTTTGATTGCATTATTGATGCTTTGATTAGGGGCGAAAAAATTGAATTACGTAATTTTGGTGTTTTCAAAGTAAAACAAAGAAGAAGCCGCACAGGCAGAAATCCGCGTACTAATCAGGTTATCCCTGTCCCACCCAGAAAAGTTGTAGTCTTTAAAGCTGGCTTGGAAATGAAACAAAAGATAAAATAAACGCAAAAATAAGTAAATAGCTAGTAGCGAACACATAAAATAGCTAGTTAAGCTACTTACTAACTACTGCCTACTAACTACTGAATAAAATTTTACATGTTTAAAAGAATCCCGGGTACTAAAGATATCTTGCCCGAAGAAACATCTTCCTGGCAAACAGTCGAAGCAACAGCGCGCAGAATATTTTCATTATATAATTACCAGGAAATCCGTACGCCGGTAATGGAAGAGGCATCGCTTTTTAACCGTACTTTAGGCGCAACTACCGAGATCGTACAAAAGCAGATGTTCCTCATCCATAACCAAGAGGATACTTACGCGCTGCGTCCGGAAGGAACAGCCTCAATCGTACGCAGTTATCTGGAAAATAATTTAGAAAAGGCCGGTGGTTTTACAAAATTATATTATATTGGCCCGATGTTCCGCTTGGAACGCCCGCAAAAGGGAAGGCTGCGTCAATTTCATCATATTGGGGTGGAAGCCATCGGCTCAACTCTGGCCAGCTTAGATATAGAGGTAATCAGTTTAGCCGAACAATTACTGAAAGGTTTCGGAATTACCGGTTACCAGATTAAGATTAACAGCCTAGGTTGCCAAAAAGATAAACAGGCATTAAGCGCTGCTTTAAAAAAAAGTTTACCGGAAAAATTACCCCAGCTGTGCGCGGATTGCCAGCGCAGAGCTAAAAATAACGTCTTAAGAATATTAGACTGCAAAAACGAAGATTGTCAAAAAATAGTTAAGACACTCGAAGCTGGACACACCCATCTTTGTCCGGATTGTCGAAGCCATTTTGAAGAGGTGAAACGCGGATTAAATGATCTGAATATTTCATTTCAAGTGGTTCCACAACTGGTGCGCGGCCTGGATTACTACAATCGCACGGTCTTTGAAATCACCCATAGCGATTTAGGCAGCCAGGATGCTATTGGCGCGGGCGGCCGTTATAATGATTTGGTTAGAGAGCTGGGCGGACCGGAGTTAGGGGCAATGGGTTTTGCTTTCGGGGTCGAGAGGCTGCTTTTAGTGCCTAACGCTCTAAAGCAGAATCCGCCAAAAAAGTTAGTTTATTTAATTACGCTGGGAGAGGCTGCAAAATCCGCCGGCATAAAAATATTAAATCAGCTTAGAAATGCCGAAATACCTGCGGATACGGATTATTTAAATAAATCATTGAAAGGCGCTATGCGCGCGGCTAATGATGCCGGCGCGACTTTTGTCTTAATCTTAGGGGATGATGAATTAAAGAAACACGCTATTTCCGTTAAAGATATGGCTTCCAGCACACAGAAAGAAGTATCCCTGCAAAATTTAATCCAGGAACTAAAATGTTAAGAACGCATACCTGCGGGCAGCTTAAGGTCACCGATACGGGCAAACAGGTAACCCTCTGCGGTTGGGTGGCCAACCGGCGCGACCATGGTAAATTAATTTTTATCGATATCCGCGACCGCTACGGCCTTACTCAGGTCGTTTTTATCCCCAAAGAATGCCCTGCCGATAGTTACGCGCAAGCAGGCCAATTAAGAAACGAATTCGTAATTAAATTAAAAGGTTTGGTAAATAAGCGCCCCGCAGGGACAATTAATCCCAAGCTGGCTACCGGAGAAGTGGAAATTTTAGCGCAAGAACTGGAAATACTAAATCCCAGTAACACTCCGCCCTTTGAAATCCAGGAGGATGTTGAAATAACCGAAGAGCTTCGCCTCAAATACCGCTACCTGGATTTAAGAAGAAATAAAGTTTTTAATAACTTGCTCTTAAGAAGCACTCTCTATAAAATCATCCGCCTCTACCTGGGAGGTAAAGATTTCATCGAATGTGAAACTCCCATCCTTACTAAATCTACTCCGGAAGGCGCCCGCGACTACCTGGTTCCTTCACGGGCAAACCTCGGCCAATTTTTTGCTTTACCGCAGTCTCCGCAATTATTCAAACAGATACTGATGGTAGCTGGAATTGAAAAATATTATCAGATCGCTAAATGCTTCCGGGATGAGGATCTGCGCGCTGACCGCCAGCCGGAATTTACCCAGTTGGATATTGAAATGTCTTTTATAAATGAAGAGGATATCTTTAGTTTAACTGAAGGGTTAATGCAATTAGTCTTTAAAGAACTGAAAAATATCGACATCGCCCTGCCTTTTACGCGTATCAGCTATCCGGAAGCGATGGAAAAATATAAATGCGACAAACCCGATTTACGGGAGCAATTAAAAACAGAGTTTGCCTTCTGTTGGGTAGTAGATTTCCCGCTTTTCAAATTTAATACCGAAGAGAAGCGCTGGGAAAGCGAACATCATCCTTTTACCTCTCCGTCCACCGAAGACCTGGAAAATTTAGAACTCGCCCCGGATAAAGTTAAATCCCGCTCTTATGATTTGGTTTTAAATGGGATAGAGCTGGGCTCAGGCTCAATCAGAATTCACCGCCAGGAACTCCAGGAAAAGATTTTTAATATTATCGGCCTGGAAAAAGAAGAAATTCAAAAACGTTTTGGTTTTCTCCTGGAAGCTTTTCAATTCGGCGCGCCGCCGCACGGAGGAGTGGCTTTTGGGTTAGACCGGCTACTGGCCATACTTTCCGGGGAAACAAGTATCCGCGAGGTAATTACCTTTCCCAAAAACTCAAGCGCATCTTGTCCGTTAACCGGCGCGCCTTCGGATGTTGAAGATAAACAATTAAGAGAATTAGGAATAGCCATTAAAAGGAGGTAAGTAAAATGAACAGCTTTAGGTTAGCGGGAATTTGCGTATTAACATCAACCTTGGCCTTATCCGGATGCGTGGCCAGAACCTACAATTTAACGCGCGATCGGGTTGACCAGGAACTCTCTTCATCATCGGGCAATCGCGGTTACATCACCGGGCAAGCTCCGGAACCAGGGGAAAGAAAAGCCACCCGGACCACCAGAGTCTTTGAGGTAGAACTGGGTTCATCGAATAAAACTAAAGCCCCTTGCCCGGCGGTTACTCCATTATCCAGGGATAGCTTCAATAGGCCCAGCATGGTTCAGGAAACACAAACTGAACAAGCAAATTTAAATTCCGAACAATACACCGTAGCTAAGAGTGATACTTTACAGAAAATCTCTAAAAAATTCTACGGAACAACTACGGGGTGGATGAAGATTTATGAGGCAAATAAGGATATTTTACACGGGCCAAACAAACTTTATCCCGGCCAAGTTTTAAATATTCCTTCCGGCCCTAAGCTAAGCCCTAAGCATCGCCGGATGAAGGAGCCTAAGGAAAATTTAAAGTAAGCACTGCATGGATAAAATAATTCAAGCCTATGAAAAAACTATTCCCTAAAACCAAACTTGTTCCGATTGGGATATGCGTTTTCATGTTCCTTTTTAGCGAGATTATCCACCTAAACCTGGCAATCCCTTTTTTCCTAATCCTGCTTTATTTATGCTTTTACAAAAAATTTACTAAAATTAAGCATGCCCGCCTGCCGGCTTTAAGTTTTCTTTTTCTAATTTCATTCTGCCTGGGTTATTTTTTAATTAGGCAGGGATTGTCCATTTATTTTATCCCGGTGGCGATTATTCCCATGCTCAGCGTGCTGCTATTTAATAACCTGGAGGTAGCTTATTTCTTGTCACTGGGAACCTGCATCTCCCTGGCAGCTTTAAGCCCGGAGCCATTTAAGGCCTGGTTTATTTTGATGACCTCTTGCGTCTGCGCGATACAATTAGTAAACAAGGCCCGTAAACGGGCCCAAGTTATTCAAGCCGGGATTATTGCCGGCATCCTGCAATTAGTCAGCCTGATACTCTTAGAACATCTTATGCTTAATCAGGCGCAGAGATATTTAATAATTTTAATTAATGGTTTGCTTTCCGGGGTGATCACTTTAGGGATCCTGCCCTTCTTTGAATATATCCTGCAGACCGTAACCAACATCAGCCTGTTAGAGCTGGCAGATTTTAATCATCCCATCTTACAGCGGATGATCCTGGAAGCACCGGGTACCTATCACCACAGCCTGGTGGTCGGCAATCTTTCCGATACCGCCTGCTCCGTGGTGGATGCCAACGGCCTTTTAGCCAGAATCGGCGCGTACTACCATGATATCGGTAAACTGCAAAAACCGGAGTATTTTATCGAAAATCAGGATATCAAAAAGAACGCCCATGATGAACTTACTCCGACGATGAGTAAATTAATTATCATGAACCATGTCAAGGAAGGCTTAGAGCTGGCTAAAAAATACTCCTTAAGCCCGATACTCTGGGATTTTATCCAGCAACACCACGGCAGCAGCCTGGTTTATTATTTTTACCGAAGAGCACTGGAGGGCAAGGAAGAAAACCAGGAAGTGGCCGAAGAAGGCTTCCGTTATCCCGGGCCAAAACCCAACACCAAAGAAACCGCCATCGTATTATTAGCGGATTCCGTAGAAGCAGCCACGCGCAGCTTAAAAGACCCTACTCCGGACAAGATCGAAGAAACAGTGCGCAAGGTAATCAACAATAAATTTATCGATGGGCAGCTCGATGAATGTGAGCTTACCTTAAAGGATATCGAAAAAATATCCAGCGTTTTTAGTAAAATATTAAGCGGCATCTACCATAGCCGGGTTAATTACTCTTGAAAAACAGGTGAAAATAACTCTTCAGAACCTGCAAAAAAAGGTTCCTGTCCAAACCGGAAAAATAAAAAAATTAATCCTTAAAGTCCTTAAAGGTGAAAAAGTAAAAGAATCCGGATGGATCAACCTTTGTTTTGTAGATAACCCGCAGATTAAAAAATTTAACGCTAAATTCCTTAAAACCAACGGTTCAACCGATGTTTTAGCTTTTAATCTCAGCGATAAAAAAGAAAAGAACATTATTTTGGCGGATATTATGATTTCGGCGCAGGCCGCTTTAGAACAGGCGCGTAGCTTCAAAACTACCCCGGATTATGAATTATCGCTTTATGTGGTACACGGCATATTGCACATTTTAGGGTTTGGCGACCGGACAGAGAGCCAGATAAAACTGATGCGTAAAAAAGAAAGCCAATATGTCGATTGATCGAGCGGTAGGGTTAGTTTTAAACAAGAGAGACCTGCGCGAAACTTCCTTAATTGTAGATTTTTACACCAGAGAATTCGGAAAAATATGCGGGATTGTTAAAGGTATCCGCACCGATCCGAAAAAGTTCGCTTCAAATTTAGAGATTTTTTCCCTGAATGAAATCATCTTCTACAGAAAAACACACTCCAGCTTCCATTTAGTAAGCCAGGCGGATAAACTGGATAACTTTACCCGTATCCGGCAAAATATCGAGCGAACTACTATTGCGGGTTTTATGGTGGAAATGGTCTCCTCCATCATGCAGCTTGAAGATAAAAATGAAGAGATCCTTAATTTAACATTAGCCAGCCTCAAAGAATTAGAAACCAACTATAGCCCGGAAAAAATTGCCACCATATTTAAAATTAAAATGCTCAGCCTTTCAGGATTTAAGCCGCATTTCGATTCCTGCGTAAGTTGCCTGGATAAGATCATGGGGCAATCCAGGTTCAGCCTTTCTTTAGGCGGGCTGCTTTGTCCGCATTGTATGCCCAAAGACCCTGCGAGCCGCTCGATATTCCGGGGGACCATCGCTACGGTCTTGCATATCGAAAAAAGCAGCTTTAACAGCTCCTTAAGCCTGGGAATGAATCCTCAGATAAAAAAAGAATTGGACTTAATCCTGAATGCTTTTTTGAATTTTCACCTTGGCCGGGAACTAAAATCTCAGAAACTGATTAATAAATTAGAGGTGCCGGTTGGATAAAAAGAGGAGAGCTAAATGAAAATTGTCGTGGTTGGGCCGGGAGCAATCGGATGTTTATTCGCGGCATACCTGGCAAAATCAAAAGAAGAGGTTTGGCTTCTAGATAAAAATAAGGAACGCGCTGCCAAGATTAATGAGTGCGGGATCTCTCTGGAAGGAGCCAGCGGCTCCTGGCAAGTGAAAGTAAAAGCTACAGCTAACCCTGCCGATATTGGAAAAGCGGATTTAATAATTATTTGCGTGAAATCATTTCATACCAAATTAACTATTGAACAGATTAAGCCGCTTTTAAGCGATGAGACTAAAATTTTAACCCTGCAAAATGGAATCGGCAACGTTGAAATTATTTCAGAGTCAGCCGGTGAAGAAAGAGTGATTGCCGGAGTAACTAATGAAGGCTCAACTTTAATCGATATCGGCAAGATTCGCCACGCCGGGCGCGGTGAAACGATTATTGGAACGATTGACGGTAAAACCCCGGTCCAAATGCGCGCTATACGCGAGCTCTTAAACAAAGTCGGCTTTGAATGCAAAATGTCACGCGATATAAAAAGCCTGCTCTGGAGCAAATTAATTATTAATGTTGGAATTAATGCTTTGTCCGCAATTACGCGCCTGCCCAATGGAAAACTTATAGAATACGAAGGCACCAGAAGAATCTTAAGAGACGCGGTCACGGAAGCCGCGCGCATTGCCAAGAGAAAACGTATAAAATTAATTTTTGATGATCCGTTGGCCAAGGTGGAAGCAGTTTGTGAGGGCACGCAGGGTAATCTTTCTTCAATGCTTCAGGATGTATTAAGAAAAAAACGCACAGAGGTCGACTTCATTAACGGAGTAATTGTGCGGCTGGGGCAAGAGCTGGGTATTGATGTGCCCACCAATAAGTTTCTTCTCGATTTGGTTAAAACCATTGAATCCAGCTACGCACAATCAGCGCAATAAACTTAATAAACTTTTAAACTCATGGCTTTTAGCGCAAAAACACGCAAGTTTTTAGTTGCCTTTTTGATCAGCGGGTGGTCTATAGCTTTAATTTATTCTGCCCTGCGGGCTCATCCTCCAAAATTCCCGCTAAAAGCAAAACGACTTTACCATGACAATCGCCTTTTAATGGGCACATTTTGGCAGGTTTCCTCGCCAAATAAACAAGCCAGCGGGATTGTTTTTTCAGAAGCCAGCTCAATTGAACAGCTGCTGAGTAAATATATCCCGGCCAGCGAAATCTCCCGGCTTAATCGTTTAGGAAAATTAAAAGTAAGCGCGGATACGTTTTATATTATAAAAAAATCACTGGAATTCTACCGCCAAACTCAGGGGGCTTTTGACATTACCGTTGCCCCTTTAGTTGATCTCTGGGGATTTACCGGCCAAAACTTCCAGAAACCTGGCGCTGATAAAATCCGCGCTGTTTTAGAGCTGGTGGGCAGCGATAAAATTATTTTACATGAAAAAGATAATGTGGTAGAATTCAAACTTCCGGGAATGAAGATTGACCTGGGGGCAATTGCCAAAGGGTTTGCCTTGGATTGCGCAGTCAAAAAATTGAAGGAAAACAATATTGCTAGCTGCCTGATTAACGCCGGAGGGCAAGTTTATGCCTTAGGAGATAACTTCGGGCAAAGCTGGAAGATCGCCATCCAAGGAGCGCGTAAACCTGAAATTACAGGAATACTGAAGCTAAAAAATAAATCCGCATCTACCAGCGGAGATTACCAGCAATATTTTTTAAGGGGAAACAAACGCTATGGCCACATACTTAACCCTAAAACCGGGTATCCGGCAGAATCAGGAATTTCTTCAGTAACCGTGATTGCGGATAGCGCCCTGGAGGCGGATGCGCTTTCTACGTCCGTATTTGTTTTAGGTAAAGAAAAGGCAAAAGCATTGGCGATGAAATTTAATAACCTGGAAATTAAAATTACCGAATGAACTATCCACCGAAGAAATTTATTTTCCTTTATTATATCATCAATCTTGCGGTAATTGATGCCGTTACCGGGAAGAAGATCGGCCGGGTTATTGATCTTGCCGCCTCACTTAAAGAAATGTACCCTAAAGTAACCGGGTTGATTATGCGTGATAAAAAAAATAAGAAAATTTATCTGCCCTGGAACAGCGTAAAAATGCTGGTAGAAGAGAAGGGGGTTTTTATTGAAAATTTTCCGGCTGTCGCGCAAGATGGCTTCAATCCGGCAGAAAATGAAATCCTGCTTAAAGAAACTTTTTGGGATAAACAGATTGTAGATACCCAAGGCTCAAAGGTAGTGCGGGTTAATGACCTGCATCTTTTAAAAGAAGGATTAAGCCTTTGGGTAGTGCATATGGATATCGGGATTACCGGTTTACTGCGCAGATTAGGTGTCAGTAAAATATTTGAGTTTATAATCAAGCTTGTTTCTTCTTATCAGGTAGAGGACAGGATTATTTCCTGGAAATATGTTCAACCTATCAACGGCCCCATCGGTACTGATGCCTTATCCTTAAAAGTGCACCACTCCAGGCTGGCGGAGCTGCATCCGGCTGATATTGCCGATATTCTTATCGACTTAGGCATAAAAGAGAGATTAAATATCCTAAAATCCATGGACAAGGTTACCGCGGCCAGCACGATTCAGGAACTCCCCTTAAAAATCCGCCTGCAGGTTGCCGAATTGCTTGACCAGAAACTTCTGGTGGACATCATTAACGAGATGGCCATTAACGAAGCCGTGGATTTATTTTCCCAAATGCCGATTAAGAAAATGAACCTGTTATTTACCAAGCTGCCGCCGGAAAAAGTCACCCAAATCTCAAGCTTGCTCGGACATGCCAACGATATCGCCGGTAGTATCATGAATACCAATTTTATCTGCATCAAGCAGACAATGACGGCGGCGGAGGCTTTAGAAAAAACAAAAAAAGAATCCAGCCGCAAAAAAGAATCTTACTATATTTATGTGCTTGATGATACGGATTCGCTGGCGGGAGTAGTAACTTTACAACAACTGCTCACCATGCCGGGTGAAAAAATTATTTCTGAATTTATGCGCAAACGCGTCGCTAAGGTAAAAATCAAAACTAAAATTAAAGATGTAGCTGAAGTTTTTTATAAATATGATTTTACGGTTGTGCCGGTAATTGATAAATTAGGAAAAATCCAGGGGATAATTACGATGAAGAATGCTTTTGAATCAGTATTTCATCAGATCCGTAAAGAAACGGAGCAAGCGCAATGAAGCTTTGGGAAACGATTAAAGAAAAACCGCTAATCCGGAACCTGATAATATTTCTCGCCGTTCTGGGGCCGGGAATCGTCACCGGCAGCGTAGATAATGACGCCGGAGGGATTACCACCTATTCGGTTGCCGGAGCAATCTTTGGTTATAAACTTTTATGGACGTTGGTTCCGTCATTTATAATTTTAGCGGTAGTTCAAGAGATGAACGCCAGAATGGGAATTGTCACGGGTAAAGGCCTGGCGGACCTGATCCGGGAAAACTTCGGGGTAAAAATTACTTTTTTTATCTTTTTAGGCCTACTGGCCGCGGATATCGGAAATACGGCCACGGAATTTGCCGGTGTTGCCGGAAGTATGGATATCTTTGGTATCAGCAAATATATTTCCGTGCCCTTAACCGCAGTTGCCGTTTGGATCCTGGTAGTCAAGGGGAATTATAAAACTACGGAAAGAATATTTTTACTTTTTAGTTTTTGCTTATTATCCTATATCGTTTCCGCGATACTGGCTAAGCCGGATTGGGGGCAAATTACATCAGCTTTCATAAAACCAACCATGCACATGAACAAAGAATACTTGGGAATGGTTTTAGGTATTGTCGGTACCACCGTTGCCCCCTGGATGCAATTCTATATGCAATCGGCAGTTATCGAAAAAGGCATCAAAATAGAAGATTATAAATTTGTCGTCGCTGACGTTATTATCGGCTGTATCGCCACCATCGTCGTGGCCTTTTTCATTATTGTCGCCTGTGCCGCAACCTTGCATCAGAACGGGATAGTGATTAACGAAGCTAAGGATGCGGCAGTATCCTTAAAACCCTTCGCCGGCATATTTGCTTCGCAGCTTTTTGCCTTTGGATTATTTGTCGCTTCCGTATTTTCCGCAACCATCCTGCCCTTGGCCACGGCGTTCTATATCTGCGAGGCATTTGGTTTTGAGGCCGGGGTCAATAAAAAAATAAATGAAGCTCCGCAATTCTATGCGTTATTTACTTTCATTATCCTGGTCTCGGTAATTATAATTCTTATACCCAATGCTCCGCTGATCGCTATAACTATCTGGAGCCAGATTATCAACGCCATGCTGCTTCCGGTGGTGCTTATTTCCATGATCACCATGGTCAACAACAAGAAAATTATGGGAAAATATACTAACAATAATTTTCAAAATACTGTGGGTTGGTCAACTACGGTGATTCTTATCGTGCTGACGTTGATGCTTATAATTTCACCGCTGGCAAATTACCTGCATAAGTTTTTCTTTAAAAGTTAAAATGGGCGGCAAAATTACGGTTAATCAGATTGTTTCTTTAAAGAACAGGCGTAAGATTACCATGCTTACTGCCTATGATTATCCTCTGGCTACCCTCGTGGATAAAGCCGGGATTGACATAATTTTAGTCGGAGACTCTTTAGCCAATGTCGTTTTAGGCCTGGAATCCACCACCCAGGTGGGAATGCCGGAAATGCTGCACCATGCCAAAGCGGTGAACCGGGGGGTAAAAAACGCCCTGCTGGTCGGCGATATGCCCTATAGCGCTTATCAGCTTAACCCTGATGAAAGCCTGGCCAATGCCCAAAGATTTATTACTGAGGCGGGCTGCCAGGCAGTAAAGCTGGAGTGGTTTGATAATTGCCTGCAGGTAACTGAACAAATTATCCGGGCGGGGATTCCGGTGATGGGCCATATCGGTTTAACCCCGCAGACCGCGGATAAAATCGGGGGTTTTAAGTGCCAGGGAAAAGATGCCCAAACCGCTAAGCGCTTAATTGATCAGGCCAAAGAGCTGGAAAAGAAAGGATGCTTTGCGATAGTCCTGGAGTGCCTGCCGGATAAAATTTCCGGACTGATTACTAAGGAAATAAAGATTCCCACCATCGGTATCGGCTCCGGAATTCATTGTGACGGACAGGTGTTGGTGATTAATGACCTGCTCGGTTTATTTGAGCGCTATACCCCAAAATTTGTTAAAAAATACGCCAATCTTTCCAACGTAATATTAGAGGCTGTTGAGAATTTTAAAAATGAGGTGCTTCAGGAAAAATTCCCCGCTCCCGAGCATTCTTTTACCATTAAAGAAGAGGAGCTAAAGAAAATCCATGGCTGCTAAGCGTCGTAAGCGCTTCGCTAAATATTTCAGCCGCACGATCGGGCTGGTTATCGCTTTGGCGTTTGTTATTAAATTCGCCGGGCCGAATCTTTTAAGGCAATATATCAGTTATGGCGTCGGCGACTGTAAAACTATCCCCATACTCTGCATGCAGCCCGAAGAGAAAGTATTTACTCCCGAAATCGACAGCATTTATCTGGACACCTTGGTCTGGAGCGCATTCCCCAGGATGGGGATTAGCGCGCCTAAGGGGTTTACCTTAATTCAGGAGTTAATTAAGAAGCAATACTATAAAAAAAGGCATGGCAATAATAAAGCGGTTATCTACTTACTCTTCCAGGAACCGGGAGCTTTTATTGAACTTTATCCACGGGTACAAAAACATGGAGTCACCAATAACCATGAATTCATCCGCCGCCTGATGTATGCCCATCTAAACCAGGTAAACAATATTACCGATGCTTTTTTTGTAATCATGAAAAGCGTATTTACTCCGGATGTGGGGAATCAGAGTACCGCTAAAATGATTAGATTCCAACTCCATAATCTCAAGGGTTTCATTAACTACTCCATGTCTAAGCCGGATAATTATTTTGATTGCAATGTTTTTGATGATACGGGAAATTTCTTTAAGGTGTATATAAAAGATATCGGCGCGCAACTGAACCTAAATAATGTATTCGCAATAATTTCTACGCTTAAACCGATTCAACAGTAGTGGAGGTTTAAACCTCCACTACTGTTGAAAGTCAGCAGAGTTCTTAACAAGGTGTTGCGCGGATTTAACTTGCTTTTTTGGCTGGATTATGCTAAAAATATAAAACTATGGCCGAAAATTTAATGGATAAAATTGTTTCCCTGTGTAAACGCCGGGGATTTATTTTTCAAGGCAGCGAAATTTACGGCGGGCTGGCCAATACCTGGGATTACGGCCCTTACGGAGTAGAATTAAAAAACAACCTTAAACGCGCCTGGTGGAAAACCAATGTCCAGGAGCGCAATGATATCTTGGGCATGGACTGCGCCATCCTTATGCATCCGGGAGTCTGGGAAGCCAGCGGCCATGTGCATAATTTTTTTGATTTAAAAAGCGACTGTAAAAACTGCAAAAAACGTTTTAAGAGCGCTGACCTTAAAGATACCGCTAAATGCCCCGAATGTTCCGGCGGGCTTACCGAGGCCCGGCCATTTAACCTTATGTTTAAGACTTACCAGGGGCCGGTGGAAGAAACCGGAAACCAAATACACCTGCGCCCGGAAACAGCACAGGGGATGTTTGTAAATTTCTTAAATATCTTAGACTCCCGCCATCCTAAACTTCCTTTTGGCCTGGCTCAAATCGGAAAATCATTCCGTAATGAAATTACCCCGGGTAATTTTACCTTCCGCACCCGGGAATTTGAGCAGATGGAAATCGAGTATTTTGTTAAGCCTCAAGACGCCGATCGAGCGCTGGAAGAATGGATTCAATTGCGTTTTGATTGGTATTTAGCTTTAGGGATGAAAAGCCAAAATTTAAGAAAACGCCAGCACGGTAAAGATGAGCTGGCGCATTACGCCCACGCCTGCATGGATGTCGAGTACAATTTCCCTTTCGGCTGGGCGGAACTGGAGGGGGTTGCTAACCGTTCGGATTTTGATTTAAAACAGCACGCTCAATACAGCGGCAAAGATTTGCAATATTATGACGATACCGCTAAAGAAAAGTTCTACCCTTATATTATTGAACCTTCCGGAGGCGTTGACCGGGCAGTCTTGGCTTTTTTAATTGATGCCTACCGGGAAGAACAAGTCAATCCTTCGACAAGGCTCAGGATTGATGGTGAGCAAAGTCGAACCATCAGTCCTTCGACAAGGCTCAGGATTGATGGTGAGCAAAGTCGAACCATCAAAGAAGATACCCGCGTGGTCTTAAAATTAAATAAGGAGCTGGCCCCGACCAAAGTAGCCATCTTTCCGCTCTTGCGCAACCGGCCGGAAATTGTGGAGCTGGCTAAGAAAATCTCGCAGGATTTAAAAAAATCTTTTGCCGCGATTTATGATGACACCGGTTCCATCGGTAAGCTCTACCGCCGGCAAGATGAGGTAGGCACACTCTACTGCGTAACCGTAGATGTGCAGACGCTGGAAGATAAACAGGTAACGGTGCGCGATCGCGATAGCATGCAACAAGTAAGAATTTCAATAGATAAATTAAAAGAATATTTAGTCAACCAACTTAGTTAAGTTATTAACAATTGTAGAGGAGGTTTAAACCTCCTCTACAAAATAAGGAAAGGCAGGGTTTAAAAAGTAATGGCTAAGAAATATATTTACAGTTTCGGCGGCGGTAAAGGCGAAGGCAATGAAAGCATGAAGAACCTCTTAGGAGGAAAAGGTGCGAATTTAGCCGAGATGGCCGGTAACAAGAATTTATTGTTACCTGTCCCTCCGGGATTTACCTGCACCACAGAGGTCTGCTCATATTATTATCAGCATAAAAAGAAATACCCCCCAGAATTAAAAGGGCAGGTTTTAGCCGCCCTGGAAAAAATAGAAAAATTAATGGACAAAAAATTCGGTGATAGCAATAATCCATTATTATTTTCCGTACGCAGCGGCGCCAGAAAATCCATGCCGGGCATGATGGAAACGGTTCTCAATGTCGGGCTGACCGAGAAAACTATTCCCGGGCTAATTAAGAAAAGCGGCGGAAATAGCCGTTTTGTTTATGACGCTTACCGGCGCTTGATTATGATGTATTCAGATGTAGTCATGGAAAAGGCTGCCGGAATTGAGCCCAAAGGCGAAGACGGAATTCGCAAACAGCTGGAAAAAATCATGGCCCAGATGAAAAAAGATAAAAACTATACCATTGACACGGATTTAAACGCTGAGGATTTAAAAAAGCTTTGCGCGCTATTTAAAATTAAAATTAAAGAAGTTTTAGGTAAAGAATTTTCCGATGAACCCCTGGAGCAGTTATGGGGCGGCATTGGCGCGGTATTTTCTTCCTGGAATGGAAAACGCGCTATTAGCTACCGCCGGATTGAAGGTATTCCGGATGAGTGGGGCACCGCGGTTAACGTGCAAAGCATGGTTTTTGGTAATATGGGAGATGATTCCGCCACCGGGGTCGCCTTTACGCGTAACCCGGGAAACGGAGAAAATAATTTCTACGGTGAATACCTGATTAATGCCCAAGGTGAAGACGTGGTGGCCGGTATTCGCACGCCAGCTCCCATCAATGAATATTCAACTTCCAGCCACAACAAAGAGTTGCTCACCCTGGAAAAAGCCATGCCTAAAATTTACAAAGAACTTTACCTTATTCAAAATCGCCTGGAGAAACATTATCATGATATGCAAGATATTGAGTTTACCATTGAAAAAGGTAAACTCTTTATGCTGCAGTGCCGCGTAGGTAAACGCAATGGCCCGGCAGCTGTACGCATGGCGGTAGATATGGTCAAAGAAAAAATGATTAAAAAGGAACAAGCGGTAATGCGCGTAACTCCGGCACAGCTTGAGGAATTGCTGCATCCGATTATTGACCCTAAAACTGAAAACACGGCCAAGCCTTTTGCTAAAGGGCTGCCTGCGGGCCCGGGTGGCGCTTGCGGACAGATTGTTTTTTCATCTAGCGACGCGGTAGAATGGGCAAAAACCGGTAAAAAAGTAATTCTAGTGCGTGAAGAAACTAATCCGGAAGATGTAGAAGGTATGCGCGTAGCCCAGGCAATTCTTACTGCCCGCGGCGGCATGACTTCACACGCGGCTTTGGTTGCCCGTGGTTGGGGTAAATGCTGTATTGTCGGATGCTCCGCGATGCATGTTGATCTGGATAAAAAAACTGTGCAGGTCGAAAGCAAGATCTTAAAAGAAGGGGACTGGATTACCTTAAACGGCACTAAAGGCAATGTCTATGAAGGCCAGCTTCCGATGATGGATGCCTACGAAGAAAATATGATACTTTCGGAGTTTTTAAAGTTGTGCGACGCAATAAAAACGCTGGGCGTGCGCACTAACGCCGATACGCCGCAGGATGCTCAAAAAGCACTGCAATTCGGAGCCGAAGGTATCGGGCTTTTCCGTACTGAGCATATGTTTTACGGCAAAGGTTCAGATCAACCTTTATTCCTCTTGCGTAAAATGATTGTTTCCAAAACCAGCGAAGAAAGGCAAAAGGCCTTAAATGAATTATTCCCGTTTGTAAAAAAAGATATCAAAGGGACCATCGCGGCAATGGACGGTTTTCCGGTAGTCATTCGTTTATTGGATCCGCCGCTGCATGAATTCGTGCCCCGCGAGCAGGTAAAGCTTGAACAATTAGCTAGTGATTTAAATATCGATATGAAGGAACTTGCTAAAAGAGCCGAAGGTTTGCACGAATCTAACCCCATGATGGGGCATCGCGGCGTGCGCCTGGGAATTACCTATCCGGAAGTAAGCGCTATGCAAATCCGCGCAATTTTAGAGTCAGCCGCGGAATTAGTTAAAGAAGGCAAGGATCCTTATCCGGAGATTATGATTCCGGTGGTTTGCGATGTAAAAGAATTAGCCGATCAATTCGCGATTGCCGAACAGATCTATAAAGAAGTCCTGGCAAAATACGGATTAAAAAAAATAAAACATCTTTTGGGAACAATGATTGAAATTCCCCGGGCAGCGATTGTCGCGGATAAACTGGCAACTGTCGCCAAATTCTTCTCCTTTGGCACCAATGACCTAACCCAGATGGGTTTTGGTTTCTCCCGGGATGATATCGGCGGGTTCTTGCCGGATTATATCCAAAAAGGTATCTTGCCGGTTGATCCCTTCCAAAGTATTGATCAGGAAGGAATCGGCGAATTAATGAAGATGGCTATTAAACGCGGCCGCGCAACGAATAAAAACTTAGAAATTGGTATCTGCGGAGAGCACGGCGGTGAACCTAAATCTGTGGAGTTTTGCCATAATCTAGGTATGAATTATGTCAGCTGTTCTCCGTTTAGGGTGCCGATTGCCAAATTAGCCGCAGCGCAAGCGGTAATTAAAAATAAGAAGTAGTAAAAACAAGGGGACGGTTCTCCTAGCTAGGAGAACCGTCCCCGATATAAAACCCATGGAAGCCTTAAAAACATACCTTAAAGAAGTCAGGTTAATTCCTCTTTTAACCGCTAAACAGGAAATTGAGTTAAATAAATTGATCCGTAAGGGGGATGAAATTGCCCGTAAAAATATGATTCGGGCAAATCTACGCCTGGTAATTAATATCGCTAAACGTTATATGCGCATGGGCACTCCCTTTCTGGATTTAATTGAAGAGGGAAACCTGGGGTTAATGAAAGCCGTGGAAAAGTTCGACCACCGTAAAGGTTTCCGTTTTTCAACTTACGCCGCCTGGTGGATCAAGCAGGGAATTAGCCGTTCGATTAGCGAACAGGGCAAGATGATCCGGATTCCGGTGTATATGAATGACTTAATTACCAAATGGAAGAAGACTAAAGAGCGCTTAAGCCAAAAATTAAAGCGGGTGCCTTCGGACATAGAGATCGCCAAAAAATTAAAGCTTACTCCCGAAAAAACAGAACAAATTAATTTCTGGATGGCCAGCACTACTTCTTCCCTGGAAGCGCCGATTGGTGAAGATAATGAGAACCAGATATCCGAATTAGTCGAAGACAAAAATACCACGCCTCCGGATGCCGGGATCAAAAAACTCCTTGACCGGGAAAGAATAGACAATCTTCTGGAGGTGATGTCTGACCGGGAAAGAGAGATTTTGGATTTACGTTTTGGATTAACGAACACCAAACCCCAAACTTTAGCCGTAGTTGCCAAAAAACTGGGGGTATCCCGCGAGAGAATCCGCCAGATTGAGGAAGCGGCTTTAAGGAAATTAAGGAGATTTGTCGTCGGCCAGGAAAAGGAGCATTAACCCTTCGACCATAATGAACAACGCCCTTTTGGAAAAATCTATCCGCAGCATTCCGGATTTCCCTAAACCAGGAATTCTTTTCCGGGATGTAACGACATTAATTCAAAATAAAGCGGCTTTTAAAAAATCCGTGGACTTACTCGCTAAAAAATATAAAAATAAAGGATTGGATAAAGTAGTGGGGGTGGAGGCGCGCGGGTTTATCTTTGGAGCGGCAGTGGCGTATAAAATCGGGGCAGGTTTTGTGCCGGTACGCAAAAAGGGCAAGCTCCCCTTTAAAGCTATCTCTACGACTTACGCGCTGGAATACGGCACAGACACTTTGGAAATTCATCAAGACGCGATTATTCCCGGTGAAAAAGTTTTAATTATTGATGACCTTTTAGCTACCGGCGGCACAGTGGAAGCCGTAATTAAGCTGGTAAAACAGTTGGGAGGAAAAGTCTCCGGAATCGGTTTTGTCATTGAATTGATAGATTTAAATGGCAAAGAAAAATTTAAAGAGTACCCGGTATATTCTTTGGTTAAGTTTGGCGGAGCATAAATCTGCGCCTGTAGCTCACCTGGATAGAGCAAGAGTTTCCTAAACTCTGGGTAGCAGGTTCGACTCCTGCCAGGCGCATTTATTTTAGATCCTACCTCGCAAAGCTCGGTAGGACTGCACTAAATAAAAACTTTAAGGTGTTTGAATGTATAATTTACACGCGCACACATTTTTAAGCGATGGGGAACTGCTTCCTTCAGAAGTAGCGGTCCGCTATCAGGATAAAGGCTATACGGTAATCGCGATCACTGACCACGCTGACTACAGCAATATTAAACAGATTGCTAAATCCGTGGTAGAATTTTGCCGGCGCTGGCCAAAAAATTCCGGGATCAAAGTACTTCCGGGAATCGAATTAACGCACTTGCCTCCGGAACAGTTTAAGCCTTTGGCAAGCCTGGCCAGAAAAGAAGGAATTAAAATTATTATCGCCCACGGAGAAACTCCGGTTGAGCCGGTAACCAAAGATACTAATCGTTTAAGCCTCCTGGCAGATATCGATATCCTCGCTCATCCCGGATTAATCTCCGATAGCGATACGCAGCTAGCCAGCCAACGCGGGATATTTTTAGAGATTACCAGCCGCCGCGGACACAACCAGGCCAACGCCCATGTCATAAAACAAGCCAGAAAATTCGGCGCAAAATTAATTTTAAACAACGACAGCCATACTCCCGAAGATATCATTACCCCGGAGCAATTAATCCAGGTAGGTTTAGATTCCGGATTAACCCCCGGTGAGATTGATACAATTTATGAGGATGTCAAAAAATTTTTAAATAAGAAGAAACTATAAACACGTCATTCTGAGCCCCGAAGGGCGAAGAATCTAAAAGAAATGACAGAATAGGGAGGTTAAATGAAAATTATTCTTTGCTGCTTACTTACTATCATCCTAATGGGCTGCTCAACTCTTTCCGATAATCCCAGATCCGTAAATACCGGAAGGACGATGCTTGAGCCTCAGTCAATTTTAAAATTCAGCGATGTGCCGGTACCTGTGGGCTTAAAATCACTGCCCCAGCAATCATATTCTTTTGAAAGCTCAGGGGTACGTGTAGGTGTCTTAAAATACCGGGGTAAAAATAACCCCGACCAGATCGTTAATTTCTACAAAGAACAGATGCCGATGTATAATTGGAATTTAGTAAACATCGTCGAATATGGCCAAAGGATGTTAAATTTTGAGCGTGAAAATGAAACCTGCATCATCACTTTGCAACCTCTGGATTGGAACAATAACTTATTACAGTACTTTGTTAAAAAATATTTTTCTTCCCGATTATTTTTAAAAACTGTCTTTATGTAACTTTTGAAAATACATAACTTACGTCATTTCAATGCGTTGCGTCAAAATTCTTGTTGATTTTCCTTCCTAACCCCTGCTA
>JAHIKK010000067.1 GCA_018897555.1 Candidatus Omnitrophota bacterium
TAATCGCCTTAGCGGATGTAGGCTGGATTTGCATTATCTGGGCGGTATTTTTTCTGGCTAAGAATTTAATTTTAGGGGATGTTTTTCCGGTATTTGGTAATGGTTTGTTAGCAGCAGGTTTGTTTTTAGTTTTATTTTTTACCAGCCCGCAAAAAAATATTCTTAAGACAATTGGTGGGGGCTTAGGGGCAATCGCTTTAGGCCTGGTCAATAATTTTACGGACGTGGTTTCGTATATCCGTCTTTTTGCAGTGGGTTTGGCCGGGGTAGCGATTGCGGATGCTTTTAATGCCATGGCTACCGGAGTATTTAAAAAAGGCGATTTGCCAACCATAATTGCAGCGGCGTTAATCGTCGTATTCGGGCATGCCTTAAATATTATTTTAGGCCCGATGTCAGTTTTGGTGCATGGAGTAAGGCTTAATGTATTGGAGTTTTGCAGTCATGCCAGTGTAACCTGGAATGGTTTTGCTTATAAGCCATTTGGCCGGAAGGAATAAAGTAAAACATGTAAAACATGTAAAACATGGGGACGGTTCTATTTTTTATAAAATATTTCGTAATAAAAAATAGAACCGTCCCCCAGATTTCGGGAGGAATAATATGGAAACAGGAATTTTATTTCAATTTAAAGATTTAGGTTTGATTGCCGCTTGTTTTCTTTCTGCCTGCGGTTCAGCAGCAGGAGCAGGAGTTGCCGGAATGGCAGCAATCGGTGCATGGAAGAAAAATTTTACTCAGAATAAAAATGCTTCTTTTTTATTAGTAGCTTTGACCGGTGCGCCTTTAACCCAGACAATTTACGGGTATATTGTAATGAATAAAATGGTGGAATTGGCCAAGGGCAGCCAGCATCTTTGGGGGATCGGGGCTTTTGCCGGAGCAGCCATTGGATTGTCGGCATATTATCAGGGCAAATGTGCGGCCTGTGCCTGCGATGCTCTGGGCGAAATAGATAAGGGGTTTGGAAATTATCTGGCAATTCTGGGCATCGTTGAGACGGTTGCGCTTTTTGTCATGGTTTTTACCTTGATTATCTTAGGGAAATTAGCCGGGGCATAATCTACCCCGTCTGTATATAAAGCTTATTGTGGACTTAGGGTCAATTTTTACTTCGTAAAAATTGAGGGCGGTTGGCGCAATTGGTTAGCGCGCCTGATTTACATTCAGGAGGTTTACTGGTTCAAGTCCAGTACCGCCCACCACTTATAATTAAAAATCTGTTGCAAACTGCGCTATTTTGGGTTAGAATTTAGCCTTATCTTTGGGGTCGTAGCTTAGCCTGGCTTAAAGCGCCTCCCTGTCACGGAGGAGATCGCGAGTCCGAATCTCGTCGGCCCCGCCAGCTTGAAAATCAAGGGACCGTTTCTATTTTTATTTCAACAGTAGGGGAGGTTTAAACCTCCCCTACTGTAATGAAAAAATAGAAACGGTCCCGTTATCTCATCCCCTTTATTTTCTTGAGTTTTCCTTTCTTGAGTGTTATCATAGACTTAAGTTTCTCCTAAAGACAGTTTTATCAAAGGAAAAAGAAATTTCCAAAAGGATTTGTTTTAGCTTAATTCTGGCCTTCGGCTTTACTTCTTTAGCGTATAGCTATGAATTGCTCAATACCGAGCAGTTGGCGTTAAGATTAGACACTTATCTGCGTACGGATTTAGTGAGTTTCAAAAATGTAGTGGATTTAGACAGCCAGAATAAGGATGGCCAAACTACTTATTTAGGTATTGATTATAGTTTTGCCATTAACGGTGAGTTTAAGAATTCGCCAAACAAATTTTACCTTAAATTTGAGCGCAACGGGCCGTATGATTACAGCGCCCCGCTTTTTATCCAGAACACGCTGATTAATTCCGGCGGAAGAGTAGAGAAATACCGCAACGCAGAGTTGCTGCCGCAGGTTGAAGAGTTTTGGCTGGATAATAAGCTTGGGGGTAATTTTGGGCTTAAGACTGGGTTGTATATTTATGAGGTAGGTAATGGCTTTAGTTTAAATGGTGGTTATGAAAATTACGGAGTTACTTTCTATCACCAAGCCCAAAATATTTTTTGGCGCCTATATTATTGCCGTCCGGATTTAGTTTATAAGAATATTTTAGGCCCGCATATTCAGCAGGAAGCGGAGCAGGGCCAGAAGTATGAGCCGAATGCGGCTAATTTTTTTGCCACGGATATTAAAATTACCGCCGGCAAGCAGGTTTTTTGGCCTTATATCGGCATGTTGGCAGATTATACTTCCAGCGGCAAAAGGGATAACCTTTTTGCCGCTCCGATAAAGAAAGATTTATTGGGGACATTTGGAGCTGCCTGGGAATACGCGGCGGATGATTTTGGTTTAAAATTAGAGGCGGCACGTAATTTTGGGTACGCGCAAAGCCAGGATAGTGAGTATAAAGATATCCGGCATACCGGCTACATGTTTTACTCCGGGCTTAATTATGTTTTAGGAAAATTTGTTCCGGAATTACAATTTTTATTTTGCTCCGGAAATAAAGAGACTTTGGATATGGCGGCAAATCCGGAAGAACTTTATATCTCAGGAAAGAATCGCGCCTTTAGTTATTCTTCTCCCACTAACCGCAACCTTAGCGATACGGTTAGCAGTAGTAATGTAGATATGCTTCCGATTGTGGCTATGGGCGGAGGATACGGTTTAAATTATGGAGTACCGCGGCCGGGCACATTTTATTCCGGTGATTTTGAAAATTTGATCATGCCTTCAGCCGGGTTTGACTATAATTTTACAGAGAAACTCTGCGTGAGTTTATACGGATACTATTTAAGGGCATTCAGCCGTCCGGTAGGAACTTTAGGCGGAGAAGGGAAGTATCTTTCCCGGGATTTGGGGATGGAAGCGGATTTATTTATCGATTATAAAGCAACGCAGCAACTCAGCGTGGGTTTTTTAGGAGGTTATTTTATTCCGGGCAGGTATTATCGAGAAAAGCGCGATGTAGACGCAACCCTGTTTAGCCCTTACCTGCGCGGGGATGGCAACGCCAATAATGCCTACCAGTTGGAATTTTATGTAGAGTTAAAGTTTTAGGCACTATAATAAGTCCTGTTGATTTTTGTTAAACATTAGCAGTTGTAGGGGAGGTTTAAACCTCCCCTACAACTGCTAATGAGTAAATTTTAAGGAGGAACTAAAATGGCGACGATTGATGATTTTAGAAAGTTAGAATTAAGAATTGCCCGGATCAAAGAAGTTAATGACCATCCGCATGCGGATAAGTTATTAATTTTAACCGTGGATTTAGGTGACCGGCAAAAACAGGTGGTGGCAGGGATTAAGAATTATTATTCCAAAGAAGAGCTTATCGGTAAACAGGTGGTTTTAGTGGATAATTTGGACCCGGTGATTTTACGGGGAGTAGAAAGCCAGGGGATGATTTTGGCGGGTTCAGATGAAAACATTTTGGCAGTGATTAGCCCGGGAAAAGAACTGAAGCTTGGAAGTATCGTCAAATGAGCCCGAATACATGCCGTCGTTAAAAATGATTAAACAATTTGTTCCGCAGGAGTTTTGCCTTAAATGCCGGGGTTGTTGCCGGTTCAAAGAAGCCAATTCTGTTTGGAGCCCCTGTCTTTTGAATGAAGAGGTCCAGGAGTTGTTGGATAAAAAAGGCCTTCCTCCGGCCTCTATTTCTATTGACCGCCGCCTGCAACTTATAGCTAATCCTATTGGGGCGGATTTTATCTGCCCGTTTCTCGGCAGCCAGGATAATCAATGTAAAATTTACGATCTGCGGCCGTTTGAATGCCAGCTCTATCCCTTCTTGATTAATTTGCGCAAGGGTAAAGTTTTATTAACCGTAGATTTAAATTGCCCCTATATCTATGAGCAGATAAACAGCCGACAGGCCGAGGAGTATATTGTTTATCTAACGGATTATCTTAATTCTAAGCCATTACGTTCGATGTTTAAAAATAATCCTCAAATTATCCAAGCCTATGAATCGGTAAGAGAGGTTGCGGAACTAAACCTGCCCTATGAAATTAAATAAACTATTCTTAAAAGACCAGAAGGTATTTAAGCGGCACCTGGATTTTTCTATTTATGAGCTGGCGGTGTTTTCTTTCGCCAATATCTATATTTGGAAGGCGCTCTATGATATTGAATGGGCGGTAATTGAAGATAGCCTCTGTGTATTTTTTCGCGACCGGGTGGGTTGTTTTATGTATTTGCCTCCGCTGGCCGCAGGGCCTCGCCCCGGGGTTATCCCGCAGGCTTTTGCGGCCATGGATAAGATTAATAAAAATAAGGATATCTCGCGTATTGAAAATATCCCGCAAGGTGAACGGGATTATTATCGCTCTTTAGGGTATCTCTGTCATGAAAAATATCCGGATTATCTTTGTTCGCGCAGCGATTTAGCGTTGCTTAAAGGAAATAAATTTAAATCTCAACGCGCCGCTTATAATTATTTTATCAAGCATTATGCTTATACTGTAAGTTGTTTGCGTTTGGCAGACCAGAAGGATTGCTTAGATTTATTTGACTCCTGGATCAAGGAACGTAAAGCCCAATGTAATGATGGTGTTTATTGTGGTATGCTTGAGGACAACCGTAAAGTAATCCAGGATGCGCTGGTTAATTATAAACAGTTGAATTTAGAAGGCATCGTGGTTAGAGTGGACAAGGAGATTAAGGCTTTTAGTTTTGGTTACCGGCTAAATAACAATATATTTTGCATACTTTATGAGATTACGGATCTGGCGATTAAAGGGTTGGCCCAGTTTGTCTTTCGCCGGTTTAGCCAGGATTTAAAAAGTTATCCGTACATTAATATTCTAGATGATTCAGGATTAGAGAATTTACGTAAAACCAAACTGGCTTATAAACCCGTACGTTTAATTCCGGCTTATGTTGTTACCAGAGATGACCGAAAACATTGAGGAAGTAGAGTTTACTATATTTGATACCGAGACTACCGGGCTTAATCCGGTTTCCGGTGACCGCATCGTGGAATTAGCGGCTTTAAGAGTTAAAGGCAAAGAAAGGATAGCGGAATTTGACGCGTTGGTTAATCCGGGACGCCTGATTTCTCCGGGAGCTTTCGCCGTAAATAAAATTACGCCGGAGATGCTAAAAGACGCCCCGGGGATAGAGACGGTAATACTTAAGTTTTTAGATTTTATCCAAGGCAGCTGCCTTTGTTCTTATAACGCGGAGTTCGACCTAAGTTTTTTAAACAATGAGTTGAAATTAACGGGGCAACCGGTAATTACGGGCAGCGTTGTCTTGGATGTGTTGACGATGGCCAGAAGGCTCCTGCCTGGTTTGCCGCGTTATGCGCTTTGGTTTGTGGCTAGGGAATTGGGAGTGTCAACAATACAGAAGCACCGGGCTTTTGCCGACGTGGAAATGACTTGGGAGGTTTTTAGCAAGCTAAAAATTATTGCTCAGGAGAAAGGGACTACAAATTTTACTGACTTTTCCAATCTTTTTGTTTTTAAATAAAGTAGCTAACATGGGGGACGTGCCAAAAAGGGACACCCTTAAGAAGGAGTGTCCCTTTTTGACACGTCCCCCTTTTCCGGGTAAGATTTAAGTTTGCCTTAGCGGTTATTTGTTATAAAATAGAACCCTTAAAAGAGTTTTTTGCCAAGAGAGAGAAAATGGCGCGTAAAAATAAAAAATTAATTCCGGCAGAAAATAGGAAATACCTGCGCTTGGATACGGTATTTCCGGTTCAGTTCCGCCTGGAAGAGCCGGAGGGGGAAGTTTTTCTTTCCGGCTGGCTGCAGGGATTTACCAATAATATTAGCCGGGGTGGAATCTGCCTGATCATCAACAATCTTGATGCGGAGTTATTGGAGCTGTTTAAGAAAAAAGAAATCAAATTATCGCTACAGATCGATATTCCGGTAAGCAGTAAACCTATTCCCGCGCGAGCGAGCATTATTTGGGTGAAAGATGTTTTTGGCGATAAACACCAGTATCTGGTGGGTATAAATTATGATGATATACCGGCTGAGCAAAATAATAAGCTTATGCGCTATGCCTGGCTAAAAAAACTTTTTGTTCCGGCGGTTTTGGCGTTAGTTGTTATTTTAGCGGTAAGCTTAGGCGCCAACAGTTATTCCAACTTTAAGTTAATCCAAGGCAATAAACTGTTGATTGAAAAGCTGGCGATAGTATTAAATGATTCCAGCCTGGCCAAACAAAAAATCGAAGAGGTGGCCGCCCAGCGGAAAAGTTTTGAGTCAAAATTAAAAACCCTCCAAGAACATATTAAATTTGTTCAATCTCAAAAGGAAAAAATCCAGGCCGGTGATTTAATCCAGATTCAACAGTTAAATAACCTGATCGCCAGCTTGAGCAAGGAAAGGCTGGTTTTGGGGAGCAAGCTGGCCGCGATTAAGCGCAATGAGAATATTGCCGCCAGAGAATTGACGCAGTTGGATCAAAAGAAAATAGTGCTGGAGAAAGCAAATTTCGACAAAATGTACCAATGGCTTAAGATTCATCAAAATAGCAGTACCGGATTAGTGGCAAGTTTTGAAGGGGATAAAGAGATAGCTAACTGGTCCTTCACCTATGATCTATCTTTATTGGTGCAGGCTTATGTAAGATTTTCAGATTTTGACCGGGCCAGGAAAATATTAGATTTCTTTGCCCGTAACGCCAAGAGAGAAAACGGGTGGTTTTTAAATGCCTATTATGTTGATGATGGCGCTCCGGCAGAGTTTATTATGCATAGCGGGCCGAATCTCTGGGTGGGCCTGGCCATTATGCAGTATATGCACAGCAGTAAGGATCAAAGTTATTTAGGTTTAGCGGAAAATATCGCTGAAACGATTATCAATCTGCAGGATCAAGACGCCGGAGGCGGTATTCGCGGCGGGCCAACAGTAGAATGGTATTCTACCGAGCATAATCTTGATGCCTATGCATTTTTTAATATGTTAGCCAAAGTTACGGGTAAAACAATTTACTCCGGCGCTGCTGCCAAGGCCCTCAATTGGATAGTGAATAATACTTATGGCCGGCCGGATTTACCGGTTAAGCGCGGCAAGGGGGATTCGACTATTGCCACTGATACTTATGCCTGGAGCATTGCCGCGGTTGGGCCGGAAAAATTATTAACCTTAGGCATGGATCCGGATAAGATCCTGGAATTCGTAGAAGAGAATTGTGGTGTCCAAGTTAATTTTATGCGTGTAAACGCCCAGAGCGTAAAAATAAAAGGATTTGATTTTGCCCCGCAGCGCCATATTGCCAGGGGCGGCGTGGTTTCTTCCGAGTGGACAGCGCAGATGGTCGTCGCTTATAAAATTATGGAAGAATTCTATTTGAAGAAAGGCGATAAAATCAAAGCGGCTGGTTATGGCAGGAAAGCTCAGATGTATTTGAGTGAATTGGGTAATATGATTATTTCCAGTTCTTCTGCGTCCGGCCAAGGCCAGGGCTGTCTTCCCTATGCTACTTTGGACCAGGTAGATACCGGCCATGGCTGGGCGACTCCTAAGGGCAGCCATACGGGTTCGGTATCGGGTACGGCGTATACTCTTTTTGCTTATTATGGCTTTAATCCTTTAGAACTTAAGGAATGAAGCGTAAACTAAAACTGATATTTAAGCGGCTTTATGCTGTTTTTGGAGCGCAACATTGGTGGCCCGCGGATAGTGTTTTTGAGATCATGGTCGGGGCAATTCTTACTCAGAACACTAATTGGTCCAATGTCCAGAAGGCAATTTTAATGCTTAAGGAAAAGAAACTCCTAACCGCTCCCAAGCTTTATGCGTTACCGCAAAAGCAGCTTGCCGGTTTGATTAAAAGCGCGGGGTATTATAATGTTAAGGCCGCCAGGCTTAAAAGTTTTCTTAAATTTTTCTTTGATTGCTATGCGGCAAAGATCAAGCTGATGGGCGCGCAAGATTTGAAAACTTTACGCGCGCAATTGTTAGCCGTTAAAGGCATTGGGCCGGAGACCGCCGATTCCATGCTGCTGTACGCTTTAAATAAACCCGTATTTGTCGTCGATACATATACTAAAAGGATATTGTCCCGGCACGGATTAATTAAGGCCGAAACGGATTATTCCCAGTGTCAGGATATTTTTATGCGCAATCTCAATCATGACGCGCGGCTGTTTGGCGAATATCACGCGCTATTAGTAAAATTAGGTAAGGATTATTGCCGTAAGCAAAATCCTAAATGTGAAACTTGTCCTTTATGGTCAATAGAAAACGCCTGGTAAGAACTATTCAAAAATTAATTTCCCTGGATTCCCAGAATCCTCCCGGAGATGAGCGTAAAATTGCCGGGTTTGTGGGCAAATACTTAAAAGGCTTAGGATTAAAAATTAAAACCTACACCTTTAGTAATAAAAGAGTTAATGTCTTGGCGGTATTGCCGGGGAAAAAACGCCTAAAATCACTCCTGCTTACTCCGCATTTAGATACTGTTCCCGCCGGAGCCAGCTGGAAAACTCCGGCATTGAGGGCTAAAATCATCGGCAACCGGATTTACGGTTTAGGGGCCACAGATTGTAAGGGGAATTTAGCCAGCGCGCTCGAAGCAATCAGCGCCATCGTGGAAGACGGCGTTCAGCTTGATTACGATTTAATTTTTGCGGCAACTGCTGATGAAGAAAGCGGTTCAACCTTGGGTTTGCTACCTCTGCTTGAGCGTAAGCTTTTAAAAGCCGATGTTGCGGTTGTCCTGGATGCTGATGATTTTGAAATTGTAATTACGCAAAAAGGGCTGATGCATCTATCGGTGCGGGTGGCTGGTAAAAAAGCACACGGCGCCTATCCCTGGTTAGGAGTTAACGCCATAGACCTGGCGGCTAAAATAATTGTCGATCTTAAAACCAAGCATAAGCATTATGTTAAAAATAAATACCTGCGCGCGCCTTCGATAAATGTGGGGACGATCAAGGGGGGAGATAAAGTTAATGTCGTCAGCGACTGGTGTGAATTTGAACTGGATTTTAGATTCCTCCCCGGCTCATCCGAGAAAGAAATCTTGCGCTCTTTGAGAAAAATAATTACCAAGCACACCGGGAATTATAAAATTAAAATTCAGGGGATTCAGCAGCCTTATTCCATTGATCCGGGCCATCCTCTGGTCAGGAGTTTGGTTTCCGCGATGAAAAGTTTAAAAATTAAGCCGCGCATCAGCGGTTCGGAAGGGGCAACGGTAATAACTTTTTTTAAAACGATGAATATTCCGGCTATTGCTACCGGTTTTGGCACGGAGGGTTGTGCCCACACGGCTGATGAGTATGCCTGTCTGGATAATTTGTATCAGGGTGCGCGAGTTTTAGTAGCTTTTTTAAAAGGATATAGGTTTAGTTAATCCTAAAAACACAAGGAGAGAACATGGATGCTTTAGTGATGATTAAAAAACCCCGGCTCAAGAAACCCTATCTTATTGTTGCCTGGCCGGGAATGGGTGAGGTGGCTTTTAAAGCAGCAGAATATTTGATTGAGGAGCTCAAGGCGCAGGAATTCGCCCGGATTATCCCGGATGAATTTTTTTATCTCTCCGGGAGCGTTATTTCAGCCGGGATCTTAGAAGTCCCGCTTCTTCCTCAGGGGAAATTCTACTATTGGAAGAATCCCGCGGCTAAGGGGGCTGGATCCGGAAAAAATGATTTAGTTATTTTTTTAAGTAATGCCCAGCCGGACCTGGCTAAGGCGGATAGTTATGCTCAGGCCATTATCAACCTGGCCAAGGATCTCGGCGTAGAGTCAGTCGTGAGTTTTGCTTCCATGCCCCAGGCTACGGATCATACCCAGGATTCCGGAGTTTGGTTTGCCGCTACCGATCAGAAAATAAAAGAAAGTTTAAAGAAATATAATTTCGCGGCTTTAATCGACGGCCAGATCAGCGGGATGAATGGTTTATTTTTAGGCATGGCCAAGAAGGCCCAATTAAAAGGATTCTGTTTGTTGGGGGAGATCCCTCTATATACTATCCAGATTGAAAATCCCAAGGCCTCAGCAGCGGTACTGGTGGCTTTAGGAAAAATATTGAATATACAGATAAATGTAGCGCCGTTAAAAGAGCAGGCGCAGATAATGGAAAATGAAATTAATAAAATGCTGGAGTATCTGAAGCTGGGTAACGCCGGAGTATCCGCTCCTATCGGCGAGGAAGAAGTAGAGTTGATCAAAAAGACTTTAAGCCAGCTTACTAACCTGCCGGTTTCGGTAAAAGAAAAAATTGAGAAGCTTTTTGAGGAAAGCCGCCAGGATATCGCTAAGGCTAAAGAATTAAAAGTCCAACTGGATAAGTGGAATGTTTATAAGGAGTACGAAGATAAATTTCTGGATCTTTTTAGAAAGAATACGGGGAAGGGGAATTAAGCTAATGGTTGGAGAGATTAAGGTTTTGCTTTTTGATTTGGGTAGAGTGCTGGTGGATTTCGATCACTATAGATCAGCACAGAGGATAGCGGCCTTTTGTTTCAAGACCCCACGTCAGATCTATGATCTTTTCTTTGAATCTGGCGCGACAGAAGCCTTTGAGTCCGGAAAAATAACGCCGGAGGATTTTTATCTTCAGGTTAAGCAGATGCTGGATCTAGGGCTTAGCTATGCTTCGTTTGAGCCGATTTGGAATGATATATTTTTCCTCAGCGCCAAGAACCGCTCGGTTTTTGGCCTAGTCAATACTTTACGCGTTAATTATAAAACAGCGCTGCTTTCCAATATCAATGTTCTGCATTATGAGTATCTCCAGAAAAATTTTCCGGTATTTGGAGTTTTTGACCGGATTTTTCTTTCTTTTCAGATGGGTTTAATCAAACCGGATAAAGAAATCTATAACCGGGTGATCCGGGATTTAGGGGTCAGCGCGCAGGAGATATTTTATGCCGATGACCGGCCGGAATTAGTCCAAAGCGCAAAATCTTTGGGCATCCAAGGCTGCGTTTTTACTAATTTTGACCAATTAATCAGCGACCTTAAGGATAGCGGAATAAAATTTTTACCACCGGAAAAAAACCGCCTGTTTTAGTTTTATAAAATCCCGTATTCCTGCCCTAAAAAAACCGCATCTTCCGACGATAAAATTAAAAACACCGTCTTGTGGATTTAAGTAAAAAATACTTGACAATGCCGATATATTGTGGTAAAAAATAACATAACTACTACATTTTGCGTAAATTTACCGGGGGCTTATAACTAAGTTGGAAAAAATTGGATAGATGCTTAAGGGCTCATGGCGAGGTAATTGAAAGTGAGCCCTTATTTTTTTATCAAAAATCCCGGGGACGGTTCAAATAGAACCGTCCCCTGGAACTTGAGAAAATTATGAAAACAGTTGGATTAACCTACGATTTAAAAACCGATTATAAATTTAAAGAAGGGGATCCGCTTGATGCCAACGCGGAATTTGATGCCCCTTCGACAATTAATGTTATTGCCGAGGCGATTGCCGCCAACGGCTTTAAAGTCAAGAAAATCGGTAATGCCGCTAATCTGCTGGAAAAAATTGACAATTTGGGAGTGGATATTGTTTTTAATATCTCCGAAGGCTTAACCGGCAGAAATCGCGAATCCCAGGTGCCAATTTTGCTGGAAATGGCCGGAATTCCCTTTGTGGGAGCGGACGCCTTAACTTTAGGGCTGACTCTGGATAAGGTGATGGCAAAAAAAATTTTTATCGCTGAAAAAATCCCCACCCCTAAATTTTTCGAAGTAAGTTCCGCGGAGGCTTTAATTGATCAGGATCATTGTGAGTTTCCCTTAATTGTTAAGCCGCGTTTTGAAGGTTCCTCCAAGGGGTTAAGTGAAAGTTCACGCGTAGAAAATACGGAGGAACTTAAGAAGCAAGTAGATTTTATCGTTAAAACCTATAAGCAGCCTGCCCTGGTTGAAGAATTTATCTCCGGACAGGAATTTACGGTGGCGATCATCGGAAATGAAAATCCCGAAGTGATGCCGGTGGTGCAGATAAAAATAGACGGAAAATTAAAATTAAATGACAAATTTTATACCTTTGCGCGGATCACTTCTAACCGGCTAGAGTATATCTGCCCGGCCAAGATCACCGCCGACTTAAAGAAAAAACTGGACGATCTGGCTTTAAAGGTTTATCGCGCTGTTGAGTGCCGGGATTTTGGCAGGGTCGATTTTCGCGTTGACCATGACGGCAATCCTTATGTCTTAGAGATAAATCCGCTGCCTTCTTTATCTACGGAAGATGTTTTTATGCTCATTGCCAAAAATATCAATATTACTTATGAACAAATGGTCGGCAAGATTTTAAAGAGCGCCATGGTCAGGAATAAGTTAGATTGAGAGTCAGTTGTCGGTTAAAAATATGAAAGGAAGAGCTGGGTGAGAGTTGCTTTAACTTATAATTTAAAAAAGAAAGATCCGCAAAAACCGGCGGATTATTTCTCTGAGTGTGATTCCGAGGAAACGATTAACTCCGTTGTTTCGGCCTTAAAAATCAAGGGCCATTCCGTGGAGGCGATCGACGTGGAATATCCGGCCATGTTCTCTTATTTTAAAAATAACCGGGTGGATATGGTGTTTAATATTGCCGAAGGAAAACACGGGCGTTTCCGCGAAAGTGAAGTGCCGGCGGTGTTGGATTATTTAAATATTCCTTATACCGGTTCAGATACTTTTTCTTTAGCTCTGGCGTTAAACAAGACATTGACCAAGAAAATACTTAAGGCAGAAAATATTCCCACCCCTAATTTTCAACTTTTTGTCAAGGGGGATGAGGTCTTGGATTCGGATTTAAGGTTCCCGCTGATTGTTAAGCCTAATTGTGAAGGGTCGGCAAAAGGCATTAATAAAACAAATGTAGTGGATAACTCGGGCGACCTCAAGCTTAAAGTCAAAGAGTGTATTTATATCTACCGGCAGGAAGCTTTGGTTGAGGAGTTTATCGAGGGTAAAGAGCTGACGGTGGGTATCCTGGAAAACGGGAAAACACGCGTGTTACCGATCTTGGAGATTGATTTCTCTAATTGTAAAAAAAGCGGAGAGTATTTTTACTCCTGGAAAATGAAAGAATTTCAGGGGAATAGGGAGTTAGGGTTAGTTCCGGAGTTTTATTGCCCGGCCAGGCTAGACAAAGATATTGCAGAAAAAGTTAAGGATGTTGCCTTGCGCACACACCGGGCGGTGGGTTGTTTGGATATTTCGCGTACAGATATCCGTTTGGATATGAATAATGTGCCCTATGTTTTAGAGATCAATCCCCTGCCGGGGCTGGATCCTAAAGAATCTAATTTCCCGATCATGGCTTATGCTGCCGGGATGAAATACGAAGATCTTATTGAGGCCATACTCATCAGCGCCTCGGAAAGGAATAAGGCTTAAATTGAATAACCCCGCAAGCTTAGAGAACCAGAAAGAGCAGATTGAAACTCCCGTTATTTACCGGCCGGCGAGACGCGCGCATGATTATCAGCAGATCTCTCTTTATAAAGACACTAATCCTTTAGATTGGGAAGATTGGCATTGGCAGCTCAAACATAGGATTCGCACCAAAGAAGAATTAGCCCAGATTATTAAGCTTACTCCGGAAGAGGAAAAAGGAATTGATAAAGCCAAAGGCAGGTTAGCCATGGCGATTACTCCTTATTGGGCAAGCCAGATTAATGCTGAAGATCCGGATTGCCCCATCCGGAGGCAATCCGTCCCGGTAAATGATGAATTTACTGTTTCTCCGCATGAAATGGCTGATCCCTGTGCCGAAGACCGCGATTCTCCCGCGCCGCATTTAGTCCACCGGTATCCGGATAGAGTCCTGTTATTGTCTACGGAACATTGCGCGATGTATTGCCGGCATTGCACCCGCCGGCGTTTAGTCGGGGATCACGAAGAAAAAGACCTTAATCCGGAAACTAAATTTGACGCGGCTATAGAATATATTAAATCTAACCGTAAGATCCGGGATGTATTAATCTCCGGAGGAGATCCGCTTACCCTGGAAGACGAAGCATTAGAATCTTTGGTTTCAAGAATTCGCGCGATATCGCATGTCGAATTATTAAGGATCGGTACGCGCATTCCGGTAACTTTGCCGCAACGGGTCACTGAAAAATTAGTGCAGATGCTTAAAAAATATTCACCGGTCTGGATGAGTATTCATTTCAACCATCCCAAAGAGATTACTAAGCGTTGCCAAAATGCCTGTGACCTGCTGGCTGAAGGGGGTATACCTTTAGGCAGTCAAACCGTGCTGCTTAAGGGGATTAACGACCGACCGTTTATTATGAAACGCCTGATGCATGACCTGCTGCAGATCAGGGTCAGGCCGTATTATATTTATCAGTGTGATCCGGTTAGGGGTACGCAGCATTTTCGTACCCCGGTAGCCGTGGGAATAAATATTATCGAGAAATTACGCGGCCACACCTCCGGCTACGCGGTTCCCGTCTATGTCATCGACGGCCCGGGCGGCGGCGGAAAAATCCCCGTGGGGCCGAATTATATTCTTTCCCAGGCCAAGGGTAAATATGTATTGCGTAATTACAAAGGCAAGATTTATACCTACCTGGAATAATTTTTTAGTCATTGCGAATTATCCACATCTGAAATAAAGGGACCGTTTCTATTTTTCCTTCGTTTAATTTGTTGGAAAAATAGAAACGGTCCCCGGATTCTTAAGAAAGAAGGTGCTTTAGTGAAAATAAGCGCATTTGCGATTAGCGAGATTACTTTAGGCAAGCATAATGTTAAAGAAACCCGGCTGGATCAGGCGGATAAATTAGTCCAGGCCAAGAAGAAAACTTATCCTCAGGTGGAGTTAGTGGGCCAGGAGGGGGCTTTGGAGGCAGAGGTTATCATTATTCCCGGCGATGCCAAGATGGACCTGATTCTTAAAGATCTGGATTTTGTGGAGGCCCGTTTAGCCAAGGCTCCGGCGGAGAATGAAAAAATAATCTTAAATAAGATGAAGGAAGCTTTGGAAAAAGAAGAGTTTATTTCTACGCTGGGTTTAACCGGACCGGAAAAAGAAATTATTTCCGGATACGGTTTATTTACGCTCAAACCGGTGGTCGTGATCAATAAAGAAGAGCTGCAAGATCCGGGCAGCCTCTTGGCTAAAGTTTTAGCTGGAAGCGGGTTTATCTGTTTTCTAACCGTAGGCGACAAGGAGAATCGCGCCTGGCTGATTAAAAAAGGCACCACCGCCTGGGAAGCAGCCGGAGTTATCCATTCCGATATCCAGCAAGGTTTTATCCGCGCGGAGATTATTAGTTTTACTGATTTTATAGCTTGCGGTGGAGAAACTCAAAGCAAGCAAGCTGGAAAGATGCGTTTGGAACAAAAAGATTACATTATGCAAGATGCGGACTTAGTTAATTTTAGGTTCAATAAATAAACCTAAAAAACCCGGGGACGGTTCTGTTTTTCCGTTGCCTGATTTGATTGAAAAACAGAACCGTCCCCTAGATTTTAAAATGATTAACTTATATTTCTTATATGGTTAAAATTAAGCGAGCATTAATTAGTTTATCAGATAAGGCCGGTATTATAGAATTAGCCAAAGAATTAAGGAATTTTGGCGTAGAAATTATTTCTACCGGCGGCACAGCTAAGCTTTTGCTGGAAAATAACATTGCGGTAACCGAGGTTTCTGCGTATACGGGTTTCCCTGAGATACTTGACGGAAGAGTAAAGACCTTGCATCCTAAGATTCACGCCGGGCTGCTTGCTTTACGCGATAACCCTGAGCATCTGCGCAAATTAAATGAGCAGAATATCGGGCTGATTGATATGGTGGTCGTTAATTTATACCCTTTTGAAAAAACTGCGCGCCGGCCCGGCGTAAACATTTCAGAAGTTATGGAAAATATTGATATTGGCGGGCCGGCAATGCTGCGCTCGGCGGCTAAGAATTATCAGTCAGTAGCGGTAATTTGTAATCCGCAGCGTTATCCCCAAGTAATTGCCCAATTGAAGAAGAATAATGGCTGCCTGAGCGAAGATTTAATGTGTCAATTAGGTATCGAGGTTTATGGCCATACCAGCAAATATGACGCGGCAATTTATAATTATTTGAGCGGTCATTTTAAAGCCAATAAGCTAACCGAGGATTTTCCCCGGGAGCTGGTTTTAGCCTTTGAAAAAATTCAGGATTTACGCTACGGGGAGAACCCGCATCAGGAAGCCGCTTTCTATAAAGAAAAAGGCGCCTGCGCCGGTTTGATTAACTTTAAGCAGATACAAGGAAAAGAACTTTCTTTCAACAACATCCTGGACCTTAATTCTGCCGTGGAGTTAGCCAAGGAATTCCAAAATCCCGCGGCGGTGATCGTTAAGCATAATAATCCCTGCGGCGTTGCCGAAGATAAAGAATTAAGTAAAGCCTATTTTTCCGCCTGGAAAACGGATAAACTTTCGGCATTTGGCGGGATTGTGGCCTTAAATAGAAGAATGGATTTAAAGACAGCCAAGTTAATCATTAAAAGCGGATTTTTAGAATGCGTTATCGCCGCGGGTTTTGATCCGGAAGCCCGGGAGCTATTTAAAGAAAAGAAAAATTTACGCCTGTTGGAATTGCGTGATTGGAGCGTGGTTAATGATCTGCAAATGAAGCGGGTTACTGGCGGCATGCTTTTAGAGACGCCTGACCTGCTTACTCTGGATACCCATAATCTTAAAGTAGTGACTAAGAAAAAACCCAGCAAGGCTCAAATGCAAAGTTTGATTTTCGCCTGGAAGGTAGCCAAGCACGTAAAATCTAACGCGATTGTCTTAGCCTCCGGGACCTCGGCCGTGGGTATCGGCGCCGGGCAAATGTCCCGCGTAGATGCGGTAATGCTTGCCAAAACTAAATCTCCTAAACTTAAATCCGGTTGTTGTTTGGCTTCAGACGCCTTTTTCCCTAAGGCGGATGCGATATCCTGGGCGCATAAAGCCGGGGCCAAAGCTATCATCCAGCCCGGAGGTTCTATTGCCGATCAAGAGATTATTGCCGCTTGCGATAAATATAAAATTGCCATGGTTACTACAGGCATAAGGCACTTTAAGCATTGATGTATGTCTAAAACAAAGGGGACGGTTCTATTTTTCAACTAGATTAAGCGACGGAAAAACAGAACCGTCCCCTTGATTTTAAGAAATGACTTATCCGGAAGCAATAAGATACCTTAACTCCCTCGCTAACTACGAAAAAAACATAAACTATTCTTATTCAGAAACGCTTAAGCTGGAACGTATCCAGGATTTTCTTGCGCTTATCGGTAATCCCCAGAAGTTCCTGCGGGTTATCCATATTGCCGGAACAAAAGGCAAGGGTTCAACTTGCGCTTTGGTTGCTTATATCCTCAGGGAGGCAGGTTTTAGCGTCGGGCTCTATACTTCTCCTCATTTAAATGATTTCAGGGAACGCATCAGGATTCTTTGCCCGCTTGTTTTAAGGAAAAGAAGCCCGGCCAAAGATTTCGAAGGCATGATTTCCCAAGGGGCATTATCGAGTTTAGTCAAAGAACTAAAGCCGGTGATTAATAAATATAACCGTCAATCAAAATACGGAGCGCTCTCTTTTTTTGAGGTCTATACGGCTATAGCTTTCCTGTATTTTAAGCGCGAGCAAATTAATTTTGCCGTTTTAGAAACCGGTATGGGCGGCAGGCTGGACGCGACTAATGCTGCCGATGCTCTGGTTTGCGGGATTACCCCGCTTAGCTTTGAGCATGTACAGAAATTAGGCAATACTTTGGCCAAGATCGCCGCGGAGAAGGCCGGAATCATAAAAAATAAAGGAGTAATTGTGGTTTCGGCTCGGCAGGAGAGAGAAGCTCAAGAAGTAATTCTCCGGAGGTGCAAAAAAATTCAAGCGGATCTTTATACAGTAGGCCGGCAGATAAAATATTTCAAAGATAAAAATAGTTTCTGGATTCGGGGCCTGAAAAATGATTACAAAAACTTGCGTTTAAGCCTCTTGGGGGAGCATCAGCTGGCGAATGCGGCTTTGGCGGTTGGCTTGGTTGAGGCTTTAAGTTTTTACGGGCTTAATCTTCGGGTTACCGCCATACGCCAGGGGCTTGATCATGCCGTATGGCCGGGGAGGTGCGAGGTGGTGGGAAGAAATCCGCTGATTATTTTAGATGGCGCGCAGAATTTGGCTTCCGCGCAGGTTTTAAGGAAGGCAATAAGAGGCAATTTTGGATATAAAAAACTAATTTTAGTTTTGGGAATTTCAGAGGATAAGGATATTGCCGGAATATGCAGAACACTTAACCCTCTGGCCGATGAGATTATTCTTACCCGGGCCGCAACTTCCCGGGCAGCTGATCCGGCGAGGTTAGCCAGATATTTTAAGAGAAAACTGTATTTGACGCCAGGCGTAAAAGAAGCTAAACTTTTAGCCAAAAGCTTAGCCGGTAAGAAGGATTTAATTTTAGTCACGGGTTCATTGTTTGTGGTCGGAGAATTTAGAGATGTGGGAAGATAGCCTGCAAGATACAATTGCCGCAATTTCTACCGCCCTTGGCGAAGGGGGTATTGGTATTGTCCGCCTTAGCGGCCCGGGATCCTTAGCCATTGCTAATAAAATATTTGTGGGCCTGGATAAAAATAAGCCGGAGCATTTTAAGAGCTATTCGCTGCATTACGGTAAAATTGTTGATCAGCATAAAATTATTGATGAGGTCCTGCTTACGGTTATGCGCGGCCCTAAATCTTATACCCGCCAGGATGTTGTGGAGATAAACTGTCACGGCGGCCTGTTGTCTTTGCGTAAGATTTTGGAGCTGGCGCTTAAACACGGTTGCCGTTTAGCTGACCCGGGTGAGTTTACTAAGCGGGCGTTTTTAAACGGCCGCCTGGATTTAGCTCAGGCCGAAGCGGTGATTGATATTATTCGCGCCAAAACAGAGTCCGCGCTTAAAATAAGTTTAGGGCAGTTAAGCGGCAGCCTATCCGGCGAGATTAATAAAATCCGCCGGGGCCTGTTAGATATCTTAGTAATCCTGGAGGCAAATATTGATTTTCCCGAAGAAGGTATCCCGGCGCAGGATTGGACAGAAATAGCCCGTGGCCTTACGGTTATTGACGCGCAGTTAAACGCATTATTAAGCAGTGCCTCCGGCGGCAGGATCCTGCGCGAAGGCCTGCATGTGGTTATCTGCGGTAAGCCCAATGTCGGAAAATCTTCGCTTTTAAATGCTTTGCTTAAGAAAGAGCGTTCGATTGTAACTCCGGTTGCCGGAACAACGCGCGATACAATTGAAGAGTTAATCGACATAAAGGGTATTCCGGTGAGGATCGTGGATACTGCCGGGATCCTTAAGCCGCGCAATCTGATTGAGCGTAAAGCGGTAAGGCTCGCCCGGAGACAAGTGAGCTTAGCGGATCTGGTAATTATTTTATTTGACGCCAGCCGCAAATTGGATCAGGAAGACCGAAAATTGATTAAGGAAGTAAAAAATAAAAATGTTATCGCGGTAGTGAATAAAATTGATTTAAAGGCGCGTATTGAAAAAGATGAAATTACCGGGGCATTTTCTAAAGTTGTGGAGCTGGCGGCCAGATCGGGAAAAAATCTTAATCTCCTGGAGGATGCTCTTTATGATTTTGTTTATCAGGGAAAACTGCCTAGCCCGGAGTTTATCTTAGTCAGCAATCTCAGGCATATTCAAGCACTCCGGGATGCCCAGAAGCTGGTGGGCCAGGCCCGGGTTATCCTGGCGGATAAGCTGTCTATAGAATTCATCACGCAAAATTTAAAAGACGCCTGTGTTTATCTGGATAAGATCTTAGGCAAAAATTTTTCCGCAGACCTGCTGGATAGAATTTTTACGGATTTTTGTATCGGAAAATAATTAAAGAGAAAAACCTATTGCAGAAAGAGGGTTTTTATTAGATAATGCCTTAGGTAATTCTATTATTTAATTCGGGAACTTTTAGATGAATAAAGCTAAGATTGAAAAAGCGGTGCGCCAGATTTTAGAAGCAATCGGTGAGGATCCTCAAAGGAAGGACCTTTTAGAAACACCGCGCCGGGTCGCGGAAATGTACGAGGAAGTCTTCTCCGGGATTAAGCAGGATCCGGAAAAAGAGCTGGAAGTTATTCTGGAGCAAAAGCACCATGAGATTGTGCTTCTGCGGGGAGTACCTTTGGCCAGCATGTGTGAACATCATTTTTTACCTTTTGTGGGCAAGGTGAGTGTCGCTTATATACCTAAAAACGGCAGGGTGACCGGCTTAAGCAAATTGGTGCGGGTTATTGAAATTTTAGCGCGCCGGCCGCAGGTTCAGGAAAGGCTGACTACTCAGATCGCCGAGATCATTATGTCTAAATTAAAACCATTGGGGGCGATGGTGGTTATTGAAGCCGAACATATGTGTATGTCTATTCGCGGGGTAAGAAAACCCGGGATGATGACGGTAACCAGCGCCGTGCGCGGGATCTTTAAAGAAAATGAGAAGACTCGCTCCGAAGCGCTGGCTTTAATGCGGCAGTAATTTTCAGAGTGTCATCCCCGTGAAAACGGGGATCTGGATTCCCGCTTCCGCGGGAATGACAATAGAGGGGGAGTATAAATTGAAAAAGATTACAATCATTCTACTGGCTGTATTATTTTTATCCGGCTGCGCTACTTATAAATTTCAGAAGCCTACTGCCTCCGGCACCCGGGGCTATTTGGCCTGTTATGATGGTAAACCTATTTTAGAATATACTGTGGGCAAAGAAAAATCCCTGCCGGATTTAAATTTAGCCAAGGAGCGTTTTAAACGCCGCAGGCCTACCGTGGAGCATTATTGTAAACAGATGGGGCAGATTGAGCCGCGTTTAAAAGCATACTTCTGGGATCCTCCGGTGATGATTGCCGGATTTTTAGGCGGAGTTTTACGCTGGCCGTTTATTGCTGTGGCAGATTATAAATATAACCATAACCCTAAATATAAAGCCAGGGTGGATAAGCTGGATGAAGATAAAGAAGCATTGGAAGCAGCGCGCGTAGACGGTTTAAGGAAAAAACTTGCTGCTTATATTGCTGAAGATATATCTAAAGAATCTTTGCCTGAACCCCTGACTGCTTCTTCGGCAGCAATAAAAGAAGAGCCTGTTGCCATGCCGGTTATAGAGCCTGCTCCGCTTGTTCAGGCGCCGCCGGAAATTAAGCCTGCTGTTGTCAAAGAAGCACCGGTAGCTAAAGCAGTATCAGGGTCGCCGGTAGCCGTGATTATCGCCCAGCCTGCCAAAGGTTACTCTCCCCTTAAAGTAAATTTCTCTGCTGTGAAATCATATTCTAAGTCCGGGAAGATTGTTTCTTATCTTTGGGATTTTGGTGACGGCGATATTTCCACTAAAAAAAATACTGAGAATATCTTTTGGAGCACTACTTTTGGCGCGCGCAATTTTACCGTTACACTTACGGTGAGAGATGATACAGGTAATACCTCTATCGCTAGTGCTATAATTGAGGTAATCACGAAATAAGAATAAAGGGGACGGTTCTATTTTTCCTTTTAAAAAAATAGAACCGTCCCCTTTATTCAAGTTAAGAAGGCCCGGTCTAGGGAGCGGTATTGGATGGCTTCGGCTACATGCTCAGCACGGATGTCCTCGCTGCCAGCCAAGTCACTTACAGTCCGAGCCACCTTGAGTATTTTGTCATAGGCCCTTGCCGATAAAGCTA
>JAHIKK010000068.1 GCA_018897555.1 Candidatus Omnitrophota bacterium
TCTCGGCAAATATTACCTCGGGGATACCGCACCTTTTATCCCTATAAATATCAAGCCTTGCAATGTCATCGATTTCTTTTATCTTATTTTTCAACTTTAACTCCCTCATTATCCGCATCTAAAATCATAATTTTTACCTTTATTCCTTTGGCGGCAAATGCCTTTTTCATTGCTTCTCCAATGGGAGCAGGAAACCTATTTGTTATAGCAACTACCGAGGGGCCCGAGCCGCTTAAAGCCACGCCGTGCGCACCTGCTCCTTTAGCTGCCCTAAAAACATCTTCTAATCCGGGAATTAAGCCCTTCCGGTAAGATTGATGCAGGCGGTCATCCATTCCTAAGCCCATTATCTCCAATTCATCGCTCATCATCCCATTGATAAAAAAAGCTACGCGGCTTAAATTAAAGACAGCATCAGCAAAAGGTACTCTTTTTGGCAAAACCGCTACCGCATCCTTGGTCTTTACCTTAAGATTTTGCGGCACAGCTATAATCGCTCGTAAACCATATCGCACAAAAATGTTGGTGTAGATAAGCTTGCTATCTTCATATCCGCAAATCGTCATACCTCCTAAAAATGCGGCGGTAATATTATCAGGATGGCCTTCTAAATCAGCGCATAATTGAATTAAATCATCCTGGGATAATTTCTTTGCGCATAATTCATTCGCCGCTACCGCGCCAGCAACAATTGCGGCTGCGCTGCTGCCTAATCCTCTGGCAATAGGAATACGATTACGCATCTTGATCTTTAGCCCTTTAGGTATATAACCACAAATATCGAATACTTTATACATTGCGTTAAGGGAAAGGTTGCTTCGGTTTTTAGGGAGCGCGTTCTTCCCTTCTCCTAAAATTTTTATATTTATACCAGAGTTAATTTCGCTTATCTCAAGAATATTATATAATTCTAAAGCTAGCCCCAAACAATTAAACCCTGCACCTAAATTTGCCGCGGTGGCAGGCACCCTAACCCTTACCTTCAACTTTTTCCTCCTCGCGATAGAGATTACTTCTATTTATCAACCGCATCTTTTTGCCAAACCACTAGTTTCTCTACTACCGTTGCAGGCAAACTCCAGCCAGTCATATTCGTTCTACCCCGGCAATCCAATGACTTTATTTCAATATATTTTTTTGTATTCATAGTAATCTCACATACTTTGGTTCTTTTCTGTAAAGGAAAAGTAGTTCCTTTATTTTTCTTCAAGCTTATCCACCATGCGATTAATTCATTAACAATTAACTCTGGTAATTTCCAGCTACAATAGAGATTATCTTTTGGAGTATCAATCCTTCGACTACGCTCAGGATTGATGGCGAGCGCAGTCGAACCATCAAAATAACGAATCTCTATAATTCCGTTGTTGGCGAAAAACTCGACCTTTGGACTTTCATTACTCACTCTTTCCCTCCTTTAGCTTTCTGTTCTTTTCTCCCACTTCGTTAGCCATTTGTTCTTTATATTTCTTTACCTTATCTCTAATCTCCGAGTATTTTACGCCCAAAATTTGCGCTGCCAATATAGCGGAATTTTTTGCGCCGGATTTACCGGTGGAAACACAAGCCACAGGAACGCCTGAGGGCATCTGAACCATGGAAAGAAGCGAATCTAAACCACCTGAAAGTTGCGTCTGCATGGGCACGCCGATTACCGGAAGCACAGTCCAAGCAGCCATAACTCCGGCTAAATGCGCTGCGCCTCCGGCAGCAGCAATAATGACTTCAAGTCCTCTATTTTCTGCGCTCGAAGCGTATTCATGGGCTCTTTGCGGGGTGCGGTGTGCAGAAATAATATTTACTTCATAGCCGATATCGAATTTCTCCAGGGTTTTCGTCGCCTCCTGCATAGTTTCCAAATCAGAATCACTTCCCATAACAATACCCACCAGAATCTTTTCAGACATCTCTTATTCCTCCTTTTTATGGCTTTGGCTATTCGGTTGCCAAACCACAGTTCTTTAACCTGTATCCTTTTGCAAGTCGCAGATTTGCCCTAACAACTTTATTTGCAAATACTATTTCTTCTTTAGATATAGACTGTAACGATTCAACCGCTTTTGGTGAACTAATAATTGCTCCGTTTGGAATGAATTTTTTATCCAGAATCTTTACTCCTTCTATCACTGCCAAGCTTTTAATAAAGACATTATCTTTTATGTTGGCTTTAAATATTACCGAGCCGAATCCGATAAAACATCCCTTCCCGATTTTACACGGACCATGAATAATACAGCCGTGCGATAAAGAAGTGTTTTTCCCTATGAGCACAGAGCTGTTTCCCAAAGCATGAATAATAACCCTGTCTTGAATATTGCTGCCATCGTTGATGCTGATAGAACTTTCTATTTCATCAGCTCTAATAACCGCGCCGGGTCCAACAAACACGTTTTTATCAATTTTTACTTTTCCGATAATCACAGCCGTAGGATCAATATAAGCTGTTTTGTCAATTTTCGGATAGTCGCCGCTGGGATTACACCCTATCATTTTTGCTCCTTAATTAATTTTTCTTCGATAAATTTTGTCGAATACTCGCCTTTTTGAAAATCGGGATTATCTAATACTCTCAGGTGAAACGGTATTGTTGTTTTTATTCCTTCCACGATAAACTCACCGAGCGCACGCCGCATCCTGGCAATCGCCTGCCTTCTGTCATCTGCGTGAACGATGAGTTTAGCGATCAAGGAATCATAATACGGGGGGACGCTATAGCCGGTATAAAGGTGAGAGTCAACGCGAACCCCAAAACCGCCCGATGGATGATACATAGTAACCTTGCCGGGAGAGGGCATAAAATTATTATCAGGGTCTTCCGCATTGATACGGCATTCTATGGCGTGACCGTTACAGGTAATATCTTTCTGGGCAAGTTTCAATTTTTCTCCCGCGGCGACACGAATCTGCGCTTTGACTAAATCTACACCTGTAATCATCTCGGTAATAGGATGCTCAACCTGAATACGCGTGTTCATCTCCATAAAATAGAAGCTGCCGTCTTTATCCAGAATAAACTCGACTGTCCCCACGCTATAATACCCTACTGCCTTGGCTGCCTTTACCGCTGCCTCACCCATCTTTTCTCGGGTTTTGTTATTTATTGCTGGGGAAGGCGTCTCTTCGATTAATTTCTGATGCCTTCTCTGAATGGAACATTCTCGTTCTCTTAAGTGAATGGTGTTGCCAAATTTGTCGGCTAAAACCTGCACCTCGATATGCCGTGCTCCATCAATGTACTTTTCGATATAAATCTCGTTATTGCCGAAGGCTGCCTGGGCTTCGGCCTGCGCCGTTTGTAAATTTGAAACAAGGCTAGGCCTATTGTGAGCAATGCGCATTCCTTTTCCGCCGCCGCCTGCAGAGGCTTTAATCATCACCGGATAACCAATCTTCTCCGCTATTTTAATTGCATCCTGTTCATCCTTAACCGTACCCTCACTTCCCGGGACTATTGGTACTTTTGCCTGCTTCATTGTATCTTTAGCTACGGATTTATCCCCCATTTTAGTTATGGCTAAAGGTGGAGGGCCAATAAAAGTTATTTTACAGGACTCGCAAATTTCTGCAAAATGCGCTCTTTCCGATAGAAAACCATAACCCGGATGAATTGCATCCACATCAGCTATTTCAGCAGCGCTGATAATCGCGGGGATACTTAAGTAACTATCCGAGCTCTTTGGCTTACCGATGCAGATCGCTTCATCGGCAAATCTCACATGCAAAGAATCTTTATCCGCTTGCGAATAAACCGCAACTGTTCTAATGCCTAATTCTTTGCAAGCCCTGATTATTCTTAAAGCAATCTCGCCTCGGTTGGCAATCAACACTTTATTAAACATGATTTATTTTAATCCCCTGCGCTCTATGCAACCTATCCATTATCGCAATACCTATGCCTTCTTCCTTCACAGCTTCGGTAATAATTACATCTACTTTATCTCTATCAAAATCTCTTAACACTGAAAATAGATTGGCAGCACAGACAACAAGGTCATTTCCAGGGCCTAATAACTTTACGTTAAAATCCCCATATCTATCTTTATTTTCAAACTTTGCCAGTATCCCAAAATGATACCCCTGCAAATCAAACTCGCGCGCCAAGTCTTTTACTTTCTCTACCTGTATCTTACCGTTACCTTCCACAATCAAAACTTTCGCATTCGGAGCATAGTGCCGCGGATACATCCCCGCAGATAAAATACCGTCTTTTTTATAGAATTCGATTTGGGGAATTATTCTTCGCAGCTCCTCTATCCCAATTCCACCCGGACGCAAGATGCAAAAAGGCTCCCGCGTCAAATCGACAATTGTTGACTCAACGCCTATAGCCGTACTTCCGCCATCTATAACCAAGTCGATTTTACCATCTAAATCTTCAAGCACGTGTTGAGCGGTTGTCGGCGATGGCTTCCCGAAAAGATTGGCGCTGGGCGCCGCTATAGGAGTTTGCGCTTCCTTAATTAACTCTAGCGCAATTTTATGATTAGGCATCCGCACCGCAATTGTATCCAAGCCGCCGGTAACAATGTCAGGGATTACTTCCTGTTTTTTAAGAACGATAGTCAACGAGCCGGGCCAGAATGCGTCAATCAAATCCGAGGTTATCTTATGTATTTCACGCGCTACTTTAAATAAATCCTGTTTATCGGCAATATGCACTATCAAGGGGTCTTCCAGGGGGCGACTCTTTGCCTGAAATATTTTTGCGCAGGCAACGGCATTCAAAGCATCCGCGCCTAAACCATAAACGGTTTCGGTTGGAAAAGCTACCAAGCCGCCGGCTTTTATTATATTCGCGGCTTTTAGAATATAATCTTGCTCTACAGAAAAAGGATTAATCTTTAAGATACCGGTTTTCATTTTAATGATTTATAAAAGAAAAATATTTTAAGTCTCAATTTAAAGTAAATATCTCAACTCTCTCACCTGTTTCCGGATTAAAGCTTGAATGAATATCGGCTACTTCAGCACCGGTTAATTCATTTATTGCTTGTTCTAACAGAGGCTTGATCTTTTCAATAAGTTTTCCTTTCAATTCTTTTATTAACTCCATCCCGTCTTCATTTTTAGCCATCATTCTTTCTGCCGGAGGCAAGATTCCTTTAAATCTGACAATTATTGCGTCGTCCACGACTTCCGCGGTTGCTGTTTCAACCTGCTCGCCAATTTGCTCTTTTAATATCATAATTAACTTTTTGCAAATTGCCGCCCCCACATCCTGTTTTAGTTTAATAGCCATACTGCGTTACCTCCTTTAAATCAAGCAGGTTTCCAAATTTTCTTTTTGCCCCTTTTATTGCCTCTTCATCATTAGCATAATTTTCTTGCCAAGACTTAAAGAAACAGCCATCAGTAATCTCTATTTTATAACTATGACTCTTCTTAACTGTAAATTTGGAAAAGCGAGTTATCCGTAATGGTTCAATCGTCATTTTAAGCACCTCCTCTGTCGCCATAACGGATAGAATCTTCATACTCGCTACCATTATTATCGAATTGCCCGGCAAGCTTTTTGTGTTCCTGCCAAATTTCTAAAGGCGTACGGCTGCCAAACTGATTCAGAAACTTTTCTGTATCCTGTAGTTCCTGTTTCCACGACTCCGCATTAATCTCAAAAAGTTTGGCCATTTTTTCTTTAGGAATACCCAAGCCATCGGTTTCTAAATCCTGCGCCTCTGAAATCAGTCCTAACGGCGTTTGTTTTGCCTTCACGCGATTATGCACTCTATCCACTATCCACTTTAATACACGGATATTCTCTCCGAACCCCGGCCAAATAAACTTACCCTCATCATCAACTCTGAACCAGTTAACCGAGAATATCGTAGGAGGATGAGTAAGCTTTTTACCAATATTTAACCAATGCTGGAAATAATCACCCATGTTGTAGCCACAAAACGGGAGCATTGCCATCGGATCCCGGCGAAGCTGGCCTACTTGATGCGCTGCAGCTGCGGTAGTTTCTGAGCCGGTTCGCGCGCCGAGATATACACCGTTCTGCCAGTTAAAAGATTCGGTTACAAGAGGAACAAGCTGAGTCCGTCTACCTCCTAAGATTATTGCCGAAATAGGCACACCTTTAGGATTATCGAATTCTTTAGAAAGTGTGGGTGAATTATGAATAGAAACAGTAAACCGGGAATTAGGATGCGCGGCCTTTGAGCCGGAGGAACTATCCCAAATTTTACCCTGCCAATCTATGATATTTTTTGGGGCAGCACCATCCAATCCTTCCCACCACGGCTCATTTGTGTCTACATCCAAACCGGTATTGGTAAAAAGAGTGGGATAAAAATTTGCAGCCTTAAGAGTTTTAAGCATATTGGGATTAGTCTTCATCGAAGTTCCGGGAGCAACGCCAAATAATCCTGCTTCCGGATTAATCGCCCAGAGCCTTCCATCGGGGCCAACGTTGAGCCAAGCAATATCATCGCCTAGAGTCCATACCTTATATCCAGGAAGCGCGGACTCAAGCATAGCTAAATTAGTCTTACCGCAAGCAGAAGGCAAAGCGGCAGTGACATAGGTTACGCTGCCTTTAGGATCCTCTATTCCAAGGATGACCATATGTTCAGCAAGCCATCCTTCCTGAAAACCAAGCCAAGAAGCAATGCGCAAAGAGAAACATTTTTTTCCTAAAAGCGCGTTGCCACCATATCCTGAGCCAATACTCCAAACCAAGTGTTCGTCAGGAAAATGCATAATAAAACGCTTGTCCGGGTTAAAGTCTCCAACCGAATGTAATCCTTTAACAAAATCTTCACGCGTACCGATTTTCTCGATGATTTTCTTACTCATCCACGTCATAATACGCATGCTCACGGCAACATAGGACACATCCGTAAGCTGAATACAGGCCTTTGCATAAGGCGAATCCGGATGCCCCATCATATAGGGGAGCACATACATCGTCCTGCCCTTCATGCAGCCATCAGAAAGTTTGCGCATTTTTTCTTTAGCTTCATCAGGATGCATCCAATTGTTATTTGGCCCGGCGACTTCTTTATCCGGATGGCATACATAGGTTAAATGCTCTGTGCGTGCTACATCCGTCGGATGGCTGCGATGGTAATAGGCGTTTGGCCAACTTTTTTGATTAAGTTCCTGGAAAATCGGCACATCCCCGATTTTTTCTTCTTTCATTCCGATTACGATAAGCCTGCGCGCTTCTTCTTCAGAACCATCACACCAATAAATTTTATCCGGCTTGGTAAGTTTTGCCTGTTCCTCAACCCATTTTTCAAGCGGTGTAGCCATATTTTCTTCCTCCTTTAGCAGTTAGATACAAATAAAAAAGCCAACATTGTTTCCTGTTTTCTGCTTATGGCAGAAACTTAGAAACTTGATGTTGGCTTACTTTGCAACAATCCCAAAACTTCGGGATCTTTGCCTTAGTCTTCCTATTTAATTTTGTCGAGCTTTATTCTATATGAGAAAATATTTTTGTCAATAAAATTATACAATAAACGTCTCTTCTAGATTCTGGTCGAACGTAAAAATAATCACTCGCTCGCCAGTTTTTGTGCTGATATCCGTATGCAGACTTCTTATTTGGCA
>JAHIKK010000069.1 GCA_018897555.1 Candidatus Omnitrophota bacterium
AGATACTTTTGATCTTAAAAAATCTCTTCATCGATCTGTTCGAAAGATTAAAAAATCCAAGACGCTCTTGCGATCTTGTATTCGGGCTTCCAAGCTGCCATGGGGGTAAAATAATTACTATTACTTTTGCAAGGGTCAATAGTCCAAAAAATGAACCAAAATATTTTTTTTATTCGATAATAATTAGTTATCAAAATTACAAAAATTAAACCTGCTATAAGCCCTAACCACCCTCCTCGACAAAAAGTCCAAAAAGAAGACAGAATAAACACGGCCGTAATCAAAAGAAAACATATTTTTACAGTAATTCTCTTCCACTTCCATAGGCCAAAACTTAAAACAACAGGAATAACGCAAGTCAAATAAGCCGCCAGGCCATTTTGATTCTTAAAAGGGCCTGTGCTCGGTATTGAAGAACTCCCTAAAATTCTTCCCCGTAGGAATTCAAATCCAAAGAACTTCTGCGTAAAAACTGTTAGCCCTACCAACGTCGCGCTAAACAAAAGTACATATACTGCCTTAACCACGCGTCTGGTATCCTGAAATGTATCAATTATTGCCCAAAGAAATAAAGGAAACCGGCCCCATTTTATAAAGAGCGTTTTCAAACTTTTACCAACTAACGGCCCGCTGTTAAGCAGCGATAAGTCCATAAAGATAAAAAAGAACAAAAGAAATAAAAACAACATTTTATTAGCTTTTATACTGGAGAAATCCGGGGATAAAATCTTTTTAATCAAAAAAAATACGACTGCCATGCCCGCAAAAGTCCCGATCATGGTTATAGAAATGGGAATAAAAAATATCACCCCGTAAATCGCATACTCAACTGCCGCATCTAAGAATCTTAACACTCTTAACTTCATATTCTTATGATCTCTTGTAGCTTCTTAACTATTGTCACGCTATCCATAACCTTAACCGCCTTTTCTAAATCCTTTATTCTTTTCCTCAAAATCCCCGAGTCAAAAGCATCCAGTTCCGCGATATAAATCTTATCCGCCTTAGTTGCCTTATCCTTTTCCGTATCTAGCAATGTCTCCTCAAAAAGCTTCTCACCGGGCCGCAATCCAATATACTCTATTTTTATATCCTCATCAGGCTTTAAGCCATAAAGAATAATCATTTCTTTTGCTAAATCCAGAATCTTTATCTGCTCCCCCATATCTAAAATAAAAATCTCTCCGGCTTTGCCCATACTCCCCGCCTGCAAAACAAGCTGGCTTGCCTCATTAATACTCATAAAATACCTTTTAACTTCCGGGTGGGTTATCGTTAAAGGGCCGCCTTCCTCAATTTGCCTCTTGAACAACGGAATCACGCTTCCATCCGAGCCTAAAACATTACCAAATCTAACCGCCATATACTTAGTCCTGCTGATTTTAGCTTTAGACTGTAAGATCATCTCCACAATTCTTTTAGTCATCCCCATGACACTCGTCGGATTTACCGCCTTATCCGTAGATATAAAAATAAACCTCTCAACTTTGTAATGGTTCGCCGCGTAGATCAAGTTTCGGCTGCCAATAATATTATTCTTAACCGCCGCCGCGGGATTCTCTTCCATCAACGGAACATGTTTATGCGCAGCCGCGTGAAAAATAATCTCCGGCTTATAAAGAGAAAAAACACTCTTTAATAAGCCTACATCTCTTATATCCCCAATTATCGTTCTAAATTTAATATGCCGGTATTTTGTCAAAAACTCAATCCCCAAATAATAAACATCGTTTTCATTATGGTCAAATAGCAAAATCTCTTTAGGGCTAAAATTCACAATCTGTCTGCATAAAGCCGATCCTATTGACCCGCCGGCTCCGGTAACTAAAACTACTTTTTCAAATAAATAATCTTTAATCTCTTTTTCATTAATCGTAACTGTCTCTCTACCTAAAAGGTCTTCCGGCCTTATTTCGCGAGGCTTAACCTCCAAATCTCCGCTGATTATCTTCTGTAAGCCCGGAACAATCCTGAACTTAATAGAAGGAATCTTACAGTGCGAAATAATGCTTCTTATCTCTTCACCCTTAGCCGAGGGGATAGCAATAATAATCTCCTCAACGCCATATTCCTCAACAATAGAAGGAATATCGCTACAAGCCCCTAAAATACTTACTCCTTGAATACGTAGGTTTCTTTTTCTTCGGTCATCATCAATAAAACCAACTATCTCTATATTAGTTCTGAGGTTAAATCGGCTTTCTCTTAAGACCATCACCCCTGCTTCACCTGCTCCTACAATTAAGGCCTTTTTACGCTTAGTTCTATGTTCAGGCCGGAATTTCTCCCTAACTAACCGGTTAGCAAAACGAATGCCCGCTATAAAACAAAAACTTAAAATAAAATCCAAAACAAGAATTGAACGCGGAAAACCCGCAAAGGTATGGAAAAAAGCAACTGCGGGAATAAAACAGAGCGAGGCCAAAACATGCGCCATAAAAATTCTCCAGATATCATCTATGCTGGCATACCTCCATAAACCGGAATAAAGCCCAAAATATCCAAGAATAATCAATTTAATGCAGACAAAGATAGGAAGAGTTTTGATAATTACCTGCCAATTGCTGCTATCAATTTTAAAATCAAAACGCAGATAAAAAGCAAGCATATAGGCGCAAATCACCAAGGCTAAATGGATAGCTATGATAAATAAACGCCGTGACTTAAGAATTAACTCTTTTAGGTTCATAGCCTAATATTATATACCAAAATACAGTTTTAGCAATTGCAATAATAAGGGGACGTTTCTATTTTTCTAGTAGCGCTAGGCTCAAGAAAAATAGACGCGTCCCCTAGTTTTTAATGCCTAACCCCTTCCCTTTTCACAACCTTTATCACAGTCAAAAGGATAATATAAAGATCAAAGGCGAAGGAGCGGTGATTGAAGTAATACTCATCGAAAGAAACCTTTACTGGAATCTCTAAATCATCTCTTCCATTTACCTGAGCCCATCCCGTAACTCCGGGAACAAGTTTATGGATATTTTTATTAGTGCGTAACGTTATCAAATCATCCTGGTTAAACAATGCCGGCCGCGGTCCGACAAAACTCATATCCCCCTTTAAAACGTTAAATAATTGCGGCAGTTCATCAAGACTATATTTGCGCAAAAACTCTCCTCCGGGAATTAAATATCTTTCAGGATCTTCCATTAAGTGAGTGGCTACCTGAGGCGTATCTAATTTCATCGTCCTAAATTTAGCCATCTTAAAAATACCATTATTCACACCCACCCGATCAGTCCAGAATACAGCCGGCCCCTTAGACATTAACTTAATCCATACGGCAATAACCAGCATCGGAATGCTTAATAGAACCATCAAAATCAAAGCCAAGATTAAATCAAAAATTCGTTTTACCATATCCCTTTACCCCCCTAATCCCCTCTTCCAGCGTCCACGTTGACTTCCACCCAAATATTTGTTTTGCATCTCTTTATATTTCAATACTTTAGATACACTGTCTATGATTTCTTATGATTTCTGTTTTAATTATCGGCGAAAATTGCATTATCTTATGATTCCTTAATCTTCTCTATTAGATCCCTTAATTCTTCTTCCGTAAACTTCTTGTCTCTTAATGTTCTAAAAAAAATAGGGAGTCTCGCAAGCAAATCTTCTTCTTTTAAATCTTCAGGAATTTTCCCTGAGCTAATAGCAGCCGAATCTTTAAAAACCTGCCATTCATCACTTTTAATTTTAATATTTAAATATAGCGCGTATTCTTTTAATTTTTCTTCAGAAATCGGTGGAGGAAGCTTCCCTCTTTCTAATTTGCTAACATTCCCAGGGTCAAGCTGATGTTCCAAGCAAAACTGTCTTAGTGTCTTACCCAAAGCAATTCTCTTAACTTTAAATAATTCACCAAAAGTATTCATCTTGTCCACCTCCTTATTCTTTGTTTCTATTTACTTTAAACAAGCACTATTGCTGTTGTAGATAACTTACAACTCCCAAACAAAGTATAACATGTTGTATTAAAAATACAACATGTTTTTTAAAAAAACTTTTCTCCTGTCATTATAGCAAATTAAGGTGTTGCATCAGTAGCTTGAACCCAAGTATTTGTTCTACATCTCTTTGAATTTCAATATTTTAGATACACTGTCTATGATTCTATGATTCTGTTAATTAGAAGGGGGGCGGCAATTTGCCCCCACCCCTTGGACAGCTTCAGGTCCCTTCTGCGCATATCCTTTATGTACCCATCGGGCTGCACCGAATCCGTAAGCACCGCCACAACATCATTAACCACAAACCACCACTCGTTATTATGAATGGTTTTGCGTATCTTTTCCCCTCTAAATACCGCTATTTTTATCTCCATATCCCCCTCCTTTTCCTACGTTATTATTACTTCCACCCACTACAACAGACGCAGAAAAGGTTAAAATCTAACATTTATTTTTCAAAACCCACAAGTTGTCATCCCCGCGCAAGCGGGGATCTAACCGTCTCTCTAATCCCCTCTTCCATCGTAAACGGCGCCTTCCACCCAAGCAAATTCCTAATCTTACTATTATCAACAAGCAAAGTTCCTGTTAATTTCTCCAATTCTTCTGCCTTTCCTGCAATCTTACACAACGCCTTTAGAATACCAGGATGCAAATAAAATAAGGAACAGGGGACGTTTCTATTTTTCCAAAACTTAAAGCAAGAAAAATAGACGCGTCCCCTA
>JAHIKK010000070.1 GCA_018897555.1 Candidatus Omnitrophota bacterium
AAGGATTATTTATTTGAAAAAACACTCTTTAATAAGCCTACATCTCTTATATCCCCAATTATCGTTCTAAATTTAATATGCCGGTATTTTGTCAAAAACTCAATCCCCAAATAATAAACATCGTTTTCGTTATGATCAAATAACAAAATTTCTTTGGGATTAAAATTCACTATCTGCCTGCATAAAGCCGATCCTATCGACCCACCGGCTCCGGTAACTAAAACTACCTTTTCAAATAAATAATCCTTAACCTCTTTTTCATTAATCGTAACGGTCTCTCTACCCAAAAGATCTTCCGGCCTTATTTCGCGAGGCTTAACCTCCAGGTCTCCGCTGATTATCTTTTGTAAGCCCGGAACAATCCTGAACTTAATAGAAGGAATCTTGCAGTGTGAAATAATGCTTCTTATTTCTTCACCCTTAGCCGAAGGGATAGCAACAATAATCTCCTCAATACCATATTCTTCAACCATAGAGGGAATATCACTGCAAGCCCCTAAAATACTTACTCCTTGGATACGGAGATTTCTTTTTCTTCGGTCATCATCGATAAAACCCACTATCTCTATATTAGTTTTAGGGTTAAGGCGGCTTTCTCTTAAGACCATCACCCCAGCTTCACCCGCGCCGACAATTAAGGCCTTTTTACGTTTAGCTTTATATTCAGGCCGAAATTTCTCCCTAATTAACCGGTTAGTAAAACGAATGCCCGCTATAAAACAAAAACTTAAGATAAAATCCAAAGCAAAAATTGAACGCGGAAAACCGGCAAAAGTATGGACATAAGCAACTGCGGGAATAAAACATAACAAGACTAAAACGTGCGCCTTAAGTATTCTCCAGATATCATCTATGCCGGCATATTTCCACAAACCGGAATAAAGGCCAAAATATCCAAGGATAACCATTTTAATGCAGACAATGATAGGGAGAGTTTTGACAATCACCTGCCAATCACTGCTATTAATTTTAAAATCAAAACGCAGGTAAAAAGCAAGTATATAGGCGCAAATTATCAAAGCTAAATGGATGACTGCGATAATTAAACGCCGGAACTTAAGAATTAACTCTTTTAGGTTCATAGCCTGATATTATATAGCAAAATATAGTTTTAGCAATTAGTTGATACGATTATTTCTTGCACGCCACAGCGTAAATAATTTTATAAATACTGCTTTGGGCATTTAAGGGTAAGTGCACTGGCTCTTCATATGCTGCCATACCTTCCTGGATCTCCGCAGGCAGAGGATAAAGTTTCCCGAAAAACATTCTTTTAAAAAACTGTTTTCCTTTCATAGTTTTAGGCATAAGATTAAAAAATACAGCCGCCCGTTTAATAAAAGAGATAATTTTACTTTTCAATCCTTCCGCGTTTACCCGGCTACCACCGTAAAGTGCCACATCTACAAAACCATTATCTTTAAGCATGCCGGATAATTCTAAAGCTGAGAAATATTTATAGCTATATGGACTCGGGTTAAAATCAGGCCATTCTTTATTGACTGTGCAAATAATAAGTTTGCCTTGTTTTTTTAAAACCCTCAATGCTTCATTGATAAATTTCCCCGGAGAAGAAAGATAATAAATCGCCTCGTATAAAATAACTACATCAAAGCTCTCTTTTTCGAAAAGTAAATCTTGAGCATCTATCTTTTGAATTTCAATCTTTTTATTTCCACTATAGCTTTTACGCGCAAAATCAAGAATTTTTTCATCAACATCCCCTCCCACCACCATTTTTGCAATTCTTGAAATATACCCTAATCCCTGGCCAGCGCCACAGGCAACTTCCAAAACATCTTTCCCCACACAAAAATCTAAAGCAAAACGATAACGAGAATACATACGCTCTAATTGCTCTAACGTAGCTTTAGTATCAGGTGTTTCTGTAACAGAATTATAAGTTTCTACTTCAGGCATTATTTGGTTTCCTATAATTTCTTTAATTTGCGCAATCCTTTACTTACTTTTAGAAGAGTATCTTTGCACTTACAAAAACAAAAACGTACCTGATTACGCCCTTTACGCTTATCTGCATAAAATGAAGAACCCGGAACTGTCGCCACGCGCGTAAGCTCGATCAGCTTACGGCTAAAAGAAAAATCATCACGCACTTTTAATTTGCGTTTTAAGCTCTCGATCTCTGCAATAATATAATAGGCCCCTTTAGGAAAACACGGGCCAAATCCAGTTTCCAGCAAAAGATCATATAAAAACTTTCGAGAATCAACATATCGTTTTTGCAGTTTTTCATAATAACTTTTTGGCAACCGTAAAGCAAACGCGGCAGCTTCTTGAAACGGAGTAGGAGCTCCTACAGTAAGAAAATCATGCACCTTGCGTATCCTTGAGGTTATATCAGTAGATGCAATTGCCCATCCTACCCGCCATCCAGTTACAGAATATGTCTTAGAAATAGAATTTATTGTTATGCTCCGATTACGCATTCCCGGTAACGCAGCGATAGAAATATGTTTTGCACCATCATAAATTATATGTTCATAAATCTCATCAGTAATCGCCAAACAGTCCCAACGCATACATAATTCTGCTATTTCTTGTAACTCCTGTTTTGAAAACACTTTCCCGGTAGGATTATTCGGCGTGTTAATTATAATTGCCTTAGTTTTCGAGTTAAAAGCCGAGCGTAATTCTTTAGGATTATAATGCCAATCAGGAGAATATAAAGTAACATATCTAGGCTTTGCTCCGGAGAGTATCGCATCAGGCCCATAATTTTCATAAAATGGCTCAAAAATAATAACTTCATCACCGGGATTAATTACCGCCTTTAAAGTAGCAATCATTGCTTCAGTTGCTCCGCAAGTTACGGTAATATCAGTATCAGGGTTAATTTTTACCCCATTATACCAAAGAAACTTATCCGCTATTGCTAAACGTAAATTTGGCTCACCAAAAGTAACCGGATACTGATTATAATCTTTAGTTATCGCGTTTATAGCAGCTTTTTTAATTATCTCTTCCGCGGGAAAATCCGGAAAACCCTGAGATAAATTATAACCCTTAACAGCATCGCATATCCGCGTCATCTCCCGAATGACCGACTCGGTAAAAGTTTCAGTTATTAATGAAAGTTTTTTCATTTCTTATAAAATTTCCTCACTACGGAAATAACATAATCTATTTCCGCATCAGAAATCTCCGCGTTCATTGGCAAAGAACAAACTTCCCTGCTTATTGCCTCAGTCTCAGGAAAGCCGCGATCAACCAAATTTAAATTTTTATGTTTATAGTATGGTTTTCTAAATTGAGTCAAGACTTCTACACCATTAGCTTTTAAAAATTCTGAAAAATCATTGCCTTGCTTTGAACGAAGCGTATAATTCTGATAAACATGCTCAAAACCAGTTTTATTATAATGGGGCAGCAATAAATCACTAATGTCAGACAAAGCAACTCTATATTTCTCTGCAATTGCTTTTCTCCTTACAATCCATAAAGGTAAATATCTAAGCTTCACATCCAGAAAAGCTGCCTGTAGAT
>JAHIKK010000121.1 GCA_018897555.1 Candidatus Omnitrophota bacterium
AAAAGCGCCTCTTTCATATCCAAAGAGTTCGGATTCCACCAAGGTCTCTGGAATTGCGCCGCAATCTATGGCCATAAAAGGCTTATCTTTACGCAGGCTCTTTTGATGGATAAGTTGTGCAATTAGCTCTTTACCTGTTCCGCTTGCACCCTGAATTATTACTGTCATATTCGTAGGAGCAATAGTCTCAACCTGTTTTAAGACCTGTTTTATCTGAGGGCTTTCTCCCATTATCTCTTCAATTGGTTTTTTCTCACCTAACTTTCTGCGTAATTCTTCCACTTCTCTGCTTAGATACTGGGTCTGTAAGGCCCTTTTGATAATCAAGATTAGCTCTTCATTATCAAATGGCTTGGTAATATAGTCAAATGCGCCTAATTTCATGGCTTTTACTGCATCTTTTACCTCTGCATAGGCAGTAAGCATAATTATAATCAAGTCTTTATCAATCCTTTTTAACTTCTCCAAAATCTCCATCCCATTCATACTGGGCAGCCGAATATCTAACAAGGCTAAATTAGGGGAATTATTTTGCACTGCCTTAAGCGCTTCTCTTCCATCTCCTACAGCAATGACATCATAGCCTTCATCCTTTAAGATACTTGAAAGGTTAAAGCGTAGGTCCTTATCATCATCTATAACCAGAATTCTTTCCATTTTAACTTATTCCCATCTTACGAAGTTCTCTTATACTCCTTAATATAGTCTCTTCACTAAAGGGCTTGTCTATAAAACCATAAGCCCCCAATTTCTTCGCCTCGTCTCTAACTTCTTCAGTACCATAGGCAGAGATTATGTTTACTGCTGTAGAGGGATTGATCTTTTTGATGCAAGATAAAAGTCTCAATCCATCGCCATCAGGTAATTTTAAATCTAAAAATACCAGATCAGGCAAGCGGCTTTTTAAACTACTCATTGCCTCCCTCCTGGTATTGGCAGACTCAACATTATAGCCACGAGAGCTTAAGGTATCCCCTAAAAGCTGGCATAAATCCTTTTCATCGTCTATGATTAAAATATTTTTTATCTGGGTTTTTTCAGGTAAGGCCTTTCTTGCCAGTTTCCTTCTTTTGAGCTTTCTTAATTGGCCTTTCTCATAGCGCCTAAAATAGGGTATAAGCTCCTCAAGTTCTTCAGGTCTGCGCCAACCCGAAAAGCCACTGCGCCAGACAACCACCTCACCAGGTTTTATCTTACCAGTAGAAATCCAGAACTTTAATCGGGCATCTAATATTTGTCTATATATGTCTGCGCTTCTTTTAATATCCCATCTTATCTCTGCCATAAACTTCCACCCGTCATTTTACTCTCTCTCTGTGTGTGTGTGTCTGTGTCAATCTCTGTTCGGTTGGCAAAGAAACAGTAAAGGTAGAGTCAATTCTTGACTTACTTTCAACCTCTATAGTACCCCCATGGCTGACAATAATTCCATAGCATATGGACAATCCCAAACCCACACCTTGAGGTTTGGTGCTAAAGAAGGGGTCAAATATCTTGATAATATCTTTCTCAGGGATGCCTTTGCCAGTATCATGAATCTTTACCCGGAAAAAATTTCCATTTAGTTCGGTAATAATAGTTAAGTTGCCGCCACGGGGCATAGCTTCAATAGCGTTGGTAATTAAGTTCAAGAAGGCACGTTCTATCTGTTCTCTATCAATTTTTAATACAGGTAATTTAGAGGAAAAGTTTTTAGTTACTTTTATCTTTTGGAGGTCAATCTTGGCTTTATTAGATTCCAAAACATCCTTCAAGACCTTGTGGATATCATAAGGCTTTAGATTAAGTTTAGCTGGCCGGGCACAGTTTAATAATTCCGTAATCAGATAATTAATCCTTTCTATGTTTCTCTCAACGATATCAACATGTTTAAAACCCTCTTGCTTTATCTTGTTACCTTTTTTGAGTTGTTGGACGGACATAGAAACATTGGTCAGGGGATTTCTTATCTCATGGGCAATGCTTGCGGCTATGCGGCCGGTATAGGCAAGTTTCTCAGAACGCACCAAATCATCTTTACTCACCTTTAGTTCTGTATAAGAGGTCTTGAGTCCTTCCTGAGAGCGAGTCAATTCATCAACCAACTCTTTAATTTTACTGATATCCCTGGCCATAAAAACAGTATCATCCGGATATGAGGCTCTCATAGAAATATTTACACTTGCCGGAATTTCTTTTCCCTCTTTATTTAAATACATTAGCTCCTGCTCTGCTAAAGGAATCTTATTCCGTAAGTCTTTCAAGGAAAAATTCTTGCAGATTTTCTCAAAAGGAAGTGTTATGAGGTCTTCTTTCTTTTTATAACCTAAAAGATTAAGGGTTGCCTGATTTAGTTCTCTTATCTTTCCCTCTTTGTCTAATGCAATTACACTATCAACTATGCTATCCAGAAAATCTTTTTCTTGATCGGGGTCCATATTATTTACTCCCTAAAAATACAAATGCCCAGATATCACTATTTGATACCTGGGCTAAAATTACAAAAATGTGAGTAAAACTTACCTTGCTTGCTTGCTTGCTTGCTTGCTTGCTTGCTTGCGCAACAAACGTGCCATGATTGGCATAACCATATCCTTTTTTGAAGTTTAGCTTGAGGCATATTAGTTTATCACTCCTTATAATAGTTGTCAAATCCAAAACATTTTGTAATCGGTGAGTTAACAGGGGTAATCGTTCTT
>JAHIKK010000071.1 GCA_018897555.1 Candidatus Omnitrophota bacterium
TCAAAGTATCACAAACTACATATACATCCAAATCTTCCCCATAAGGCATGTTTTTCTCCAGAGGATAACTCGACCAAAATTCTACTAAACTGCCGCCAATATTTATGCTACTTATTGCTGTGTCGGGATACCTCCTTCGTATAAAACTTGGCACATATTTTTGCAAAATTTCTATAACCTTCAAAAATTTCTCACGACGTTGCTGCGGCAAGGATTGCCAGGTATAATGGTTATATTTAGATAGATAGGTGACAACATCCTCCAGCGTTTCAATGTTGTCGCCGGCCAAATAAACAGGATGGATTCTTCTGGCTAAATAAATATCCCTTATCAACAAGTTTTTTGCGTAGTCAATTTCATCCTGTGTAAGACGGTCATATCTCCGGGACAAAACAGGAACAAGACCACTATCAGCACCTGTTTGGGTATTAAATAAGACCTTGAATTCTTTATCCGTTAGAGTTAAACACGGTGAAAGAGTTGTCTTGCCCAAAGCCAGTTCTCTGCTCTTAGCAGAAGAAGATTCCGCTATTTGGCCATTACCGAAGATAATGGTTTGAGCTAAAATAAATATTAAAAATTTCGACAATACCTTCATCTTAAAGCCATTTTAGGACAGTGTTTACCAATCTGAAAATCAGGATTAACATTCTAAAAAGCATAATTTAAAAGAGTAGTAAAGTATACCACAGTTGTTTATCTTTCGCAATTGCCTGGGCCGTAATTCAGGAATTAAGAACCGGCCATCCCTAAACCACAAAAAATTGTATTAAAAAAAGTTTTGAGAAAAATAGAAAATAGGTATAAAATAGAAACAAAAGAGCTCCTTCAGGAATTTAATTATTCCTTAGAACAATGCCTTTTAGGGGGGTGAAGTTCGGAGCTCTTTTTATTCTAAGAAGTATTCCAGCCTAATCTAATCTGAATTCTTCTCCGGAGAGACGTCTTCTTGAAATTAAAATATCTAAAATGCTCAAACATCCGATGAGCAATATTTATTACGCTGCCATAGATCTCTTTAGCAACCAAAGAACCCCGCGTGATGAGTTGACTGATAAAATAGGCAATCTCTAAAACGCGATTCCAGATTTTCATTGCCGACGGATCGCGGCAATAACAGTGCTCCAAACCATACCCCCCATTTTTTTGTGTGTTAAATCCTTCATTCTCCTGCTTCCAGCGGCATCGGCCTCCTTTCTCGGATAACTCTTCCACCGTTTCCCGGCATAATAATAACCCATTACTTACAAGCCAGATATAATCGCAATTTATCCGTCCATCTTCCTTTTCCTTACACGTAAGCAGGTTATACCGGCGTTGATTATTCCAATGTTTTATACCCTGCATCCAGGTATAAATCCTTTCTCTTTCTACGATCCTGGTTTGATGCCACGGTTTATTGCGCATTAACCTCTCTTGATGTGTCCGTTTATTCCTAACTCCAATTTCCTTTCTTTCTTTTTTGACTAATACATTCTCCAATCCATACTCAGCCTTCCATTTCATCGTCCAGTCAAATACCTCCGGCATTGCCCCTTCTTTAAATACTACGACCCATTCCATACGCTTTTCTTCTAATGCTTTAAATTGCGGTTCTCCCGCATATAATCCATCAAGCAGAATACACATCGGTAACTGCCGGTATAACTTACGCAGCTTTTCTATTAATCTATAAAATGCTCTTATCTCACAATCCTGCTTATTAAATTTAGCTTCATTTTCTATCCACTCACTCGCCATCGGCAAACATAATCCATCCCAGGTTACTAAACTGGCTTGCAGTTTAAAATGATACCACTTCTTATTGCCTTTCTTATCTTCCCGCATTAAACATTGCTCGCAATGCTTATAATCAAAACTATATACACCTGTCGCGTCAATGGCAATTGTATAATACCTGCCTAACAACCGATACTTCTCCAACGCGCGCACTCTTAATAATCGCCGCATCATTTTAACCAGAAGCAATTCAAATTCTTCCTCCTTAAATCGCATGTAAGCATAATTTACCGCGTCCCCATGCGCTACTCTTTCTAAATTCTCCTGCCCGCTCAATGCCTTTAAATTCTCGCAAAATTCCTTCGTCCTCATTTCATCGCTAATCTTTTTACGCGCTCCTCTCTTCGTCAAAAATAATATTATCCCTGTCCATATCTGTGTCTCTCTTGTAAAGTCTATCGCTTCTTGTTCCCGCGGATCACTGATCTGTTTTAACCACGCGTTGAACTCCGGAAAATAATGCCCCACAGTCGCCGCTAATATCTTAACTAAATTTTCTTCCTCTTTTTGCTCTTTACATAAATTCTCACCATCTGCCGGCTGATCAAGCTTATCTCTTTTATGTATTCTTTCAGCAGCCAATAATTTTCTATCCATGTCAATACTTCCTCCTTGAGTCCTACCGGAACATACTGTGTGGAATGACTTTCCTTTTCACTCCAGCTTAAATGCAGCGCCGGGTGGCGCGCATGTGGATCTTTCTTGCATTTACAAATAGGATTACCGCAGCGCACCAGCAGATGACAGGGGCTGGCCATGATCACCGGGCCTATTTTGGCCATTTTCTTCATCAATGCCCTGCGCTTGCGCTCCAGCCTTTCATAACTTTCTTCGAACATTTTAAATCTCCTCTCTTGGATGGGTTATATATCTCACCGTATTATACCACAAAAAAATAGAACGCGAAATGTTTTTTTTCCGCGTTTTACCGCCTTTTTTAAATTTTCGCCGATTCCATGCCTTAAAATAAGCGCGAAAAATTACCGGTTCTTAATTCCTGAAAGTGCCTCACCTGCTAAAACAGATTGTTTATGGCCGCCTCTTGAGAGAATAGTAGTGATAGTTTCGTCAATACAATAGTCTGAAGTATAAATGGATGCCCTTGAGCTTTTAATATCCTCGAAGATACAAACTGCCTTTTTGTGGTTTCTATCATTCTCTACAAAAAATGCCACCCAACCACTGGTATCCACAAAAACCTTTTCCATAAATTATCTCTTTTTCCTTGCATTGTATAAATAGTCATCGTGGTTCACAGAGGCATCATTTACCGTAAGTTTAACTTTTCCGTAAAATGATTTGACAATAATAAAGAAATAGTAAAATATTTGATATAAAGTCAAAAGGTTTCAATATTCCTACA
>JAHIKK010000072.1 GCA_018897555.1 Candidatus Omnitrophota bacterium
AGGGGTTAGGAAGGAAAATCAACAAGAATTTTGACGCAACGCATTGAAATGACGTAAGTTATGTATTTTCAAAAGTTACATAAAGACAGTTTTTAAAAATAATCGGGAAGAAAAATATTTTTTAACAAAGTACTGCTGTTTTTAAATAAACATCATTTGATTTGTGTGTTAGTGATAAATTTTTGGTTAGATTTTAGGCTTTCTTGCGTCTGTTATAGCAGGATGAAAATAATAATAACGTAGGAGGAGAGTATATGGATACAAAAATAGCGGTATTTAAAGGACAAGGGATACGAAAAATCATTTATAATAATGAATGGTGGTTTTCGGCCGTGGACGTTATAGCGGTTTTAACAGATAGTAACAATCCACGCGTTTATTGGAACGCTATGAAAGCTCGTGTAAAAAGTGACGATGGATTTCAGTTATCTACAATTTGTAGACAACTGAAATTGGAGGCTTCTGACGGTAAGAAATATGAGACTGACTGCGCTAATACAGAGGGAATGTTTAGGATAGTTCAATCTATTCCATCTCCAAAAGCTGAGCCACTAAAGCGTTGGCTGGCAAAAGTAGGTTATGAGCGCGTGCAGGAAATTGAAAATCCGGAGCTGGCAACCAAACGAACAAGGATGCTCTATAAGCTCAAAGGGTATTCTGACAATTGGATTGAAAAACGGATACGCGGAATTGCTATTCGCGAGGAGCTGACTGATGAGTGGAAGAAGCACGGCGTTGAAAAAAACAAAGAATATGAAATTCTGACCGCGGAGATATCCAAAGCCGCCTTTGGCCTGACGCCGAGCCAATACAAAAAACTTAAAGGTTTGAAGCGGCAGAATCTTAGGGATCATATGACTGATCTTGAGCTTATTTTTTCTATGCTTGGCGAAGCGTCCACAACTCAAATTACTAAAGTAGAACATCCCAGTGGTTTTGAGGAAAATAAGGATGTCTCTCGCCGTGGTGGCAATGTCGCGGGAGTGGCGCGAAAAAAACTGGAGCAAGAAACAAAGAAAAAGGTTGTAAGCCGGGATAATTATCTGGCAAAGCCTCAAAATAAACTGCTGAAAAATGAATAAATACGGTGCCGTGAATTCATAGGAGAAACTTTGGGCTAAGAGAGAGCAGCAGATTAAGAAAGTGATTACTAGTACAGCCAGGATGTACGGAGATATGCAGGGGATTATTGGCGCATCATTGCCAGAGATAAAAAGTCTTGAGTTAAAAGCTTTAACTGATGAGACAGAAGTGATAAAAGCAGAAGAAATTTAAAAAATCGTTACATGGAAAAAAGAAATAGACTTCATATCTATGGATAAAACAGTTCTAAAGTGCGCTATCTGTGGCAGGAAGCCGCGGGGAATCTGCCCGGCTTTGGAAAAGATAATCTGCCCGGCCTGTTGTGGCTCAGAGCGCGGGAGCAAGATACACTGTATCCCGTCTTGCGGCTACTTTCCCTTTGGCGTGACAGGATACGATTTATGGCTGAAGGTAGATGAAGGGTTGGTGCGCAAAAAGCTTGATTACCTTAAGTCTTCCTATAACTACCGTGAATTTGAAGAGATGGTTGAACATATGCGTTTTGCCAGCGGTATATCAGAAGAGGATGTTGGAACGGCAGAGGGCGCAGCGGTGTATTATCTGTTCTTTGTCAAGCGCGATGCCGACGGCCGCACTTTAGCCCAGAAGTGGCAGACGCAAGGATGGGTTGGCCTTAATAATGACGAACGTATTATGATGGAGTACCGCTTTAGTTGTCGGGCTACAGTTATTGAAATAGAGAAAGTATTGGATCATCAGAGCATGGAATGTATTGATTTATTAGAGCCGGAAAAAGGGAATTTCGTATTAATTGATCGCGCCACTGCCGCAAGGTCAGTGCGTTGGACGCGGATGTTAACCTGGCTGGCGCACTACCCTTATTTTAGCCGCATCGCTAATAATGGTGTAGAGCTTTCGGATTCTGCGTTTGCCGAGTTTATGGATAGTTTACGCGATGCGTTTAGGAAAGAAAACCGCAAACACAAGGAACTAGTAATAAAAGATTACCTTTCAGAGAACTTCGGCGTATTTGGCAGCCTGATTTATGATTTAAGCCGTGAGAGAAGTATTGCGGTATTGAAGAGGATGGATCTGCATCAATGCCGGGCAATATATAAAATTAAGGGGAATTATGGGGAGATTAAGGCAATCCTGGATAAAAATCCGGATTTTGAGCAGCGTGAAAGGCATCCGGACGAGCAGGATCTCCCGGGGGTGTATTATTACAGTTGGTTGCGCCGCGGCCAATCCAAAGCCTTAGAAAAAAATATGCCGGCGCATTTTCGGCATGGGCAGGAAAAGGATGAAGGCGTGGGCACCGTAGGAAATATCAGCCTTTTTCCGGATAAACTCATTGTAGAGGCCTTTACTAAGCAAAAACATTCCTTTGCTAAAAGAATGGTTAAGAAGTTTTTCGGAGAGAATCTTTTGTTACAGAATGAAGTGGTGGTGGATCTAGCCAAACAGCAGGCCGGGAAAATGGAGATTGATTATAAAGGTTATGCTCGGGAGATAATTTCAAATAAAGAGAAGAGTGATACTAAAGGCATCCCGCCAGAAGTAGAGCGCGAGCTTATGCAAAAATTCTACAAGCGGCATTATACTATATTTCTTGAAGATAAAATCCCGGCCTTGGATGAGATGACTCCCCGCGCCGCGGCAGTTGACCCGCAAATGCGGCCAAAGCTAATTGAGCTGATGAAGCAACATTTAAAGGGCATCGAGCAGCAGAATAAGGATAGAGGGTTAGATTTAAATATTGATTGGGTGTTGGATGAATTGTCCCTGCCGGAATTGAAGTAGTAAAAGAGCCGGGATGGTTTTGTTTTTATCCAGTTCAACCCTTTTAGGCAATTTTCTAGTCAATATTATTCTTGACTTTTTTGTTCCATTAGTTAAACTATATACCTGGGCTGAATCTATATAAAAAACCTCAAAATTGATAAAATCCACGTATCGAATAGTAGCATTGCAATGTTAATAAAAATATTATATCCTTATAAAAGGGAAAAATATTGTTTATTTTAATCTCAAAATGATAAAAATAGGGAAAACAGAATTAGGTAAGATTCCGAGAATAGCTATAGCTATTAATGATCGGGAAGATAGTAAGCTGATTAAATCTGCTTTTGTTGATATACTTGAAATTAGAGTAGATGAATTCAAGAAAACAGATCCTCTTTATGTAGGGAATATTGTTAAAACAAGTAGAAAAATCGGGGCCCCTTTAATTTTAACAGTTCGTAGTAAAGAGGAAGGCGGACAAAAAGATATTTCTAATGAGTTAAAACTAAATATATTTAAAGAATGTATGCCATTAGTTGATGCTATTGATATAGAATTAAGATCACCGATTCTGTCGAAAGTTATAAAGATTGCAAGAAAAAATAAGAAAGTAGCCATTGTATCTTGGCACAATTTTAAGATGACGCCGAATGATAAAATGCTAAAGGATATTCTCAATAAAGCGAAAAAAAGCGGTGCTAATTTAGTTAAAATTGCAGTTAAAGCCAATAAAGCAGAAGATCTTCATAGGCTTATGAGGTTTACGATAGAAAATAAATCTAAAAATATAATTACCATTTCCTTGGGCGAAATAGGCAGTATTTCCCGCTTAACTTTTCCGGGGCTTGGTTCATTGATTACTTATGCCTATATTAATAGACCATCAGGATTAGGTCAAAGAGCATTGAGTGAGCTACGGGAACATTTACGAGCATATTATCCTAAGTATAATGAATACTATATAATAAAGTCACGTACCATTGAGTATGCTTGATAGTTTCAATTGAGATTCTTCAGGGATAAGGGCAACCCTTAATAAAGGTTGCCCTTATTTATTGCTCGACGAACAGGAATCACATAGAGGCGGACATGCTGGGTGAGGAGTCATATATCTCTAAAGCCCAAATCCTATCCGGAAAGCGTGGACGTAGATGTGGCGGGCATAAGCGGGAAGGTAAGTGCGCATTACCCGGGGAGGTCTGCTTGTTTGCCGTAAGGCTACTATTATCGTAAGGTGATGGGATGAACAGCAGAAGTCAGCAGAAGCCATAGTAATTGTCGCAAGATGATGAAGGGCTGAATCTGTTATAAGAAGCTGAGCTAAAATTCTGAAGCCATGACCAGAAGTTCCGCAAGGAAGCCACAATCAAAAGTAAGGGACGGAATCCCTGAGTTATGAATGGGCGGTTAAATGGCGCAGGCATTGAGGCTAAAGAGCAGAAGATGACAGAAACCGCTGTATACGGAACCGTACGTACAGTGGTGTGAGAGGACGGCGGGAGTAATCCTGC
>JAHIKK010000073.1 GCA_018897555.1 Candidatus Omnitrophota bacterium
AAGAAAATGAAGATATTAAAAAAATCATAAAAAGCAGGGAGATCCTGCGGCCTAACCGGGGCAAAATAAGTATTCTCGGAGTGAGAAAATTTTGTATTCACGATAGCTGTTTCATAAAAGCTACGCATCTCTTTGGGCGGCTGCTTATCTAAAACTCTCTGCGGAGGTGATTTCTTTTTTAATCCAAACTTAAATTTAGACTTTGCTTTAGAAATGGTTTTCATCAATGCTTCTTTTGATTTTTTTAATATCTTCATTTTCTTTTGCCTCCCCTCTATTTCACTTCTTAAACTTTTTACCATTTGCCAAAGCCTGCTTTAAATCCTCTTCCAGTGTTTCTTTAAGTTTAGTTTCCTTCTGCAGCTCTTCTTTTAAACTCACGTTTACCAGCTGATTCTGAAGTAAAGCTTTTTTAGTCGCATCCAGAGCCACTTTTAACTCCTCTGTCTCATTCTCTTTAGCCTTGGCTCTTTCCTCTAAAGCTGATTTCTCTTGCACATACTTACTTGTCCTCTCCTCCAGAGCCAGGCGCGCAGCCATCTCTTTATCGCGCGCAGCCTTCTGGCGTATCGCGCTATTGCAAGAACTAAGCGTACCAAAAAAGAATACTGCCGAGAATACCGCTAAAATTATTACGACGCGATTTTTTAAAGCCTCATCCATTTTCTTAACTAAATTTTCCATTTCGCGCTTTAACTTACTTAAGATTCTCGCGGGGTTCTTTTAATTCATAAGCACCCGTAGAATCACCCTTAACCTTAGTAATGTTCGGCAAGATCACTATCTCTACCCTGCGATTTTGTTCGCGGCCATCTTTAGTCTCATTCGAAGCCACCGGGCGATATTCACCATACCCAATCGCCGACAGGCGCTCCGGTGATATTCCCTGATCATTGGCTAAATAATGTAAAACACTCAAGGCGCGCGCAGAAGAAAGCTCCCAATTGGTCTTCCAGCCGCTTCGTTTAATCGGGATATTATCCGTATGGCCTTCTATACCTACACTAAACTGCGCCATATTATCTTTTAATATCCTGGACACCTTAGTGAGCAAGCCAAACGCCTCAGGCCTAATCTTGGCTTTCCCGGAATCAAATAAAAGGTCTCCGACGACGGTAATCACCAGCCCCTTCTCCATCATCTGAAGTTTAATCTGTTTATCATTTATCTCCTGGCTAAGCTTCTCTTCCAACAAGAGTTTGGAACGAGCAAGATCATCCAGTTGAGTACTTAACTCTTGGATTTTTTGAGCATCAGAGGATTTACCGGCTTGAAAAATAAACGTACAACCCGCTAAATTAAAAGTTATAAATAAAAGCAACGCAAATTTAAGAAAATTATTCATCATTTTTCCTCTCCTTGGCTTTAACTATTGCCAGGCCTCTATACAAGTTTTTGGCCTGTTCCGATTGAAGTTTAAATATAACATAACCCATTTTATTAGTCAAGTGTTTTATCCTCAAGCACTTAGATAAAAATGGTATCTTCTCTAGCGCTGCCTATAGAAACCATGGTGATTTTAACTCCCAACAATTTTTGTAGTTCTAATAAATATGCCCGGGCATTGGGATGTAACTGCTTAAAAGATCTTGGCTTATTGCCCTGATTTGGCCAACCCGGCATCTGCTTATAAACCGGAACAGCCTTACTCAATACCGTTAAATCACCGGGAAATTCTCTAAAGATTTTACCCTTATATTTATAGGAAGTGCAAATCTTTACTTTGTCTAACCCGTCAAGCACATCCATCTTCATAATTGCCAGCTCGCTAATACCATTAAGCATCACCGATTCTTTAGCAATTACGGCATCAAACCAACCACACCGGCGCGGCCGGCCGGTGGTTGCGCCAAACTCATTTCCTTTATCGCGCATAATCTTACCAAACTCCGCGGCAAACTCCGTAGGAAAAGGGCCTTCGCCGACCCGCGTAGTATAAGCCTTGCAAACACCGATAATTTTATTGATCTTATCCGGGGATATCCCGGTACCGATGCAGGAGCCTCCGGAGATCGTCGAAGAAGAAGTAACAAAAGGATAGGTCCCAAAATCAATATCCAGGAATGTCCCCTGAGCCCCTTCCAATAAAATATCTTTTTTTTCCCGAACAGCCTTATTTAATAAGGCTGCGGTATTACAAATATAAGGAGCGAATAATTTACCGTAACCAAGATACTCCGCGTAGATCTTTTGAAAGCTAAATCCCGGATGCTGATAAACTTTTTTAAAAATCTCATTTTTTTCTTTAAGGTTATCCTTAAGTTTATCTTTAAAAAGGCCGGGATTCAATAGGTCAATCATGCGGATGCCGCAGCGATTGATCTTATCCGCATAACAAGGGCCGATACCTCTGCCGGTAGTACCGATTTTATTCTTTCTTCGCCTCTCGCGCAACTGATCCAAATTCTTATGGTACGGCATAATTAAATGCGCTAAAGTGGAGACTTTAAAACGCCGGCTAAAATCAATACCATTATTACGCAGGTCATTCAGCTCGCCCAAAAGTACCCCCGGGTCAATCACTACCCCGTTACCGATACAGCAAATTTTACCCGGATGTAATATCCCCGAAGGAATAAGATGAAATATATACTGCCGTTTACCTACCACTACGGTGTGGCCGGCGTTATTACCGCCCTGGTAGCGCACGATATAATCTACTTTCCGGGAAAGAATATCAATTACTTTACCCTTGCCCTCATCTCCCCATTGCATACCCACCAAAACTATATTCATCTTTTCCTTAGGATTAACCTGGATTCCTTACGGCGTCATCGTAAATATCTTATGCGCAATATCCGGATATTTAGCGATAAAGTTTAACTCGTCATCAACCAGCGGCTTCTGATTATGCACATTGGCATATCTAACCAACTCCAATATACGCGTAGCCTCCGCATCATCCTTAAAAGCCACCTCTAGTTTTTCATAAACGTTGCGAAAACCTTTGATCCCGGAATATTCTCCGGCAGTAATCTTTCTGCCGGTTTCAATTATCTCCGGCTCCCCGCGGCCCAGTTCCTCAAAATCATAAAGTTCATAATTACGCCTGTCCTTTAACGCACCGTCGGCATGAATCCCGGATTCATGGGCAAAGGCATTGGCTCCTACCCCCGGCTGGTTAATCGGAATGGGAACGCCGAAAGCATAGGAAGCATATTTACAAATCTTCCAGGCCATCTTTAAATCCACTTTTTCATCTAACTGATAGCCGCTCATCCCCTGGCCGTATTTAATCGCTAAAATTACCGAAACTAAATCCGCATTTCCTGCCCGCTCTCCCATGCCATTTACGCAGGTATTAATATAAGAATCCTGCCCCGCATCAGCCGCTGCTCTGGCGCCGGCAATAGAATTAGCCACCACTAATCCTAAATCATTATGGCAGTGCACTTCAATCGGAAGCTGCACTTGCTTAGCCAGCGATTCTATTCTTTCGTAAATACTAAAAGGAGTGTCTGTTCCTAAAGTATCGCAATAACGGATCCTGTCGGCGCCGGCCTCTTTAGCCTTAAGGGCAAATTCGATTAAGTATTCTAAATTCGTCCGCGAAGCATCCTCGGCATTTACACCGATACCGGTTGCTCCCAACTTTTTCGCCTCGCTCACCGCCTCTTGCATTTCCCGGATTATCGACTGATGATCAAGTTTGCCTTTAAATTTATGCACAATCATCTGGTCGCTGGTAGAGATAGAAAGGTTTAAATATTTTAAATGCGGCACCAGTTTAAAAGCAATCTTTACGTCATCTTTTGTCGCCCGCAGCCAGCCACTTAGCCGGATCCTGGAAAATCCGCCCAATTCCACTAATTCCAGGTTGGCATTCAAATAATTTGTCTCATGCCGCGTAAGCGGAAAACCAAACTCCGATTGATATACACCCATCTGATCAAGATACCAATTGATCATGGTTTTCTGCAGCTTAGAAAGGCAAATGCGCGAAGTCTGCACTCCGTCGCGGTTAGTCACATCCAATAGATAAATCTTTGGTTTAGGCATCAATCCCCCCCCCCTCTACCTCTTGAGTATTTTTCTAAACTCCTCTTTCCCTAACACTCCCCGAAAAGAAAAAATTTCCTGATTATCTAATAGGCAGCTTGTCTCGGAGGGAATCTGCAATTGCTTATTTAAACTGATATTTTCTTTAAGCAGATTTATTCCCTCTACCCCTCTGGCGCAGCTTTTTACTCCCGAGGAATCCAACCCGCTAAGGCAATCCTCCCAATAGGAGCTCTGGATATTCCTAGACCGGCAGATTAAATAATCCCAGAATTTTTCCGGGTAATATTTCTGGACGCACGCCGCGCGTAAATATTCCTCCACTTCGGGAACACCATTCTTAGCGTCAAAACCTTCATTCTTCTCGGTGGCCAAAAAATGTAAACCCGGATTAAATTCTTTTACCGTAGTCAACAATAAAGCGGCATCTTTTTCAAAGATACTAAAAAATAAATCAAAATTCCCCGGCTTGGGTTTTTGATTCAAAAAATAGGATATCCCGCTTGCCTGCGGTTTAAATACATAGAAATCATTAATTAATTGTAAATCATTTTTAATGCTCTCGAAATTGTCTTCTTTTTCAACTGCCCTAGGGAAAATATACGCCGGTAAAACTCGAAGCGATAAATCTTTAATCATTTTCTGCGCCGCCGGGCCCGGATATTCTAAACGTTTTATCGTTAATCCGGGAAACTTCTTTTCCAGCAATTTTAGAACCGGTTCAAGATTACAAGTAACGCAATCTTTTACATTAATCACAAATAAATCTACTCTATTCGGCTTAGCAAATAAACAGGCGGCATTTAATGCGCCCGGATTTTGACAGGTTCCCGATAAATTACCCTCTTTACAATTAATATCGGAGTAACAGCGCGGCAAAATTCGAGCAATATCAGGATCGTCCTTAAACTTAGCGGATAAAATCAACTCCTCAACCGTACAATTAAAAAGCTTACCGTCTTGCATTTGCAAAGCTAACTTCCCCAGCTTACGCCCCTGCCAGGTTGGCCGCAGAATGAAAGTTTCCTCAACCTTCGTCAATGCCTCATCCTTTAATGGCCTATCTCCGGCAAAAATTATATCAATTCCCTTAACTTTAGAAATTAATTTTAAATCTTCACTCTCCCCCAGAGTACTCAAGGCAATCACTACTTGCGCGCCGGTATTCTTTAAACGGCTGACTAACTCGCTGAGTTGGTTCGGCGCACTAATCTTTAATCCTTCCGCCTTTTGGTTAGCGGATAAACCGGTCAACCCGATAATGGCGATCTTAACCCCAGCGCTATCTTTAATGATATAAGGAATAACTTTATCCGTATCTAAATTAACGCTCAAGAAAGCCGGATTAGTTTTTTTAGCATTTTTTAAGAAAAACTCCCTGCCAAAATTAAACTCACCCGGGCCGATACCTACAGCATCATATTGCATAAGCTCTAAAGCTTTATAATTAACCTCGGAGCGCTGCATATCTAATTGGGTATTCTGGGTATATTCATCCAGCAAACCGCCGGCGGTAAAATTTCCGCAATCCAGGAGTAAAAGCTGCGGGTCTTTTTTTCTTAGCTCTTTAATTAAACTGGCCCGGCGGGCAATTCCCCCATCCTGTTGAATAGGGCAGCTGCAGGGATAAAGCATCGCGTGCGTCTGGCCGGTATAAATTACGGTTATATCTTTAGCATACAAACTGCCCGCCGCAAAAATTAAAAAACAGAGAATTAAATATAGCCTGGCTGGAAAATGCTTCATGTCCTAATTACTTTCACCGTTAAAATATTTTCTAATTTTTTTATTTTATCCTGAATTTGGGGGCTGACCTGATTATCTACGCTCCAGACACTGATGGCTTTATCGCCGGGTTGATTACGGCCCAAGGCCATGGCGGCAATATTTATGCCATTTTCACCCATCAGCGTTCCTAAGCTTCCGATTAAACCCGGCTTATCCAAGTTACGGATAAAAATCATTTCTCCGACCGGATACAGATCCAAATAATAATCGTCAATTTTAACAATCCTGGGTTGTTTATTACCGGAGAGTGTTCCCAGAATGGATTTAGTTTCTTTGTCTGTTTTAAGCTCTAATTGAATAAGGTTTACAAATTCGCCTTCCTGGCCGGATTTTGACTCCAGCAGTTTTATTCCTCTTTCTTTAAGTAAAGATATGCCGTTGACGAAATTAACTGTTTCCTTTAATATCGGAGTAAGCAAGCCCTTAACTAAAGCCATGCTCACCGGGCTTAAATTATATTTAGTGATCTGGCCGCTATAACTTATGGTCAATTCCAGAAACCTGCCTTCTACTAATTGCGCGGCAAACATTCCTAATTTCTCTCCTAAATTAATAAAAGGATTGAGCATATCGCAGGCCTCCGCATCCAAGCAAGGATAATTCGCGGCATTCCGGATCCCTTTCCCTAAGAGCGCATCACGCACAATCTCGGCAACTTCAATGGCTACGTTTACCTGCGCTTCTTCGGTGGATGCGCCAAGATGCGGAGTGGTAATGACATTATCCAGTTTTAGCAATTCACTATCCGCAGCCAGCGGCTCAATTTCAAAAACATCCATCGCTGCCCCGGCCACCTTGCCCTCTTTTACCGCTCTGGCTAAAGCCGCCTCGTCGATAATTCCGCCGCGCGCGCAATTTATAATCCGCACGCCTTTTTTCATTATTCCAAACTCTTTGTCTGAAAGCATATGCCTGGTCTCCTCAGTCAAAGGAGTATGCACGGTAATATAGTCGGACTCAAGCAAAACTTTTTTTAATTCTGAGATCTCTACCCCAATATCCTGCGCTACCTGCGCGGACAGAAAAGGATCAAATGCCAAAACTTTCATGCCGAATGATTTTGCCCGCTTAGCCACCTCTGAACCGATTCTGCCAAACCCCACAATGCCTAAAACCTTGTTATATAATTCCACCCCCATAAATTTAGAACGCTTCCACTCCCCCCTTTTCATCGAGGCATTTGCCTGGGCAATATTCCTGGATAAAGTCAAAATCAGGCTAAAGGTATGCTCAGCGGTAGAGATCGTATTTCCCTCCGGGGTATTCATGACGATAATCCCTTTTCGCGTAGCCGCTTCCAAATCTACATTATCCAGGCCAACACCGGCCCGGCCGATAACCTTGAGCTTAACTGCTGCCTGAATTATCTCCTTGGTCACCTTCGTCGCGCTGCGCACCACCAAAGCATCATAATCCTTAATAATTTCTTTTAAGGCCTCTGGTTTCAGGTCTGTTTTTACATCCACGCTTAGTTCCTTGGAATCTTTAAATACCTTTAAACCTTCCTCACTTAATGCATCGCTAACTAAAATCCTGATCATTTTATTCTTCACTCCTTGTGTAGTGACACAACACCGGCGCAATACCGCTTAGCGCCGGGTGCCTTATTTTAGAAATACCTTTTCCGCTGCCGCCAACCCGGAACCTAAAGTAAATTTATAGCCCATCTGCGTAAGTACTTTTTCCAGGCAGGACAACCCCATAATAATATCCGGTTCGGCAATAAACCCCATATGCGCAATCCGAAAAACTTTACCCTTAAGCTCATCCTGGCCGCCGGCAATCGTCACGCCATAAGTATCGCGCATGGTTTTAACTAATTTTTCACCATCAATACCCGCAGGCACCTTGACGGCCGTCACCCCATCCGAAGCTGCCAACGGGGCAAATAACTCCAAACCCAGCGCCTGCATCGCGGCCCGGGTGGCATCCGCCATTACCCTGTGCCGCTTAAATATATTTTCCAGGCCATCCTGCTGCATCATTTTTAAAGCTTCATTTAAAGCGATAACCAAAGTAATTGAAGAGGTGAACGGTGTATCATTTTTATCCAGGGCCTTCTTGGCCTTTCTTAAATCCAAATAATAACGGCTGGACTTGGAAGCCTCCACTAATTTCCAGGCGCGGGCGCTAAGGGAAATAAAACCCAGCCCCGGAGGCAGCATCAGGCCTTTCTGCGATCCGGCAACCACCACATCCACCCCCCAGGCATCAGTTTTTAAATCTACCGCTCCTAAACCGCTTATCGCATCTACCACTAAAACCGCGGAGCTTTCTTTGACCACCGCGGCAATTGCCCGGATATCATTATCCACTCCGGTGGAAGTTTCGCATAAAGTCGTAAATACCGCTTTTATCTGCGGGTTAGATTTTAACTTTTTACTTATTTCTTCCGGGCTTACTGCTTTTCCCCACTCCACATTAATAATCTCAAGGGCAATCCCATAAGCCTTGGCAATCTCCGTCCATCTTTCTCCGAATTTACCGCCTTGAACCACCAAAGCAGTATCACCGCCAGAAAGTAAATTGATTACCGCTGCCTCCATCGCTCCGGTTCCTGAAGAAGAGATAATAAAGACATCATTGTCCGTCTGAAACGCCCATTTCAACCCTAAGCTTGCCTCTTTTAGGATCTCCTGAAACTGCGGCGTACGGTGGTGAATAATCGGTTTGGCCATCGCCAAACTTACTTGAGGCGGTAAAGGGGTTGGGCCCGGAGTTAACAAATATTCCTTTTTCATTTTGATTCCTCCTGTCATTCCCGCCCCCGCTTTCGCGAGGGTAAACTCCAGCGGGAATCTATTTTTTTCTAGATCCCCACTTTCGTGGGGATGACGCTTCGCGTCATTTCTTTTTAGCTTCCGGTAAAATTACCTCATCAATCAAACCATAATCCTTTGATTCCTGAGCGGACATAAAATAATCCCGGTCCGTATCTTTTTGTATTTTGTCTAACGACTGGCCGGTATGATGCGACAAGATCTCATTAATCCGGTCGCGCAGCTTTAAAATTTCTTTAGCCTGAATAGAAATATCCGCGGCCGCTCCCTGTACCCCGCCCCATGGCTGATGAATCATCACTCTGGAACTGGGAAGCACAAAACGCTTTCCCTTAGAGCCTGCCGATAATAAAAGTGCCCCCATGCTCGCTGCCTGGCCCACGCAATAGGTGGCGACATCGCATTTTATAAATTGCATGGTATCGTATATCGCCAACCCCGCGGTAACCGAGCCGCCGGGTGAATTAATATAAACATTGATATCTTTATCCTTATCTTCCATCTGTAAAAAAAGCAGCTGAGCAATCACTAAATTTGCCACATAATCATCGATGGGAGTACCGATAAATAAAATCCGGTCTTTTAGCAGGCGTGAATAGATATCGTAGGCACGTTCAAAACCCCGGGTAGTCTGCTCAATGACCATGGGAACCAATGTCTGCATTTTTGTCTGCATATTACCCTCCGTTATTAAGAAGTTGGCTGCCAATTAGCTTCTCTGAGTAAAAACTCCATTACTTTACGCGGCATATGATCATCAATAACAATATTTTCTTTTTTGGCAATCTGAGATAAAATTAGATAGACCTTAACCTGTTTTTTGGCTTCCGGCTGGATTCCTTCTAAAAGCAATTTCTCCTGCTCATCAATTTTATCCCGCGGCAGGCCTTTCATCGCCAAGTCGATTTTAGCCTGCCTAAGCATGTCCTGAACCTGGCGCTCCACCAACCCTGACGGCAGCTTAAACTCCAAACCCTTAGTTATATTTTCAATTAACTCATTTTCAATCCGCTGGCGCTCTTGATTCTCTTTGGTCATAAAGATCTGTCTTTCTACCGCCTTCTCCAGCTCGCTAAAGTTAGGATACCCCAGAGAGCGGCTGAATTTATCATCCAGGCTTTCGGCCTTACGTGATTCTTTAACCGAATCAATCTGCCTGGCGATTTCATCGCTGGAAACTGAAACTAGTTTGTAATTTATTAACTGATGCTTATAGTTCTTAACCGCAATTTCAGGAGTAACTTCAACGATAGCTTTAAAAGAAAGGCTGCTGCGATCAAGCTTGACATCGGTAATCTGCGGTAACTCGATAACATCAAGTTTTTCCGCGGCAATCGCCTGGTTATAAACATCCGGAACCAATTCCTTTAAAACTTGCTCATGCACACCGGAAGCATAATGTTTTTCTAAAATATCCCTGGGCGCTTTGCCCGGACGAAAACCCGGAACCTTGGCCTCTTTGGCCACTTGAGCAAAAACCTCCTCAAATTTATTTTTAACCAACTCTCCGCTTATGGCAACATTAATTTCGCACTTAGTGCTATCCAGTTTCTTAACTTCGGTTTTCATTTGTTCCCTTTCTTAGATGCAATTGTTATGAATTTACTAATTTTGTCATTCTGAGGCCGAAGAATCTCGTCGGCAATGAGATCCTTCGCTCCGCTCAGGATGACGAAAAAGGGTATTTCGCAACAAACCCTACATGCGGAATTTTTCACCCAAATAAACCTGGCGCGCCTGCGGATGATTAACCAGTTCATGCGCCGTTCCTGAAATAAGAATTACCCCGTCTGAAATTAAATACGCCCGGTCAGTTATGGCCAGAGTCTCCCTAACATTATGATCGGTTAATAAAATACCCAGGCCTTTGGCTTTTAATTCTTTAATAATCTCCTGCGCTTCATTAACCACGATCGGATCAATCCCGCTAAATGGCTCATCCAGAAGTATAAAAGAAGGATTGGTTACCAGCGCCCGGGTAATCTCCAGGCGCCTTCTCTCCCCGCCGCTTAAAGTATAGGCTTTGTTTTTGGCTAAATGCGCGATATTTAACTCTTCCAACAAAAAAGCCAGCCGGCGTTTTCTCTCTATTCGGCTTAAAGATAAAGTTTCTAAAATTGCATTTATATTTTCTTCAACCGTCAGTTTACGGAATATCGAGGCTTCCTGCGACAGGTACCCGATACCAAAACGCGCACGCTCATGAATAGCCATATTGGTAATTTCATGGTTATCAAAAACAATCGTGCCTTTATTCGGAGCAACGATACCTACGATCATATAAAAAGTGGTAGTTTTACCGGCGCCATTAGGCCCCAGGAGCCCCACAATCTCTCCGCGCTTAACCGTGATATCCACCCCTTTTACTACCTGCCGGCCGTCATAGGATTTAGCTAAACCTTTAGTTTCCAGAAGTCGCATCGCTATTCTCCGTTTGGTAAATAATTATCTGGGGTTTACCGGTTAAAGTTATTTTTTTATCTATGGCGGTATAAATTGCTTCCTGGCTATAAGAAATATTTTCACCGCGCAATATCCGCACATTTCCTAAAGCCACGATCTTATTGACGGAACTAGAGATCGCTGCCGGCCCTTGAGCCGTTGCCTGATCTTGTTGTTTAGGGGTAAAATAAACCTGCATTTTATCGCTGTAAATTGTTAAATCCGGCTTTTCTACTTTAACATTATTATTAAATATGGCAATATTTTTTTCATAATCTACATCCAGCGGGCCATCACAAGTAATCACAATCTTTTCTTTCTTATTAGCTTGCGCATCAAGCGCCTGGATATCCAAGCGCACATCTTTCTCTAACATAATCTGCTTTAATGCGGTTTGCCCCTGAGCCCCTTGTCCCGAAAGATTCATATCCTGACGGGCGAGATTAACTTTATCCAGAGTACTAATAATCTGCTGCTTGCGGTCCCAATCCAGAGTATCCGTAGTAAGTTTTGAGCCGCTGGAGGTAGTAATTACGACATTATCCTGCAAATGCACCAGGCCGCTTTTCTTATTAAAATCACCCTTATCCGCGGTGAGATTAATCGTATCATTCTGCCCATAATTATTACCCACTACTTTTTTCAGCTTAACCACTTCACTAAATATATCCGCAGACTGGCCGGCAAGATCCCAGGACTTTTTTCCTTTATCCCCGAATCCGGAAAGAGAAAAATCTCCGATCTGTTGATCGGATTCCTGGGCTTTGGCTTTGACTGCCTGGCTAGGTTTTATTTCTTTAACTTCAACTGCCCCAAGATGAGCGTAGGTAAGAAATAAAAACGCGAAAGTTAAAACTGTTTTTTTATGCTCCATAAAACTTTAAAACATCTTTCCACTTGTCTTGCGATTTAAGAATTAACTCGGCTACTTCCCTGACTGCTCCCCGCCCACCCCGGCAATTAGTTACATAAACGGCTGCCTCTTTTACTTCGCTGGAGGCATTGGCCGGGGCTATCGGCAGGCCGATTTCACGCATCAGCGATAAATCCACCAGATCATCACCCACAAAACAAACCTCATCTTTTGCCACGCGGTATTTCTTAAGAATTTTATCTAAAACCGCGGTCTTAGGAAAAATATCCGCAAAAACTTCGGCCACCCGCATATCTTTTGAGCGCGGCGAAATAGTCTTAGAATTCTTGGCAGTAATAATGACCGTATTGATGCCGCATTTATGTAAACAGTAGACGCCTAAACCGTCATGCACATCAAAAAATTTGGAATCCCGGCCGCTGGAATCATAAATTATTCTACCGTCGGTTAAAACCCCGTCTACATCCAAAAGCAGCAATTTTATTTTTCGAAAACGCGCTTTTAACTCTTCTTTAATCGATTCTCCGGACATATTTTTAGATTAACCCCGCTTTCAGCAGGTCCTGCACATCCAATAAGCCCACCGGGCGCATAAATTTATCCACCACCGGGAGTTCGTCGATTTTTTTGGCCTGCAATATCCGCATGGCCTGTGCCGCCAGCATATCTTTATTGACTACAGTAGGATTCTTAGTCATTACCTCTTTAATCGGCCGGCCCGGCAAATTATTATCAGAAGCCAAATGCCGGCGCAGATCTCCATCGGTAAAAATTCCTTTTAGTTTTCCGCCTTTATCCACCACGATAGCTGAGCCGGCCCGGGCCCGGGTAATCGCCAATAAAACTTCCGCTACCAATTTATCTTCCCGGACAATCGCATTGGCTTGCCCCTGGCGCATAATATCCTGGACCGTTAAAAGCAGGCGCCTGCCTAAAGCCCCCCCGGGATGAAAAAAAGCAAAATCCTTTTCTTTAAAACCCTTACGTTCCAGTAAACATACAGCCAAGGCATCCGCCATCGCCAAAGTAGCCGTGGTCGAAGCGGTGGGAGCCAGGCCCAATGGACAGGCTTCTTTTTTAACGGAAACATCTAAAACTACATCGCTGTATTTAGCCAACACGGATTTAGAATTTCCGGTAAGCGAAATAATCGGCACGCCTATTTTTTTGAGTATCGGCAAAAGATGCTTCATCTCTTCAGTTGAGCCGCTATTAGAAAGAATGATGACGACATCATCAGGCGTGACCTTGCCTAAATCACCGTGAATTGCTTCCGCGGTATGCAGAAATAAACTAGGGGTTCCCGTAGAAGCCAGGGTGGCGGAAAATTTTTGCGCGATGATCCCGGTTTTACCCATTCCACTCACTACCACCCTGCCTTTGCTCTTAAGGATCAGCTCTATCGCCCGAATAAATCCTTTGCCTAAGCGCGCCTTTAACCGCCGGATTGCCTGCGCTTCAATTTCCAAGACTTCTTTTGCCCGTTTGATTATGTCGATATTCATAATGCCTGCCTAATTTTTTTTATTTGTTTCAGGAGCTCTTCTAACTCTTTAAAATTAATCATGTTCGACCCGTCGCAAGGCGCGCTTTTAGGATCAGGATGCACCTCTAAAAACAGGCCATCGCAGCCAAAAGCAACCGCCGCCCGGGATAACCCGGCGACAAACTCCGTCTGGCCTCCGGAACAAGCGCCTAAACCGCCGGGAAGCTGCACGCTATGCGTAGCATCATAAATTACCGGATACCCGAAATTACGCATAATTTTTAAACTACGCAAATCCGTAACTAAATTATTGTACCCGAAACTTACCCCTCTTTCCGTAATCAGGATCTGTTTATTCCCCAAGCTCTCGACCTTCTTAATAATCGGCAGGATATCCCAGGGCGCGAGAAACTGGCCTTTTTTAATATTAACCACCTTACCGGTCCTGGCGGCGGCTAAAACAATATCGGTCTGCCGGCATAAAAATGCCGGTATCTGAATAATATCCAGCACTTCGGCTGAGGCCGGAATATCTTTTACGCAATGCACATCACTTAAAATCGGCACCTTGAGTTTAGCTTTTACTTTCTTTAAAATCGCCAGCCCTTTCTTTAATCCCGGCCCGCGGTAAGAATCCACGGAAAGCCGGTTAGCTTTGTCAAAACTAGATTTAAATATAAACGGTATATCTAAACCGGCAGCAATATTTTTGATCTTCCCCGCAACTTCCAGGCAAGAACTTTCGGATTCGATAACGCACGGGCCGGCAATCAGAACCAGCGGATAGCGGTCACCAAATTTTATATTTCCCACATTAACCGGATGCATCAATTTATCCTCTTTTGCAATTTTTCCTTCACTCTTTCTAAATCTTTAGGAGTATCCACGCCGATAGTATCAAATGGCGTCTGAATTACTTTAATTTTGTAACCTTCGGCCAAAACGCGCAACTGTTCTAATTTCTCCGTTTTTTCAAGATTAGAAACGGGAAGATTTTTATAGGTAAAAAGAAAATCCTTGGTATAACCATAAAGGCCGATATGTTTATAATAAGTTACCTGGTCAATCTCGGCATTGGGCGCTAAATACGGGATAGGCGCGCGCGAAAAATACAAAGCAAAATTATTTTTATCCACTACGACTTTTACCACATTCGGATCAAGCAACTCTAAAACATCTTCGATCTTTTTCATCAGCGTAGCCATATTCAGCATTTTGTCTTCCAATAATGCCCGGGCAACGCTGTCAATCATCATCGGATGAACCAACGGTTCATCCGCCTGGATATTAATAATGACTTTTACGTCCAGGGGGTTAACTACTTCACTAATCCGGTCGGTGCCGCAGCTATGCTCATTCGAGGTCATTACGGCTTTAGCCCCAAATTCAGTAGCTACTTTCAGGACAATTTCATGATCACAAGCAATGATCAGATCATCCAACATGCGGGATTGTTTAGCCCGCTCCCAAACATGCTGCAACATAGGCTTGCCCATAATGTCCGCCAGCACCTTAGCCTGGAACCTGGTCGACGAGTATCTTGCCGGAATCACCCCGATAACATCCATTTAGTTTATCCTCTCTAAAAGTTCTTCTGTAGTCGTAACCGCCGTCCCCAATTTACCCACCACGATTCCTGCGGCAAAATTAGCGATATGCGCTGCCTCTAACTTAGAGGCACCGGTACAAAGCGCCAAAGTAAAAGTGCTGATTACCGTATCTCCTGCCCCGGATACATCAAAAACCTCCTGGGCTACCGTGGGGATATGCGTCAGGCGGCCATTCTTCTCCAACAACTTCATCCCCTGCTCACCTAAGGTAATTAAGATAGAATCAAGATCAAGGTATTCTAGAATTTCCCGGGCAGCCAAATCCACATCTTTATCCGTAAATAATTTATCCGTATTTATTTTAAAACGATTGGTGGTGTCTTTGATCTTAAGATTCCTGATCGCATTTTCCAGCTCTTTGCGGTTAGGAGTAATGGCATTAACCGAACGATAATACTGGAAATTTTCCTCTTTAGGATCCACCGTAATAATTTTCTTATGCACTTTGGATAAAGAGATGAGCGTCTCCAGCAGAGCGACGTTAATTACTCCTTTGCCATAATCCTCAATGATCACCGCGTCAAAGGAATCAATATTCTTTTGGATAAATTTCAAAATTTTCGCATTTAATTCTTTAGGCAGATCGTGCGTATGCTCCCAATCCACCCGGACTACCTGCTGATGGCCGGCCAGGATGCGCGTCTTAACCGTAGTATGCCGGTTGCTCTCTACAAAAATACCTTGAGTATTGATTTTTCTTTTCTTTAATTCACTAAGCAGAATTTTAGAATTAGCGTCGCTTCCGGTAACTCCCAACAAGGTAACTTTACCGCCGAGAGAGCGAATATTGTTTGCCACGTTCGCCGTGCCTCCGGGAACGAATGTCCGCATCTTTGCCCAAAGCACGGGAACCGGAGCTTCAGGAGAGATCCTCTCCACGCTTCCCCAGATATATTCATCCAGGATCAAATCCCCCACCACCAGGATCTTCGCCCGGCTGAATTTCCGGATTATATTTTTTAGGTTTTTCATATCTTCTCAATTACGCTCTGCGCTAAAAGCGGAAGCATGATCTCATGGTGCCCGATAATATAATAACCTTTACCACCCGAAGAAGTGGGCCGGCTGACCACGTTCTGTGCCGCCCGATACTGATAAAGCATATCAAAATTCGCGGAAGTAAAATTTTTAACCTGATTTCCTAAATTCCGGGCAAGGTTAAGGGCCTTTAGGAATACCTCCGGCAACAACACTGCTGAACCAAAATTTAAAACCACTCCCCCCTGATTTAAGGAACGGATATTTTCTACCAAAATATGGAAATCCCGCAATGAACCCACGGCCGTGGAAGCAGCGTCGAATGAGGGGTGCTGATGAATGATATCCGTGCCAATTCCCACAAAAACACAAACCGGCACCTTATGTTTATACGCATGATAAAGCAAACTTAAATCTTTATTCGCTAAAGCGGTTGTGGCTATCGCATTCGCCACGGCATAACCTAAACCAAAACCTTTCTTTACCCCTTCCTTGGCCGCGCAGTTTAAAAAATCCGCGGTCTCCTTACCCATGCCGAACTTGCCGTCCTTAAGATTAGCGGCAACGTCTTCGGAGGTTTTTCCCTGATAAGCAATCTCAAAATCATGGATAATTCCGGCGCCGTTCAGGCAAAGGCAGGAAATTACTTTTTTCTCAAGCAACTCAATTAAAACCGGATTAAGCCCGCACTTAATCACGTGCGCCCCGGCCATCAAGATTACTCCTTTATTTTTCTTGCGCGCGGAAACAATATCCGCAGAAACCGCGCGTAAATCTTTAGCTTTTAAAATATTGGGTAAAGAATCCAAAAAACTGACAAAGCTTTTAGCTTTGGCGGGTTTAGCGGCAAAATCCCCCTTATTCACCTTGCTCAGGCGGCTCCTAACCGAATATGTTTTAACCTTATTTAGATTAATCATAAATAGAAAGATCCTTCGCTTCGCTCAGGACATTAAGCCTTAATGTTCAGTATAAAAGGCTTAATGATTTTAGCACAATTCAACCTTAAATCAAATAGAAATATTTCGTTCTCAAGGTATTGTTCTCGAAAATATTCATTTGCACCGATAATATCTCCCAACGTAGGGGCAACCCTCGTGGTTGCCCGATCATCATCTGCAATGACATCACCATTTTGGGCGCCCACGAGGGGCGCCCCTACGATCGCGATCGCGCCATGCAAATGATTCGGCATTACAATAAATTCATCCAATTCAATAAATTGAAACCGTATTGCAAATAAAGAAAACGGTTTTATGAAGAATAGAACCGTCCACTAGCTAACATCGCTACTCCGTATTCAGTAAAGACATACGGCAAAGAAGTTGAATGCTTCAGGCTCTTGAACCGGTGACAAATTGTCACCAGTTCAATTTTTTCCTGCTTATTTAACCGAAGAAATAAAGAGAATAGCCCCCTTTATTCACTAGAATCCCGCCCATAATTATCCACATAATATTCATCCTCTTTCCATTGTACCGGATTATTAACGATATATTCCCGAATACGATTTAAATCGTTATCATTGCGGATAACATGTTCATAATAATTGCGCTGCCAGAAATATTCGTCAAACGGTAACCAATTTTCATTTTTGACATTTCGAATATATTCATTTGTGGTAATTGATTTAAACGCGCCAATAATATCTCCCAACGTAGGGGCAACCCTCGTGGTTGCCCCATCATCATCTGCAATGACATCACCATTTTGGGCGCCCACGAGGGGCGCCCCTACGATTACGATCACGCCATGCAAATGATTCGGCATTACGATAAATTCATCCAAATCAACAAATTGAAACCGTTGTTTCAATTTGTTCCAATTGTTTTCAACCATTATACCTACATCATTTAACGTCATTTCCCCGCCATCAATATCACCAAATAAATTTCGACGTTCATTTACGCATACCGTCACAAAATAATACCCCGCCCGCGAATAATCATAACCCACCAAACGAATCGACCTGCGATTCCGATTATCAAAACCTTCACGCATTATTCTTCCCAATTCACGTAGGGGCAACCCTCGTGGTTGCCCGATGTGGTTGCCCGATGTGGTTGCCCGATGTGGTTGCCCGATGTGGTTGCCCGATGTGGTTGCCCGATGTGGTTGCCCGATGTGGTTGCCCGATTCTCAGGTTGC
>JAHIKK010000074.1 GCA_018897555.1 Candidatus Omnitrophota bacterium
ACTAACCCTAAAAATATCTCTGACCCAGTTTCCTTTAGCATCAATACCCTCAAGCATCTTCGGTTCTGGAAATAATCTTATTTTTATTATACATTTTTTATTTTAAAAGGACAAGCACTGGTTAACATTTTTTTAATAAACTTATTTATATCTAGCTTTTCCTCTCATTCTTTACTTACTACCTCTTTTTAGGTTAATATCTCTTTCAAATAGAGTCTCCCCACATAAGACGAGTTTCGCAAATGGCTATTATCTGTAAAATCCGCTCTATGCAAGCCAGTGATTCCGCTGCAAGCAAGCCACCCATTCCGGAGCGAGCCAGCCGGTTATTTGAAGTAAGAGTAAAATAACCAGCTTCTTGCCCGCCGAAAAACAATTCATACTGAAAAACTACCGTTAATCAGTCATAATAACCTTCTTATCTAAAGGAGGGGATTATGGCGCAGGAAAGAATGAGGCAAAGGGGGTCACCTATTGAGTTAACTGTCAAGAGAAAAAACACCTCTCCTGCAAAATGATTCCTCTTTTTAAAATAGTTTTTCACCTTAAAAGCCAAAAAAAATATAACCAGACAGTTTCACTATCTTAAGACGCACCGGACATACCAGTCGTCAGTCACCTATTGGCAGCGTTAGATAAACCAACCTGCATGATAATATCGGAGCAACTACTCACTAATCAAACCTGAGGAAGCTATCCTGACTATTCAAGATACTTCAGACCCCACAGAGTGCAGTAGTTGCCACCGACTGGATTTTAGTTAGATTTTTTACCCGTGTTGTCTCTGAATAATATGGCCGTTTTTCTTTTAGTATATGATAAATTACTTTGAGCATTTTTCGGGAAAAGGTGATTTTTGCGGTATTGGCTCCTTTTCTCTTTTTTAAAAATTGATAACTTTCGGATCGTTCTTTAGATGCCTTAATGAAATGCATGGACACTTCAATAATTATCCATTGCAAATATTTTCTTCGATTTATATTTAATGAACCATGGCGGGCTGCTTTACTGCCGCTTTGTGATACTCTAGGAGCTAAGCCCGCGTACGCGCATAATCTATTAAATGTTGGGAATCGTTCTATATCGATAATTTCACTTTTAATTAATGCCGCGCTGAAATAATCTAATCCCGGAACTAATATAAGATTTTTAATATCCGCATCTTTTTCCGCTTGTTCTTTGATAAACATTTTTGTTTGATAAATTTTTTGATTTATAAATTCTATTTGCTCAATATATCCTAAAAGCGCTTTTTGATAAAAAACAGACAGATGATCTGTTTTAACCGCTCTGATGCGTTTATAAGTAGTAAAATCTCCGGTAGAATCTTCTCCTAGCTTGTCCAGTAAATTTTTGACTCGATATATATTACGAGATCGGTCTTGAACTAATTTCATCCTATAATGTAAGATTTCTTTCATCTTGCGAGTATTTTTATCGGCTATAGTAACTGTTGGTAAAAATCCTTTTCTTAATACATCTGCAATAAGCCGAGCATCTATTTTATCCGTTTTCTTGTGTCGCTTAGCAAAAGCTTTAAGCTCATAGGAATTCGCTAAAAAGACTTCCTCTGCATATTGCTCAGCGATATCTACAAAAAAATACCAGTTATAAGTTGATTCGACAGCTAATGTAAATGGTTTAGAAATAGTTGAAAAATATTCATGTAATATTTCCGGCTTATTTGATATACTTTTACTAGATATTTTTTTGCCGGTTTTATCCATAACATAAAACCAGGATTGTTCTTTATGTAAATCAACGCCAACATAATTCATGGTGATTCCTCCTTTTCTAAAGGGTTAATATTTTAGTTTTTCCCAAAACTATTTTAACCGCTTTCTGAGGAATCATCAATTTTTTTATAACTCACATATTATCAAGTCTCTACTTGACTACACCTTGCCTTTAACCGCTCATATTCATCCGCAAGCTTCTTATCTTTATCGCACCTTTTCTTTATCCTCTCACAATAAATCGATGAACTTTTATAACTAATCCCTCCAAATAATTGCCCAATCTGCCGATGCGGCATCATACTACATTCTCTTGCCAAGCGTATCGCTATCATACGAGCAACATTCTCTTTCCCCTTCTTCGTCCCATATAATTGCTCCTCATTTATTTTAAATACCTTTATCGTTTCTTCTTTTATTTTCCTTATTACCAACTCTGCTCTAATCTGCCTGCTTTCCGGTATCTCTTCATAATATCTTTCGGCATTCAGGTATTGTTCCTTTAAATAATGCTCCTTCAAATTTGTATTTTTTATTGAAAATTTGGGTGTAAACACCGTTAATTTGCCGCATGAAATCAGGTAAGTTGGCTTCCGGGGTATGTACCAGTAATGGATAATCTCTCCTAAGTTTTAAATATACCCCCTTATTTACTTAGATAAGATTATACCCAAAATTCACACCTGTAGTCAAGTAGAGACTTGACCACTTGTCTCAACGAAAAGCGGATACCAAGATCTATTTATCTTTCACTGACAGCAACTCTGCTCTATTATCTGTAAGACGAATTATTTTATATTTCACATAAGGTACCAAGGTTGAAGACACACTAAAGTTTCTTAATCCAATATCCAAAAACAATTTTGTAAATTTAAGATTGCCAGCTAATTCTCCACAAACACTGCATTCTTTACCCGCCTCTTTAGTTTTTCGAATAACGTCCTTGAGGGCGTTAACAACAAGAAGATTCCCAGCCTTATAATACTCGGAAAATTCTATTTTTTCTCTGCCCGCGGCCATGATATATTGCACCAGATCATTGGTCCCAATACTTAAAAAATCAGAATG
>JAHIKK010000013.1 GCA_018897555.1 Candidatus Omnitrophota bacterium
ACCCCCGAGAAATTACTTTTTGCGATGACATATTCACGCTTGATAAGCAATGGTTAAGGGGGTTCTTAAGGGATTACCGTTATTATATCGGGCTTCCTTTCCGTTGCCTATCCCATCCGATGTTTTTCGATTATGAGATAGCGGCAATGTTAAAAGAAAGTAACTGCAGCCGGTTAAAATTGAGCCCGCAAACGATGAATGAAGATAACAGGAGAAAAATCCTGAAGCGCACAGAAACTAACGAGCAGATTATCCGGTCTTTTAAGATCTGCGATGATCTAGGAATACGCTATACGATAGACCATATGCTGGGTATACCGGAGGACACAGAAAATGATTATTTATACGCATTGGAAGTCTATAGCCAGTCAAAATATCTAAGCAGGATTAAATGTTATTATCTTTGTTATTTTCCGAAAATTGATATTATTGATTTTGCCAAGGCATCCTCAATCCTGAGCGAAGAAGATACCAAAGACATAGAGGAAGGCAGGCAAAAATTTTATTTTAGCGGTAATACGGCTTTAGAAAAAAATAAAGATAGGTGGAAAACAGCGCAGAATTTTAGCGTATTCTTCAGGCTTCTTCCTATTTTCCCCCGCTTTTTCTGCAACTTCATTGTTCGCATAAAACTCTACAAAAAGTTTTATCTTGTTCCGTCGTTGCTAATCTATCCCATTGAAGGGATTATCGCGATAAAAAATAAAGATACTATAGCCATCCCCTATTTGAAATATTATCTTTACCATCTAAGGGGATCCATCAGGAAATTTATAATAAAGCGGCCCGTCAAAAAGTTGATTGGCTGATTTTAGGAGTGTGGTATGAGCGGCATAAAGGAAAAAAACAATACAGTTGCCTGGCTAGGTTTAATCCTTTGGGTATTAACAGCCGTATTTTTCGGCTTATATGAAAATTATAAGCTTCGGCCGCCAAAAAATGAAAAAGAATCCCGGTTTAATCTAGATTTTCCCAAGCCTTTAGCTATCACCAAAATTATGGAAGTCGATTTATCAAAATTAAACCAGAATGATTAGAATTCCATTCTTACGGCCAAGCAGACGCAGGGGTTTTTTCGGGCTTATATTATTGGGTTTTATCATTTATCTGCCCATATTCCTTAAGCCTCCCTATTTTGCCGTGAGTGATTTTGCTTTATGGTTAAAAGATGGGATGATTTCATATCATCGCCCGGTAACCTTTGTTTTCTTTAAACTCGTTATGCCTATTTTTCAATTAAACCCTCTGGGTTACTATTTTTTAAGTGTAACCTTGCATATATTTAACGCGTTATTGGTGTACATCTTAGCCAAGTTTTTCCTCCAAGATAATAAATTTTCGTTTCTTGCCGCGGCATTTTTTTTAGTTCATTACATAAGCGCCGATACAATTTTATGTATCCATGATTTCGAGATGGTACTGTCTTCATTCTTTTATTTGATTTCCATAATCTGTTTTATGAAAACTTTGACTGCTAGCGGATTTAAAAATATTTTTTTGGCCTCCTCCATAATTACGTATCTATTTGCTCTGGGCTCGAGAGAATCGGTATTTAGCCTGCCTTTGGTTATTTGCGCTTGCGGTATTTTGATGGCAAAAGATAATATTTATCCAAAATTTAAAAGCTTGCTTCGTTATTATGCTCCCTATTTTATTATCACGGTTATAATTTTGTTATTTCTGGCAGATAAAGGATATTATGTTTACCGGGTAGGGGAAAGGCTGGATTTTGTCCGTTATAACTTCAGCGGCTTAATAATTAATACTGCAATTTTCTTAGAAGCCCTTTTTATTCCTTTCAACTTTCAATACGCTACAAATTCCTTTTGGCAGATAAGTGCCCATTCGCTGCCGATTGCTTTATTCATAACAATCATTTTTATATTCCTTATATTTTGGGTTAATGATAGGAAATTTAAATTTAGCCTGCTTTGGATATTTTTGACAATAGCCCCATTTTTACCCCGGCCCTCGCAATCTAAGGAAATCTATTTATATCTTCCTCTTGTAGGAGCGGGCATCCTTCTGTCTCTTTTGATAAATGATGGCGTTCAAAGAATAGCAAAATCGGATAAAAATAAAATATATGCTAATATAATTGGGGTTTATTTACCCGTATTACTGCTGGTATCCCTTTCTGTCTCTTCGTTAGTAAGAATCTTTGAAAGGGAAAAAGCGGGGCAAGTATCTAGGATCATTTTGCATTCTGTAAGTGAATCTCTGCGCGCAGATTCTAAAAATATTCTTATATATGCATTCTGGTTTCCCATAGATGTTAATCGTTTTTTAATCGGTAATCATCGGACAAAAGAAATCGCCCCTTTTGTTTATTGGGGAGAAAAAAATAAGGTTAATTGGAGAAAAAGTTGGTTTAGCATTGATTGTAGAGGCGGTATGGATGAGCGGATTGACCCTCGGGAAGCACTTTATGCCTTAACCCTAAACAGAAAAATTATAAAGAAAATCAGAAAAGATTTAGTCCGAAACGAGGATTCTGATCCCAGGTTTGCTGATTTTGCCATTGAGAAAATCGAACCGGAAATAACCGGGTTAGATACTTTATTTCCTCCGGTATTTAAACGCTATGTTTTTTGTTATCAAGGCGGAGAAGTTTTCGATATGACGGATAAAGTATTTCCCAAAACCAAAGTAATTTTTAAGGCAAAAGGCCCGCAAATCAAAAAAATCGCCATTAGCGGCGATTTTAACGAATGGGATAAAAAGGATTACCTTTTGGTTAATAACAACGGTATTTGGGAAAAAACTATTTTACTAGGCCCGGGGAAATACTTGTATAAATTTATTGTAAATAACGATAAAGAAGTTATAAATCCTAATTCCGAATATAGCATTAATGACCCGGAAAAAGGCAGGTGTTCTGTTCTGGCAATTATCAACCCGGCTTTACCGGTTGGCTTGTTGCCAAGCGGTAATGATGCATATGATAAAAGGGTGATAGAAACCAAGGAGAAGTTATTAGTTAATTCAGAAGATGCCTCATTGCACAAAGAATTATTTCTATTATACCGGCAAAGAGGTTTTTATAAAGAAGCAGCCATAGAATGCCAGGTAATGGAAGAAATTATCAAGAAGGGGAGTAATTAAATGAGGCTTGCGTTAATATTCAACCCTTTTCAATATAAGATACATGAGGAAAATTTAAGGGTAGTTCAAAAATATTTTGGTTTATTTCCGCCTTTGAGTTTAGCGTGGGTTGCGGCAATTGCGGAAAAAGCAGGCCATAAAGTTATTATTATTGATGCCAGAACGCTAAAATTAACTAAGGAAGAAACCTTGAGCGCGCTTAAAGAATTTAAGCCCGATATTATGGGGTTTATGCTGACTACTTATATGTTTCCGGAAACATTGGGATGGATACGCTATCTTAAACAAAGATTAAAAGTGCCCGTTGTCGTGGGTGGATATAATTTAAGGGTGTATCCTCAAGAGTCAGTTCTTCCTCCGGAAATAGATTTTGGAGTAGTCGAGCATGCCTACTATACGATACCGGCTTTATTCAGAGAATTGGAGGGGGATCAAAATTTTGATAGAGTTCCCGGGTTGGTTTATAAGGATGCAGATGGTGTTAAGGTTACTGCGCATCCAGAAAAAATTAATTTCGATCTTTTTCCAAACCCGGCCCGGCATCTTTTACCAAACGCCCTTTATGCGGAATTCCCTACCCAAAGGAAAAACTTTACGGTGATGATTACTAGTCTGGGTTGTCCGCGCGCATGTACTTTTTGCGAAGCAGGCGGGACTTTATATTCTCCGCGCAGCCCGCTAACCGTAGTAAATGAAATGGAAGAATGCTACCATAAATATAATATCAGAGAGATAGATATATTCGATTATGAATTTCCCATGATTAGGGAGAGGACATTAGCCATATGTAAAGAAATTCGTAATCGAAAATTAGATATAACTTGGGCCTGCAGGTCAAGAATTGACTCCGTTGATGAAGAATTGCTGGGGGAGATGCAGAAAGCAGGCTGTAGAAGGATTTACTATGGGATTGAATCCGGGGTTCAGGAGATCCTTGATAAAGTAAACAAAGGTATAACCCTCAGTCAAATAAGAGAAACGATTAGGCTGACTAAGCATTTTGGTATTCAGGCGTTGGGTTTTTTTCTTATTGGCGCTCCGGGCGAAACAAAAAAAACAGTTAAGCAAACAGTGGGATTTGCCAAAGAGTTAGATTTAGATTATGTCCAATTCTCAAAGGTATTGGCTAAGCCTTTGACGGAGATGTGGAAAGATTTTAAAAAACAAGGCATAGATTACTGGCAGGATTGGATATCCGGAAGGACTGAAGATAAGCCGCTTCCCCGGCCATGGACAAAGCTTACCAATGAACAGGTAGACCGTTTAGCAAAATGGGCTTATATAACATATCATTCAAGGCCGTTTTTTTTGTTTAAATCTTTACTGAAAATAAAATCATTTACTGAGCTAAAAAGAAAGTCCTTTGCGTATCTGGATATGCTGTTTTTCCAGGAAAATGTATCGCAAGCCAATAATGGATTTGTTGCGTATAATGAAAATTTCAAAAGGTTGATTGCTAAGTCTAAAAATTTATTAAGACATAATCTAAGGCTCAAAAGATGAGACTTAAAAATAAAATTTCAATTACCAAGGCAATTTGTGAAGCAAGGTTGTTTAAAAAGAAAACCCCTTTAATGGCCAGCTGGGCTTTATCTTATAGATGCAATCGACGGTGTATTTATTGCCGTATCTGGGAGCTTAGCCGGAAAGAACTCAGTACACCTGAAGTTATTTCTATGATCGATAAATTTTCCTCCTTAGGAACGCAATGTATTACCTTTACCGGCGGAGAACCGTTGATGCGCGAAGATATCGGTGAAATTATCACTTATGCATCCCGAAAAGGCATTTTTATCAAGATTAATTCTAATGGTTCAATGATCCCGCGGCGTATCTCTGTTTTAGCTCATCTAAATTCTCTTAGTTTGAGTTTTGACGGCCCCGAAGAGATACAAGATTATATAAGGGGAGAAGGTTCATATGCAGAGGTGATTGAAGCGGTTAGGGTTGCCAAAGGTTATGGTATAAACGTTTCGTTTCTTACTGTTTTATCCAAGGTTAATTTAAATTCTATTGATTTTATTTTGGAGTCTGCTAAAAAATTTCAAGTAGCGGTACTCTTTCAGCCCGCCACATCCTTATTATTAGGCAGCGGAGAAAAAAATCCTATTTCTTGTTCAAGTAACGAATATGAGCAAGCGATACGCAAGCTTATAGCTAATAAAAGGATAAATCGTTACAATATACTGAATTCAACAAAAGGCCTATGGCATCTTTGCCATTGGCCAAATCAGCGCTCTTTACCTTGCGCTGCCGGAAAAATTAGTTTTCGGGTAGAACCCAACGGTGAAGTTCATTCCTGTTTTAAACAAGTTTCTCATAATTTAGCGGATATTTTCTGTAATGATTGTTGGTGCGGGACTCAGGTTGAAATTAATTATTTATCGGCATGGAACATAAATGCAATTTTAAACTCAATTAGATGGGTTTGAATGATTAATGATATGGAAGAAAAGATTGACAGGACGGCGATATTTATCCTGATCGTGTGGATATTAATAACCGTATTTTCAGGATTATTCGAGAATTACAGATTGCCCCGGGTTATTCAAGAACCCAAGATTGGATTGGATATGCCGACGCCAAAAATTAGGAACGAAATCATTGAAATTAACTTAGATGAAGTTTATCGAAAAAGACCGTAATAATTATTTTTTAATCATTTTGACGGGTATCGTAACCCTGGGCCCGTTAATAATTCAAAACGCTTACTTTTCCGCGCGGAATTTTGAATCATTGTATAGATTTGGATTATGGTGGCCGTTATTTCACCGTCCGCTTACCCGCCTCTTTTTTAATTTTTGTAAATTCTTCTTTAGTTTCAATCCTCAAGGGTACAATGTGATAGGCATAGCCGCTCATATTATTAATTCACTCTTAGTTTATCACTTAGTCAAGCTTGTAAATAAAAATAAAAAGATCGCACTGGTGTCAGCTTTATTCTTTTCGATATTTTGCGCGAATTACGCGGCATTATTGGAGATGGATACGCTGGAAGAAAAGTTAGCCGCTTTTTTCTATATGTTTTCCGTTATCTTTTATATAAAGTTTGTGAACCTATTGGGTTCTAACAAGAAACACCGATATTATTTTATATCTTTCTTTAGTTTTATCCTTGGGCTTCTATCCAGGGAAACGCTCTATAGCGTACCGTTAATTATTCTGGCGTATGAAATGTTTTTTATAACCAAGCCCATTTCTTTCGCTTCAATTAAGGAAAAAATATTAAGGATATCCCCCTTTTTATTAATCGCTTTTGTGCATATAATAATTGCAGCAACTAAATTTCCGGACGGTTATAGAATAAATGAGCGCTTAGGATTTCTGTATTCTTTTCCACAAGGCTTGATAATCAATATCGCTACGCTGATGAAATTGCTATTTATCCCTTTCGATTTTCAGTATGCCACTGTTGCCTTTGGCGATACGCAATACCATACATTGTATAGTTCTCTTTTAATCGTGTTAATATTCATCTTCCTGTTATTTCTGATAAAGGAGAGATCATATAAGTTTAGCTTATCCTGGATTATCCTGACTATCCTACCCGTGGCAACCCGGGCGTATCGCGTTGAGGAAAGGGGGCTATATTTAGCCAGTATAGGCGCATCCTTTCTTTTATCTTTATTAATTCAAGATGGTATAAAACGGATATGTGCTAAAAAAATGAAAGTATTTTTACCGGCTATTAAAATTATTCTCATCTCCGGAATTCTGTTATCTTTTTATATATCTCTTAATAATAGGATTAATGCAAAGATAAGAGTCGGCAAAATAGTCAAGGAGGCTTTCGCATTAATGAAGAATGCGATTACCAAAGATTTTCCCGGTGTGGTTATTTATGCCTTTAATTTTCCCATATCCATTGAGCGCATAAATGAGGCATTCTTTGTTTATACTAAACGTTCACTTGCGCCATTTTATTATTCGGGTGAGCAGTCCGGGAAAAATTGGTATAGCATTGATTATCGGGGACAAGGAGATATTCGTAAGATAATTTATACGATGCTCTTGGATAAAAAAATGGTTAAGAATATACCCTTTCCTGATCCTAAAGATTGCATAGAGTTTACCAAAGACGAAGAGGTAATAAAAGGCCTAAATAACGTGTTTTCCTATACTTTTCCCCGCTATGTTTTTTTATATCAAAAAGGTAAAATTCTTGATTTAACAGAAAAAATTTTCCCCAAAACCGAAGTTATTTTTAAGCTAAGGGCTTCTTTTGCTAAAAGTATCTCAATAGCCGGAGATTTTAATAATTGGGATAAGGATGCAAATCCATTTATTCGGAATACGCAAGGCGTATGGGAGGCGAGGATTTTATTAAGTCCGGGGGAGTATATCTATAAGTTCATAACAGATGGAAAAAATTGGGTTATTAATCCTGCCTCTGAATACGTCGATGATCCGATACGCGGCAAATGTTCGATATTAGCTATCGCTAATTGTGCTATTCCGTTTGGGTTATTGCCTTCCGGAGATTCAGAATATGACCATAAAGTTATAGATTGCAAAAAAAGATTGATAGTTGAGCCAGGTAATTTTTCTCTGCATAATAAACTAAGAAATTTGTACGCCCAAAAAGGTTTTTACGAAGAAACGGACTTAGAACATGAAGAAGCCCAATAAATTTATTTTATTAATATCTTTGATCTTTGGTCTGCTTGCTATTGCGCTTGCCGAAGCGAACTCTTTGGATAAGCCAAACGTGCTATTTATTAGTATCGATGCCTTGAGGCCGGAACACGTAGCTTGTTATGGATATGAGCGGGATACGTCTTTTAACATTAACCGTTTAGCAAAAGAAGGAGTCTTTTTCCGTAAGGCGATTGCCCAAAGTTCAGTAGCGCGGACATCCGTTCCTTCCATGCTTACCGGTATGTATCCTAAGAACCATGGCGTGTATTGGTTTGGGGATACGATCAATCCCAGGATTGCCACCTTAGCTGAGGTATTAAAGAAGGCAGGGTATAGGACAATGGGAGGTAGCGTTGGTGGCAGGTTAAATTATTTGATTGGGCATGGAGTCAACAGGGGTTTCGATAAATTTATGGATTTTTCTAAGGACGAAGAGATAGCCCCCTGGATAAGCCAGTGGATAAATGGAAGCAATAAAACACCCTTTTTTATTTGGGCGCATTATTGTTCTTTACATTCCGTTTCTCACCCCCCAGCCCCTTACGATACCCTTTATGTTGATGACAAACTTAAGCCATTTTTTGCCAAAAGAGAACCCCGGTTTTATTCTATGCCGGTTTTAATAGATGGAGAACTTGCCGAGGACTATAAATCCTATTACGTCAGCCAATACGACGGAGCCATACGCTTTGTGGATGACCA
>JAHIKK010000014.1 GCA_018897555.1 Candidatus Omnitrophota bacterium
GGACAGATAGGTTTTGCTGCTGTCATCATAAACGCAACAGGCGAAATTGTAAAGAGAATGATATTATCTGAAACAAATGATGGGTTTGCGGAAACTAATGTGTTTTTTGAAATCGGCGATAAAGTGGCCCGTTTATACCGGGATGATGATGGGATAGTTACTACCCGGGAAGATGTTCATCCTAATTTAGCGGAAGCAATTAAAAGATATAACGCGGAGGTTATCAGGCAGGGAGAAGAGTTTGCCTGGTATCTAAACTTAGGCATTATGCGGATTAAAGATAAAAAATACCTTATCCGGAAGAATTGGTCTTTAATTCTAGATCGGATACCGGAGCTTGATTTCTATTCAGATACAGAGGAGGCCTTAGAAGAGGCAAGAAAGATTTATCTTAGAAGCAGTTTGGAGGTTCTAAAAGACCATGCCAGAATAAAAGACTTCTTCGTGGATTTAGTTCCTCAGATACGCCGCGATCTTAAAGACAGCGAAAAAGAAGCTGGTAAGATTTATATAGAAAATGTTTTAAAAGTTGTTAACAAACCCCAAAAAACAAACATTCTTTCTTTTGATCTAACTCGCCAGGCAATTTCCTCCAAAATAAAATTCAAAGCAGGGGATATAATCAAAGAAGACAACGGCAAGGTAAGCATTGTTACTTGGGCAGGCGGGGAGAGGTTAAATTTGAAAACGCAGGATGGCGTTGGGTTTTTTGATACCATATCGTTGAAAAAAATGGTTATTAGGGGAATAAACAGCAGGCTGGTGCTGCATATTTACCGGATGCCTAAAGAACGAATGGCTGGCCAGAGGCGTGGGGATGAGAAAGACGGCGGCAGCCTGTACAAAGAAATTATTCGGAGCGGCTCGCAGGAGAATGAGAAATATGGTTGTTTAAGTGATATTATGAGATATCGGCAGATAAAACAAACGTTATTAAAGAAAGCGGAAATACTAAGGCAAAGGGGAGAATTTGTTGATTTTGTTGATGTTTTTGGCTTAATCGGAAGATTTCATGTCTTTGCGTTTGAAGTTTTGTCTTATGGTATTCATCCTAAAGAATTGCCTTTAGATAAGTATAAATCTTTTAAACAATATACATGGCAGTTATGTTTGGAAGATATAAAAAAAGATTATAGATTTAAGCAAATAATAGAAGATAGTGATGGCATGATTGGTCCGGAGCGGGACACGGCCTTGATTTTACAGATAATCAAAATAAAAATAAGCAAAGGAAAGAAATCAAATACTATACCTGAATTTATAAGATTACTTTATGTGGAGATTGCGCGCGAAAAAAAAGTATTGAGACAGGGATTAGAGATGCCCGAACCATATTTAAATCATTTATCCAAATTTATGGCCAGGAAAATTACCGCTTCTTTGCCTGACGAGAGGTTAGATAGAATTGATCTGGTAAGAAAGGCAGTGCAGGAAGTTCAGGATAAAATTAGAACGAGGATTAATTATTCTAATATAGAAGTAACAAAAAACAATTTGATCCCGGACGGCGGTAGGAAAGAGAGGCAAGGCGCAGATACTTATAATCACCAAGACGGCATAAGGGTATTTAGATATAACACCCAGATGAAAGAATTAACATGGAAAATAAGCGATGTCTCAAAGCGCATAGCTAAGCTAAGGAGAGACTATAAAGATAAGGAAACAGAAGAGGCATTTAGAAACGCGTCGTTAGATTTACAGATAGAGCTGCTTGATTTATTAACAGGCTTGAGCGATACAGAAGAAGCGCAGGAGGGTATTCTTACTGAAGATATCAAATCTAAACGGTGGCAGGATAAAATAGAGTTTATGACTCGCCGCACAGCTCGGGGCATAATGATTGACTGGGTAAAATTCGATGAAATTATGGCGGGCTGGAATTATTGGGGCAAGGACGGCGGGATAGCAGTTAAAGATTTCGTAGGATTATTGGGTGTTAAGAAAGAAGAAGTACTTTTGGGATATGAAGAAATAGGACCTATAAAAAGTGGATTAAGTATAATAGATGAAAAAAATATAGTAAGAGCGATATTTAATGATTTAGATGTAAGAGATAAAATGACAATGGTTATTTTATTTTTATTAAATATCGCTAAAGAAAAAAGAATGTTTGATTTCAATTTCTTTAGGTCTGATGAAATTAAAAAAAGGACTAATCTGGCCACTACAACAATTAATGCGGATTTAAAAATATTATTAAAGAATGATTACATAATAGTGATTGGTAGAATCGTAAGACCTACTCCGAAACTTATAAAAAAACTCGAGAAATTAGACGGATTAATGAATGAGTATGTAAAAATAGGAAAGTTTACTGATACGGTAGAACGAATTCCAAACATTGTAGAGTTTAAGCATGCAGCTTCGTTCAATATTAGTAAAAATGGGAACGGTCATACTTTAAAGGACGGCGGCAGCAAGATAAGGGTACCCTTGAATATAAAAGAGATCGATTTACAGGTTAAAAAATCAATAGGCGGTTTGGCGGATGCCAGAGATATTGCTGTTGTTACTTTTCTGGGTAAAGAGGGGATTTTAAATGCGCAGGATATAGGCATTACAATTAAAGGCAAAAGGCATCTTCTGTTGTTGTTAAGGTTTTCTGATGGAAAGGCCTGGATTATAGATTCTTTCGGGGTGCCTTTAGATTATATGGATAAACTCTTGGAAATATTCCAGGAGGAGCCGCAAGGGGCTATTTATAATAAGGATTTTATCCCGGTTGGTGATGAATTCTGGAGGACTAACGGCGCATTGGCTTTTAATGAAATATATCTAAAAGTAGAAGGTGAATTTAAAACCATATCTGAACTGGCTTGCGGTTATTTTATCCAGACTCAGGACAAAAATAAGCTAGACCGGGGGGTAAAAGGCGTTTTCTCGCATTTTGATTCCGGAGGGGTATATGTTTATCATGAAAATAAATCAAAGCCTGATTTTTATCACGCAATAAGGAATATATCGATAGAAGAGACAGGATTAATTAGTAAATCCTGCGTGGTCTTTAGAGATTTTAGTAATGTAAAAATATCTGCCGGTATGCCCAGGTTGGTTATGTTACTTGCCCGTCATATTGATTATCTGCAGCCATTTATGACCGAAGCCCGCTATAGCCTGTTAAATAATACCGATATGTTTATTGTTGGCCCGGAAAACAGGGCAAGGTATTATCGGTTAAAAGAAATGTCAAAGGGCAGGCGTATATTGGAATCAATATTCTTTTTGACAAAAGGGGAACATATATTGTTTGTGGCTGATATGGAAGCGTTGGAGAAGAGTTTGCAAAAATTATATGAAATCGTTGAAATAGAAGATACTCATGGATTATTAGAAAAAGACGGCGGGGAAATTAGTTTACTTGCGGGTGTCCAGCTTTTATTGAGGAGGATTGATGGGAAGATTAGCAGAGATAGGTCGGAGGACAGAGAGATTAATAAGGTTATCGGGCGATTGGCAGAAATAATCAGGTCTGATTACGGGTTTGCCAAACGAGTAGATGAGGCGTTAGAGGGTGGGATTAATGTTTCCGGATTTGATAACGATATGGGAAAATTCACCGGCCGGCACTTTTATAAAATGATTAGATATTTCGCCGATAAGTTAGGATATACGGATAATGCAAATAAGCAATGGTTAGAAGTTTTGGATGATATTAAAGTGCGGAATGCTATTTTAATGCTGTATCGCTATGGCTGGCAGCTTAAAAATGACGGCAGATTGGATGCAACTGTTGAATTCATAATTAAAAGGAATGAACAGATTAAGAATGTGATGGATATCGGAATCAGCGCGGCTTGGTATTTTGATATTAAACGTTTAATTGCCGCATTCAGAAAAATGGTTGAGGCGGTAAATAAAGTTAATAAATACATTACGTTTTACGGAGTAGATATTAGAATTGACCTAGATGTAGAAAAAATACTTCTACCTAATGCAATATATGTTGAGCAGAATATAACTAAACCATTTCCGGATGAATATAGAGGAAAGTTTGATGTTGTCCGCCTTTCTGCGGTGTTCTTGCATCTGGCCGAAGAGAATAAACAGATAGCAATTCGTTCTCTTGCTGGATTATTGAGAGAGAACGGTTGGCTTTTATGCATGGAGCCCTTGGAAAAAGAAGTGTATCAGAAGATAAACGGCAGATTAGTATACTTGGGGAATTTGGATATTGAAATGCCGGGTGAGATATTACCGGCATCGGATGATTATATTCCAGCGCTTGCGAAATATACAGAAAAAGCATTTTACAAAATACACATAGATCCGGCTATCTTTGAACTAATTTCAGAAAATCATTACTTGAAATTTATAAGTGAATTTAATGAAATATTGCAATCTCTTAGCGGCGGTTCAATCTTTATTAAAGATGTAGGATGCTTTAAAACTAGGTGGGGACAAAAAGGAGATATGTTTATTGCGGTTAGCCCTTACGGCAAATACACATCTATTCCGGCCTTAAGAGAATTTGACCACGGCCCGTTTGTTTTATTCCATATGGCTACAATAGCAGAAGATCCTCTTGGGGATAAATATTTATACATTGATTTAAGCCAAACAGAGTTATTAAGGAAAAACGGAAATGGTAAATACATTGTTCCGGCAACTCAAAGAAAATATTATACCAGCGGGAAAACAGAAGCAATTAAATATTCAAGGGATATATTAGAAAAAGCGGCAAAGAAGTTACAAGAAAGAGGCCATAATCTTAAAGGGATAATTTTTATTCATTGGGACACGCTGATTGCGACAAGAAGTTTGCTGAGGTCTTTTAAAAATAGCCAATATGCCCGGCATTTATATCTTGAAGAAATTGCAGGATATGAAAATAAAGAAATAAAATTGACATTCCTTTGGCATAGTAAGGACGACTCAATTAAAGGCAAGATGCAAGTAAAGATAATTTCTGATGGCGTGTTTGGGGAAGATGAAATGGAAGAGGAAGCTAATGAGGAAACTGTTTCCAGCCCAATCGGGAAACAGGGTAGGTTGAGCACCCGTATTCTTGCGGACGGCGGGAAAGAAATCCCTGTTCTTACGCCTATGCAAAAAACTATTCTCGATACGTTAATGATGGGTGATGAGGTTTGTTTTGATAAGGGTTATCTTAAAAATAAAACAGGGCTTACGCCCGGACAAATTAAGTTTGGGATATCCGGCCTCTTGCGGACAGGAACTATATTTAGGCTGACTGCCGACCGCTATCTGCTAAGCAGAGATTCAGATGAATATAATTTTGGATGGAAGATAGTGAATTCTATATCCGGGCATTACAAGATTCCCGTATCGCTTTGGAGCGCGCATTATCTTGTTGAAGCGTACTCGAATTCTATTATGAAAAAAGAACTACAAGATCTGAGCGCATATCTAAGGGGTAAGGGAGAGTATACGTTAAGTAATGCTTTTATGGCCTTTGCTGAGGCATTTAATATTATTATGGAAGACGGAAAGAGGACTGTTAATCTTAATATCCTGGATCAGGTTAAAGCCGGCCACAATGGCACAGTGTTAAATATTTTAAGAAGGGAATTTTTTATAGAGATTCTTAAAGCCGCTGAAATAGAAAATGCAGAATTTCTTTTAGACAAGCTGCTTTGGGATATGATGGGCCGGGGCGAAGAATACCGTAATGTTTTTGATTTGATTTCTAAAGAGAGTGATTTCAATTTATTGCCAAAACGCGCTGATTCCGCCCGCAAACTGCGAGCAGGTTTTCTGGAAGATGGCGGCAGGGAAGAGGGTGTGTCAATGGAGGAGTCAATAGAGACGAATTTACGGGAATTGCTTTATTTCGCTGGCTTTGAGTGGAAGGTTGAGGGGGGGTTGGGCAATATCCAGAAAATAAAGATTGATAAGATTGTACCTGAGCAGCTTAAGGTGAAAAATGATAATCTGGAAGCGGTCAAGGATTATATGCATTTGTCTGTTACCTTGGTGAGGGTGGCAGATAAATATTATCTGCGTAATGGCCACCACCGGTATGTAAGGGCATTAAGGTTGGGGTTAAAGGAACTTCCCGCTATTGTGTTTGTACCGGCGGATGATGTAAATATCGAGAAGGCAAAGGAGAAATTCGCGAAATTAGATAAGAATACACCCGATAAAATTGAGGAAATATATTTAGTGTTTTATGAGAGATTAATCGCTTTACTGAAACTTTCTCCTCATATGGCAGAGGGATTATTCCCCAAAAGAGGTGTATTGTTTATGGTAGATGAGACGAAGAAGCATTATGTATCGAAAGATAATTATTTAAAGCTGGAACTGCTGCTTGAGGAACACGACATTAAAATTACAAATGTATTATGGAGAACTAAAGAAACAAATGCCAGAGTAGCTTTTGTGTCAGAAACGTTTGATAAAGCGGTTGGCTCTGAGCAGGAAAAAGAAGAGGCTCCTTTTAAGACTCTCTTCAGAGAAGAATTTAAATTTCGTAACTGGGCGAGATTCGAAAAGTTCCTTAATTCCAAGAAAGGCCAAAGTGGCAGAGTTGGTGAAGGTTATCATGCGTATGAGCATGGGATAGAAGTGGCA
>JAHIKK010000125.1 GCA_018897555.1 Candidatus Omnitrophota bacterium
AGAAACAGTCGCTCCCCATGCGGGAGCGTGGATTGAAACTGGTTTTGCACCATATCGTGACGCAATCGAGCGTCGCTCCCCATGCGGGAGCGTGGATTGAAACTAACTATTATATATAATACCGATAACACAAATCGGTCGCTCCCCATGCGGGAGCGTGGATTGAAACAAATCACTAACACGAAATGGAATAGGCTACACGTGTCGCTCCCCATGCGGGAGCGTGGATTGAAACCCGAAACATTAATAATATCAGCGTTTAATCCGTGTCGCTCCCCATGCGGGAGCGTGGATTGAAACCTTCTTCAGTATTGATTTTGGGCGGTACCTGTTTGGTCGCTCCCCATGCGGGAGCGTGGATTGAAACCTGTTTGATCCTGTGTTGGCGTTTGATCCGAAGAGTCGCTCCCCATGCGGGAGCGTGGATTGAAACTTCTTGACCTGCGTGATAATCACGGAATGACGAGTCGCTCCCCATGCGGGAGCGTGGATTGAAACCCACAGGGCCTCCCTCAATCCCCAGGGTAATTAGTCGCTCCCCATGCGGGAGCGTGGATTGAAACTTTTTGTTTGTCCCAATAACCACAGCTACAAGGTGTCGCTCCCCATGCGGGAGCGTGGATTGAAACAACATAGGGTCATATGGAACATCACATACTTTAGTCGCTCCCCATGCGGGAGCGTGGATTGAAACCTGCATACCGATAAATTTGTTTAAGTGTTTACGGGTCGCTCCCCATGCGGGAGCGTGGATTGAAACTGTAAATGGTACCGCTTGCATCTACTGACATAAAAGGGTCGCTCCCCATGCGGGAGCGTGGATTGAAACGCGTTTAATCCTTAAAAGGGGGGAAAGATGAAAAGGTCGCTCCCCATGCGGGAGCGTGGATTGAAACAGGTTTATGCGGCCTGGCTAAACCAGCGCCACGGGGTCGCTCCCCATGCGGGAGCGTGGATTGAAACATTTCCTGACTCAGGTCACAGACAAAACCGCACTGGTCGCTCCCCATGCGGGAGCGTGGATTGAAACCAGAATACTGCCCGGATCCAGCAACGACTCCACGTCGCTCCCCATGCGGGAGCGTGGATTGAAACAATTATATTGCTGCAGGGGATCCTGATCAGGGGAGTCGCTCCCCATGCGGGAGCGTGGATTGAAACGACTATAAAGACAAAGGTAAATATTACGACTTTGTCGCTCCCCATGCGGGAGCGTGGATTGAAACCTGGAATGCCCATTGACGATTCTGATTGTGTGAAAGTCGCTCCCCATGCGGGAGCGTGGATTGAAACTGAAATCAACGGTAACATTACGGTCACTGTGGAGTCGCTCCCCATGCGGGAGCGTGGATTGAAACGACAGGACAAATGCCAATGCTGCCTGTGTAGTGGTCGCTCCCCATGCGGGAGCGTGGATTGAAACTTTCTGATATCCTAGTTCGATTTGGCGTGATTTGTCGCTCCCCATGCGGGAGCGTGGATTGAAACACCAATAACGATTTTGCGCCCGTCACCATTAAGTAGTCGCTCCCCATGCGGGAGCGTGGATTGAAACATTGATAAGTACAAGTGATTGAGCATTCATAGCGTCGCTCCCCATGCGGGAGCGTGGATTGAAACATTATAATACTTTCCAACTGCTAATCCTTCAACTGTCGCTCCCCATGCGGGAGCGTGGATTGAAACATTTTCATTGATTTTAATACAATGAGTAATCCTAACGTCGCTCCCCATGCGGGAGCGTGGATTGAAACATTATTAAGCCCTCCATTAGTTACTTGTTAATGCGTCGCTCCCCATGCGGGAGCGTGGATTGAAACATATCGGGTACGATCCGAAACTCTGAGCGACACAAGTCGCTCCCCATGCGGGAGCGTGGATTGAAACCGGAAAGAGCGGCCGAACTAATGGCCGGACTTCCGTCGCTCCCCATGCGGGAGCGTGGATTGAAACTCGTATTGCTCCCAAACTCTTAATCTCTGCCATGGTCGCTCCCCATGCGGGAGCGTGGATTGAAACGATTTTAGCCAGGCGCCCCGCTAAAATGCAGACGTCGCTCCCCATGCGGGAGCGTGGATTGAAACAAATCCCTGGCCATCTACCTTTTAAATCGGGATTTGTCGCTCCCCATGCGGGAGCGTGGATTGAAACAAGTGATACGCGATGCAGATTCGGGATACCTTTGTCGCTCCCCATGCGGGAGCGTGGATTGAAACCTAAAAGCTCAGCGATGCTTTCAGCAGGAATATGTCGCTCCCCATGCGGGAGCGTGGATTGAAACCGATATATATTTAAAGATTACAACGAGTTGAAAAAGTCGCTCCCCATGCGGGAGCGTGGATTGAAACTCCTTTTAACCCAGGCATAATTACCTGTTACTAGTCGCTCCCCATGCGGGAGCGTGGATTGAAACAATCTTGTATCGATCAGCCTTCCAAACTGGTACGGTCGCTCCCCATGCGGGAGCGTGGATTGAAACCTGAAGAGGGCAAAGAAGTTTATGTCCAGTTCAGGTCGCTCCCCATGCGGGAGCGTGGATTGAAACGTTTTCCCCCCGCCTGTGCAATTTGCATAAAAATGTCGCTCCCCATGCGGGAGCGTGGATTGAAACTGATATTCATACGTTTCCACACCCGGCCTGTTGTGTCGCTCCCCATGCGGGAGCGTGGATTGAAACACGTTTCGCAAGACAAGGCAAACATAGGAGGTTTGTCGCTCCCCATGCGGGAGCGTGGATTGAAACTTGCAGTAAGCCCGCCTGCCCCATCTGCCATCTGCGTCGCTCCCCATGCGGGAGCGTGGATTGAAACAGCTATTTATTCAGTTGGTTCAATGTCGATATATTGTCGCTCCCCATGCGGGAGCGTGGATTGAAACCATGCACCTTGCCATAAATCTATCAAACACTTTTGTCGCTCCCCATGCGGGAGCGTGGATTGAAACGGATGGAAAAGGCGGTGTGGGGATTGGACAAGAGGTCGCTCCCCATGCGGGAGCGTGGATTGAAACACAATATATCCAACCACTTTACCACGCTTTGTGAGTCGCTCCCCATGCGGGAGCGTGGATTGAAACCAATAACGTACTGATAACTGTCGAAGCATCTCAGTCGCTCCCCATGCGGGAGCGTGGATTGAAACAATTGCCGCTCCCCCTACAAACAGCAGCATTATGTCGCTCCCCATGCGGGAGCGTGGATTGAAACCTCAATCTGTGGCCTGTCTGCACCTCTTGAAACGTCGCTCCCCATGCGGGAGCGTGGATTGAAACTGGGGTATTGAATAAAGGAGGCCTTCCCATTGTTGTCGCTCCCCATGCGGGAGCGTGGATTGAAACATCTATCATTATTGGCTCTCTGGTTTGCTCTGTGGTCGCTCCCCATGCGGGAGCGTGGATTGAAACTGAATAAATAGCTAAATAATGCCATACTACAGCAGTCGCTCCCCATGCGGGAGCGTGGATTGAAACATTTGTCTTTCTTCCTCTGCAA
>JAHIKK010000075.1 GCA_018897555.1 Candidatus Omnitrophota bacterium
GGGGTGATACGTTTCTTTTGCGTAAACCAACTCTTTAATTACATTTTCCGCGCTGCGCCGGCGGACATATCTGCCTTTATGCGCATACACTTTCCTTAGGACATTATTGGCGCAAAATGAACAGCTGTAAAGGCACCCCCTGGCGGTCATAATTAGATACGAATCGTTAACCATAACCGATGAAGCAAAAAGTTTTTTGTCCGGAAAAGGAATTTCATTTAAATTTTGGATTAACGGCCGGACCGGATTTTTTATTACCTGGCCGCCTCTTTTAAACCACAGGTTACCGATATGATCAACAGCCGATCCTTGCTCTAAATTATTGGCCAATTCTGCCAAAGAATCCTCTCCTTCACCCACTATAACATAATCGACAAAATCATTCTTAATGCAGACTTCCGGCACGCTGGTCGGATGTATCCCCCCAAAGACTATCGGCACATCCATGACTTTTTTAACCTGAGAAGCCATTTGGCTTGCCCACTGATAGAGATCGGTTATCACCGAAAAAGCTACCAGGTCCGGCTTCAAATCCAGGATATCGCGGATAATCCGGTTACGCTGGTCGAAAAATTTTCCCAATATCGACATGTTAAGATAGTATTTATCGGAAAACAAGCCCGGATCAAAAACCAGGTGCGTCTTATGCCCCTGTTGCCTTAATACGCTCGAAAGATACTCTATACCGAGGTTCTCGGCCCCCTTGTACACAAAAATGATCTTCATCTGTATATTAGTTGATACTGCGCTAAAAGATATACGGGTTTGCGCATATTAATTTTTCCCGGATAAGATTAATATCAGTACCATGACCAAATAACCTGCCGCGGATAATAAAAGTGTCGCGTCAAAACCAAAATTTACTATCCCGTACCAGGCAGATAAACCCCCGGCTACGCTGCCCAATCCGTCAAAGGCATAGGCGATATTTCTTTTTTTTATTTTACTCAATAATCCCGCAAAAGGCATACCGCATAATAAACCGGTAATCGACACGGCTAAACCCACAATTATGAATCTTACCTGCTGGGGAAGGTATAAAAAATTATTGATCTGATCAAAGGCTGAACGATACAAGAAGACCATTCCGGCTATGCCCAATGCGACTTTCCAAATATCTCTTTCTTTTATCGAAACCCCTAAATATCCGCCAATCCCGCTAAATAAAAGAAACGCGCATAAGCCTAATTGGTTTGCGTAAACCGGACTGCCTAAAAACAGGGATATCTTTTCAATAAGAGTAATTTCTAAAACAATAAAACTCATACCAAGGAGCACAAACAAAAACGCTTTAGCGTTGGAAAATCCCGCCCAGTTATTTAAAGCAGGATGGCTAGCCGCGATGAAGGTAAAGATTGCCACTAAAATCAGGCAATTAATCAGGGGCTTATTGGATCCAGACCACCAATAACGGAAAAACTGGTACGTTGGCCTGTCATCAGAAGTCTCATTAATGTCGAATTTACCGATATACTCATTTCGTAAATTACGGAATTTTTCCGGTTGTGCCGATGAATATAAAATGGACAATTTATCTAAGTTCGCTTTAGCATAATCCTCCTGAGAAAAACCGCCTTTAAATAATAATAGATAATAACCAAAATAATACGGATTATCTTTCTGAAATAATAAGATACTATTATCTCCCCGATAATCCGCCGGTACAACCGAGGCGGCAGTCTGGAATAACCTTAACCCGTGCAAATAGCGATCGACAACTTCAGCTTTTTTGGGTACCGGCCAGCTGATCAAGCAGGCGCCTCCTTTATTTATAATTTCCCAATACCGTTTGAATGCCTCCTTGGTATAAAGATAACCTTCCAGGGCAATAGGAGAAGACGCACGCCAGCAGGCTTTAGCATCGACATTCGGTATTATAATTAAATCATACTTCTCGGCTGAACTCTCGATAAAATGCCTGCCTTCCCCGTTGATGATTTTAACGTAAGGATGCAAATATAATCCGCCGCTGTACTCTTTATATTCATTTTTCAGCAATTCAACGGTTTTGGGATTAATCTCTATGGCGGTAATATCGGTACATCCGGACTCAAGCGCCCTAAGGACATCACTGCCCCCTCCGGAACCGATAACCAAGATTTTATTAAAATTATCGAACGAGTATGGTAACGGCTTACTGCTCCTTTTTGCGCCTGAAAAATTGACATCCTTTAGGGGGACAGAATCTCCCCATTTAGCTATAGGCGTCGGGCTACCACCATTTGTAAAAATATGGATCTGGTTTCCCATCTCAACGATATCTGTGCGCGACAATTCCGAATACCGGGTAGAGATTACTCGCGGCGCGGCCCCTTCCTGTGATTCAAATCTCACCTTTGGACTGAATAAGCCTAGGTGGAACAGAAAAATAACCAACAATACACTGGAAAATAAATACACAACCTTCTTAATCTTATGGCGCATTTCTATAAAAACAACCAAGATCAGGATTAGATAAATAAAAAGGAAACTATGGGTGTCGCCCAAATATTTAAAAATCTTTCCGGACAAAAATGCCCCGAAAGCTAGCCCGATACCGTTATTGAGAAATACTACGCCGAGTTGTTCTTTTCGTAAAAAGATTTTCCCGAAAAAAATACCCAAAAATATGAACGGCCAAACCAAAAATAATGAACATTTAAGCAACGCGCCAAGATCATAGGCGGATCTAAGTTTTGTTGATAAAAACAACGATAACAACATCGATACCGCAATGGATAAAATTAATCTGGTATCTAAATTATCTTTTTTAAAGAAGCTGGCGGATAAAACCCCGCCGATAGAAAACCCGATCATCACAATGGGGATAATCAGGGCAGTCTCCAGGGTGAATTTATCCGGTAATAAATGCAGCCTCTGGTAATATAAAAACTGCATAACCATGGCCGCGAACGAAACCAGGAGAATTCGATAATCTGAACTCACCCAGCTAGATTTTAAATAATTTAAAAATATTTTTGTGATTTTAGATAAAGGCATGCGGTCAATCGATACCAAAAGGATAATCGCCTTCGAAAAAGCAGTTTAAAAGGAAATGGCAGTTATCTTTACAGGTGGAGATATTTTGGCGCACCCGATCTGCCTCCTGAGAATGCCAGATTTTTCTGATATCGGCTTCTCCTTTGATATTTCCTAAACTATCCCAGCGGTAACATAAAAATATATCTCCCCTGGCGCTTACATGAACAGCCCGGTCAAGATTACACTTGGTTTTTTTTACAAACCTTCCGGGAGACCTAAAGTAAAGCTTGAAAGCTTCCAATTCCGGGACAGTGTTTCCTATTTTATGCCCTGTGGTTTTAAGCTTAAGCACCTTATCAATGAATAAGCGGGCTTTATCGGGATTCTTTGGAAAAAGAAAGCCGTGCTCACCCTTCCACCACTCCCTGTCCAAAGAAGTATTGTTAGGCTGCATAGGAACCATAAAGAAAATAGAATTTATTCTACTGTTGTTATTTACCCATTCCGCAAGAGGCATAAGTTCTTCTAAGTTTAAATCATAAATAACGGTACAGATACCTATTTTAGTATGTTTGCAATATTTACCAAGAAATTCTATGGCATGCATTACCCGCCGATACACCCCCTTTACTCCTCTTAGATAATCGTGCGTGTTTTCGTTCAGGCTATCCAAAGATAAGTTTATCTCGGTCAAGCCGGAACCGGCTATCCGTTTAGCCATCTCTTCGTCTATCAGCCAGCCGTTAGAGGCGATATTGGTAGTAAAATCTTTCTTACCGCAGAAACTAACCAAATCCAATAACCCCTCAAACAATAAGGCTTCTCCTCCCCCAAAATTCATTAGAAACCCTTTATTTACTAATTCTCTGAAACTGGCTATAAAATTTTTATATTGATTGAGTGTCGGGGCAGCTTTCTCAGCCATATCGGTAGTTTGCCATTTATGACACATCTTACACTTAAGCATGCATCTGTCCGTAATCCCGAAACAACAAAAACCCGGTTTCGGAACCTCTATTTTATTTAAAGAAACACCTGGGGCAGGTAGCTCTAAATCATTACTTGTAACCATACGTTCAATATTAGCTTCTTCTGAATAAGTAGAATTGCCGTCTTTGGCAAAAAAGCGATTGAGCAAAAAATGGCAATTATTTTTACAATTTAATACCTTTTGCCTTGCATCTTCGGCCCTTTCTGCATGCCAGGCAACTTTTATATCGTCTTCTTTTATGTTGCCGAACCTTTCAAAACGACGGCACAGGAACATATCGCCGGCGGGGTCGATTTGGACAGCCCGGTCAAAATAGCACTTGCTTTTATTTATGAAATTTTCGGGATCCTCATAATAAAACTTAATCTCTTGAAGCTGGAATACCGGATTGGATATTTTATTTCCTTCCCTTCTTAAACGCATCAGTTCATCAATAACCAAATAAACTTTTTTTATATCTTTCGGCCACACAAACGCACATCCTTCCGTTCCATACCGCAGATCTTCAATGGCTGTATTTCCGGTCCTGGTTATGGCCATAAATTGAACCCACTCTAATCTATTATCTCCTATAACCCACCCTGCAAGATCAAGGATATCGTTAAGATTTTCCTCGCATATAACGCAATTAATACCTTTATGCAGGCGGTTGCCACAAAATCTATGCAAATATCCAATTGCATCCATTGTTTTGCGATAAGCTCCCTGCGCTCCCCTTAAACGGTCGTGAATACCCTCGTCTAAGCTATCCAAGCGGATATTTAGGTATTTTAACCCGGAATCATTTATTTTTTTGGCGATCTCTTCATTTATCAGGCATGCATTTGTAGTGATATTTGTATTAAATCCTATTTCATTACTGTAAGAAATCAGATCAAAAAAGCCTTCCGTAAACAGCGAACTTCCCCCATAAAAATTTAGAAAGAACCCTTCACCAACTACCCCTCTTAATGAAGATATGGTCTTTTCCCATTCACTGATGTCGGGAAGCTTATCATAAAATTTTTCTGTTTTGCCTGCTTTACGGCAATGGCATCCCTTACATTCTAGTAAACAGCTATCGTCAATTTTAAGATAACAAAACCCTAATTCCATTTTAATTTTTAAGTTCCTTATTTTAGCAATTGGCCGCTTTATTCAAAAAAACAATTGAGTAAATGATGACAAGGCTTTTGGCAACAACGGATCTTTTCTCTTATTTCTTGCGCTTTTTTAGAAAACCAGATATCTCTGATGTGTTGTTCTTTTATGTTACCCCAGATACCTATGGCTGAACAAGGATGTACGTTGCCGAATAAATCCATATTCATAAGATAGTCACCAATATTGCATATCCTTGACCTGCAAGGTTTCTCAGGGTCAGTAAAGTAATCCTTGAATATTTTAAGTTGGCCAAGCGGATTCAATATCCTATACCCCGATTGTTTAAGTTTTATTAATTCATCAACGATCTCTATGGCTTTATTGATATCCTGCGGCCAAAGAGATTTCCATTCGACATTTTTATACCAATAGTCATCTAGGTCTTTATCAAATGGTTTCACGATAGCCTGGAACCTAACTCCAATCCCCTCCTGGGTGGACCAGCGAACAAGATCGAGAATATCGTTGAGATTCTTTTCCATAATGATGGTATTAAAAGAAAACCCAATTTTATTTTTCCTGAGATAACCGATAGCCTGCATGACACGGGCAAATGTTCCTTGTATCCCTCTTAAAAAATCGTGAGTCTGCTCATTTAAACTGTCTAAGGAAACTGATATTCCATACAAGGCGGCATCGGCTAAACGCTTGGCCATATTTTCATCGATAAGATAACCATTGGTAGCTAGCTGCGCAATAAATCCATTTTTGTTAGCGGCAGCAATAAGCTCTAAAACCCCCTCTCTTCCTAAAGGCTCACCGCTACCGGTAAAGCAAATAGGCGTCCCTGAAGGGAGGATTTCCTTAAGCGAAATTATAAATACCTCCCATTCTTCAATACTGAGCCCCCTAGAAACCTCTTTTCTTTGCCAGCTATAACACATTTTACACTTCATAAAGCAGGTATTGACAACCTGAATTGCACAAACCTTCGGCACAAAATTATAGTCTAAGCTCGGATTCATCATAGGTTTCTTCCTTATAACAGTTAACTAAATAATTACAATTATTTCGGCATCGTTTCATTTTTTCCCTTAACTCTTCGGCTCTTTTTGAATACCACATATCTTTTATATTTTCCTCATATATGTTGCCAATAGTGCCTAAACTAAAACATGGCGAGACGTCTCCGGTATAATTAACATTGAGTGCGTATAAACCTAAACCACAGCTAATTTTTTTTAGAAATCTTTCCGGATCTTCAAAGTAAGATTTAAAGGCTTTAAGCTGCGAAACTAAATTAATTATTTTTGAAGGACCGCCTTGAGCTTTTAGTCTAATGAGTTCGTCTATAGCAGCGTTAACCTCTCCGATATCCTGCGGCCAAAGAGATTTGTAGGGATCTTTTTTATACCAATCTGTCCCATCAGGGATATAAAGCGGTTCGGTAATTGCCATATAAGATATTCCGCTGATTTTTCCGTTCCGCTGAACCCAATTCGCGAGTTCCACAATACTGTCCAAATTAAGTCCGGTTATAAGCGCCTGAATACTTATCTTAAATTCCTCCGAAGCGAACTTGCCAAGATAATCGAGGGCTTGCATTATTTTATCGTAACTGCCCGTTATCCCCCTTAGGGTATCATGCGTTTCTGCCTTTAAGCTATCCAAGGAAATTACCATCCCATTCAACCCCGAATCAACAAGCCGCTTGGCTATTTTTTCATCAATAAGGTAACCATTCGTGCAGAGAGAAGTACGTATGCCATGCCTATGGGCAACATTAATTAGATCCGAGATATCATTGCGCAATAATACTTCGCCGCCGGTAAAATTAATTTCTATCTTCCTCTGAGTCAAGTCAGCGAGCGAATCAATAAATTCTTTTATTTTCGTAAAAGCCAAAATTGGAACATTTTTGAGCGTCCGGATATAACACATTTTGCACTTAAACATGCATACAGGATAGGCATTTATAATACAAAAGGTTGGCTTTGGGATAGACATTTAGGTAACCAGTTTTAGGTTATCTTTAAAGGGAATCTGTAATTCATAAAGCATCTTTGTCAATTTCTTCAATCTTTCTACTCTTATTTCGAAATTATTAGAGTTATCCTTGGTATGCCATTTAAGCCAGAAGTCTTTCATGACGCGGGATCCTTCGACAGCGATATTATATTTATGAGGGTTATTATGTAAATCCGTACCGAAAGGTATGCAACATAGAGTTAAATTTCCGATTTCATCTAAATACTTGCGGTATCTTTTTATATTCTCAACTGTTTCATCGAAATCTGTCTCCTCTTCCCCCGGGAATCCAATAATAATAAAGATGGAGACCTTTAAACCGGCGGATTTGGCGTCGATGATATTCTGGATTGCATCCTTGGCCAGGAAACCTTTGTTCATCGCTTTTAAAACCTTATCGGAGAAGCATTCAATACCTAAATCTAATCTCTCGCAACCGCTTGCCTTTAATTTTTTAAAAATAGAACTATTCATATCGCCTCTTACTGCGATTTGGCCATACCATTCGATAGAAATATCTTCTTTTACGATCTGGCAGCAGAATTCATCTAATGAATGAAGGTTGCCATTTATCAAATTATCAACAAAACGAAACCTCCTTATTCCGTACTTCTCGACATAAAATTTTATTTCCCTGATTACTCTTGATATGCTTTTAGAACTATAAGTTCCCGAAAACACCCGATCAAGGCAGAAGACACAGGTTCTGATACAACCCGTGCTCCATAATAAAGGCAGCAGTGGTTGTGTATATAAACTAAGGTCGAATTCCTCAAAGATAGGCAAAGGCATAGCATCCAGAGAAAATTTTTGCGTCGCTTCCACGCAGAGATAGCCGTTCTGATCTCTAAATATCCTGCATTTTTGGTCCGCCGCAGGAGAATCAAAAACCCCTATCTTGGCCAGCAGCCCTTCCATTGCCAACTCTCCTCTACCAATAACAAAAAAGCTCACTAATCCGTCCTCGAATATCTTGCGCTCATGAGTATTAAAGCATCCCGGCCCACCTACAATAATTACCTTATCCGGGTCTTTTTTCCTGATCCTAAAAATTAATTCTTTAAGAAAATAAATACTGTTGATAGTGTTTACCGAAAAACCCAAAACCTTGCTATCGCAGGAACATATCCTCTCTGCGAAATTATCCAGATGTTTGCTATATTTATCCGCCAGCTCATCCTGTTGCCAAAAAAAAGACACCTGGTTGCTCCAATTTTTCCTGGCGCACTCCGGAGAGTTTAAATATAGTTCTATATTTAAATCCGCAACTTCTACGTTTATACCTATGGATTTAAGGTAGCTTACTAGGCAGGAAGCGCCTAAAGATGGCTTCTCATAATCCCAAGGCGGTACAATGGTTAATAATACGTCGGTTTTTTCCCCAGGCATGGCTTTTTTTTTAAAAATTAAATGAACTTACCCAGATTATATCGTTTTAGAAGTTTTTCTATCCTCAACGTTATCCCGTGCGCATCGCAATGTTTGCAATTTTCATCGTACAATTTTTTTCCATTTATCAAGACAGTATCTTTATTGTTATTTAAATGCTTCGCTTGAATTCTATAGTAATGATATTTTTCAGAATGCCAAATCTCTTTTAAGGATGCTTTTGATAAATTGCCCACCATCTTCAAATTACAGATGCTTACCTGAGAATTAGCCGATATCAAAGATTGAAACCAGCTCACCGGACAGCCATTATTGATGAATGCTTCTTTACTCCAATTACCGCTATCTTCATTATAATATTTCAATTGAAAATTAATAGCATCATCTAGTTCTATATTTTTCTTACTCAAAAAATTACTTATGCCATCTAAAGAATTTTTTATCATTTCAATTTGCTGAGATCTTAATTTTAAATGTTTGGTATGCTCATCCGGACGTATAAGATAAAATTGCACCTTGTCCGCCCCTATCTGGGCATCAAGCTCAGCCATTTGCATTAACTCCTGATAATTTAATGCGTGAATTAAATGCTTCATCTGTAGAATAGGCCTATTCGCCTTGGCGGCATTTCTCATGCCTATAAGAAATTCCATGTTTTCGACAATATCATTAAACATTGTTTGCGTTTGTGTTGGGTTAATCAACGCGTAAGTTTCCGGGGTAGCTGCGGGTAGGTTGCAGGAAATCATTTCAACATCCAGATCCAATAATATCTTTTTTGCTGTTTCTTTACCCAGGAGTGTACCATTAGTTAAAAAAGACACTTTAATCCCTTTAGTCCTAGCATATTCGACCACATTCCAAAATCTTTGGTCCAAAAGCGGCTCACCGTTACCTTGAAACAAGATAAGATCTATTAATAGTTCTGCGGCATCATCGATAATCGTTTTATATAAATTAAAATCTAACTCGTGCGAATCGACCACAAGCACTTCGGGGCCGATAAAAGCATGCTCGCAAATTATCCCAAGAATCCTTAAAAGTTCCCTTTCATTATAGGGCGTCACCCGTTGCGAGACGGCATCAAGGAGTTCAAGCAGTTCTTTGTCCTTTAACCATAATTTAATACCTAATGCGGTTGTAATTGATTTTATTTCTTTAAGGTAACCAATAAAGTTACTATAGATTGTTTTTACCGGAAAAGGATTAAAAGAAACCGGAGAAAAATTTAGAGGTTCACCTGCGACAGCGGTGCAAGACTTGATAAGCTTATCGAGTTTAAAAAAATTAAATCGAGAAACGCCGATGCTTACCTTCTTTTTGTCGTATGCCTCTTTTATTATGTTGAGGTTAGGCTGATGATCAACGCATAGGTCATCCAAAATATAATCGGCTTCTTCGTCAACACACTCTCTGTCGAATATGGATGAATCTATAATGTCCCCTGAATTACCTGAATTTAGAAAACGTTGTTCTTTCCCGTTATCCATACCCTTCTCTTCAGTTATGCGGATAACGCCACTAAAATATTCAAAGCTGCCTTTTTTATACTCCTTTCCTCTGGCTGTTGCCTGTAATACATAAGCGGAAAATTTCTGATCAGTGTTAAAAATATGCGGTATATATTCTTGGTTTCCAGATAAATCAAACACGATCGTAGGCAGGCTTTCGGATATCGCGCCCATGCTTTTCTCTCTTTTATATTTTAAATCAACCTCTTCCCATTTATCGAATTGATCGGGGAAGTCTCCGGATTCCCGCTCGGTAAACCATTTAGTATAACCATCTGCCAAAAATACGCTTACATTCATCTCGCTTATCCTTAAAGGATAAAGCACTTCCATCCCTACCGTTAAATCTATAATCCCAGTTTCTTTTATATTCAAGTCCCAAATTTGGATTATCGGCAAGTTCTTCCATACATTATATATCTTCATCCGATCCTGCGTTATTCGCTCTATCCGTATCTCTTTAGGATCGCTATCCTGCCATTCCTGACCAATCAGGAGGCTGGCCCTTATACCGGGACCCTTAGTCAATTTTTTACCATCGTAATAGATATGCAGGCAATTATTTTCGTCTATAGCCACGCTGAATCGATCTTTTTCAAATGTAAACTTCTTTGCCCGGGCCTCCATCTCCATCCATTTATGTTTTTCTCTTTCGCAATGGACTATTTGTTTTACGGTATACATATATTCGTCTAACTTTTCCCTCTCTCCATTTTCAATGAACTTTAACTTCATTGCAATACTATTATTATCCGCTCCGGATACCATCGGCTGTTCTAATCTAAGCAATTCGGTCCGAATTATCCTTGCGGATATATCCAAACCACTATTAAGTATCTGACAAAAGGTTTTCGATTCCTGGCCAAAAGTATCTATAACAACAGTTGGTAACGATTCGTTTTTTTCTTTATTATGATCTTTAATGCCGGATAATTTATCGACGTATTCATTAGCATGGACCAATTCATATTCTCTTTCATGAAAAAAATTTTCAGGGAAAACACCTTCCTGTTCCGAAGAAAACCATGCTTTATATTCCTCACTAAATAGAAATTCTGTCTGCAGCCTTTCTGGTCCGGCTTCATCGCTAGTCTCTAATGTTATTTTTAATTGCAGCCCGTTATCATTTAACCACCGGATATCCCATACCTGAACTACCGGGACATTAAGCCATTGCCCCCTGGCAATTATCCGTTGTCCATTCTCTACCTGCGCATGCCAATTTGCGGTAGGAGAATTAAAACGGTCATCGGCAAGAAAAAACGAGCTGTATCCTCCTTGATATTTGGTTAATGCCTTATCTTTCCAACGTAAGATAAGTTTGCCATTATTAAAGACTGCGCCCAAAGCGCCCTTCTGTATAATAGCTATGCCTCTTTTGTCTCCAAGCGTTTCCATATAATAGGAGATTACCGTATCTATAGGACCCTCTTTAATAATTTCACCACCTCTCAAAAAGATACCTCTTTTGCAAAGCCTTCTTGCCATATTCATATCGTGAGTGACAAAAATTATTGTTTTGCCTGATTCTTCCAATTCGAGTATTTTCCCAATGCATTTTCGTTGAAAATCTTCATCTCCAACTGCAAGAGTATCATCAATCAACAAGGTTTCGGGGTTCATATGGATAGCGACAGCAAAAGCTAGGCGCACAAACATCCCCTGAGAGTAACTCTTTGTTTGAGCATCAATGAATCTGCCGATTCCGCTAAATTCTACAATCTCATCAAATTTGGAATTTATATCCTCTTGGCTCATGCCGAATAAACTGGCATTCAAATAGAGGTTTTCCCTCCCTGTAAATTCCGGGTGGAAACCCGCGCCTAGTTCTAATAATGCTGAAATTCTTCCTTGCACAGAAACTTTACCTTTATCCGCTTTTAACATGCCGGCAATCAATTTTAAAATCGTGGATTTACCGGCGCCATTCTCGCCGATTACAGCCAAACCCTCGCCCTTTTCGACGGCAAAGTTTATACCCTTCAGGGCCCAAAAATCCTCCCATACTTCTCTGCCGTTGAGTACGAATTTTATCCTATATTTTTCCCAAACATCTTGAAAATAAATGGCGCTCATAATATTGATTTATATCTTCTTTAAAAAACTCCCTTCATATTTAGTAAAAGTAACATAACCTACAATTAATGCCGATAAAGACATTCCGGATGCAATAAAAATCATGCCGATGCTTGGAATCTTCGCTTCAAATAAAATATTACGATACATTGCAATGTATGAAGTCATTGGATTTAATGCAAAAATCCAACGGAAATTTAAAGGTACCATGTCGATAGAATAAAATATGGGTGTCATCCAAATCCAAAACATTAAACTTACCTCCAGCAGATTAATGACATCCCGGAAAAATACATTTACGCATGATAAGAATAAACCAATACCTACGGTAAAAATTAGATGAAGAAAAATTACAAACGGTAATAATAAAAGCACGGGCATTATCTGGATTTTAAAAACCATAAAAATAGGAAGTATAACGACCAATCCAAAAGAAAAATTTACGAAGTTTGCTAGAACAGCGGCAATAGGTAGAATCTCTCTAGAAATAACAAATTGGTTCAAAAGATGGGAATTTTTAACTATTGAATTCGCGGCATCAAATAAAGATGCAGAAAAACACATCCAAGGAAAAATAGCGGATAAAACAAACAACGGAAAATGTTTGATCTCCATCCTCATTATCTTCGTAAAAATAAAACTTACTACTATCGTAATCAGCAAAGGCGTAATCAATGCCCAAGCAATACCTAACAGTGAGCTTGAATATTTAGCTTTGATTTCTTTCAACACAATATTTTTTAAAACCCCTCTTTGGGAAAATAACCTTTTTAATCTGTCTCTGATCATATATGCTCTACTATTTTTATATTAACCTCAAAAATGCGTGAAATTCCATATTTCAATGATTTTAAATCTTTTATTAACGACGGAAAAACGGTATAATATGTCCACAAATATATTTGCGACAGAAAGCGTCCAAAATGGACGGTTTGCGTCCTATGCCCAAAGGA
>JAHIKK010000076.1 GCA_018897555.1 Candidatus Omnitrophota bacterium
GCTGTGCTCTAACCAACTGAGCTATGGGCCCGAAATTAAGTGTATGCATTACTGCTGTGCAATGCCCTGATTCATTACACTTAACACAAAATATCAGAAGCCCTCTCATGTTGATTCCGAGGACACTCCGCTCGCTAAACCGCTTGTCGTGGTTTTTGACGCGAGCTTGAGTGCGAAATAAAATTACTTGTCGCAATTTTATTTCGACTCCTAAAATATAGATAATTGATTGCCAAGCCTTAGGATTTTAAATTAACCCCAAGTTTTTCTAATAATCCGTCGTTAAACAAAATTATTAGAAAGGAGGTGATCCAGCCGCACCTTCCGGTACGGCTACCTTGTTACGACTTAGCGCCAGTCACCAGTCTTACCCTAGGCCCTAATAAATTAGGGACTTCAGGTACTACCAGCTCCCATCGCTTGACGGGCGGTGTGTACAAGGCCCGGGAACGTATTCACGGCGGCGTAGCTGATCCGCCATTACTAGCGATTCCGACTTCATGGAGTCGAGTTGCAGACTCCAATCTGAACTGAGCCGACTTTTTTGCGATTAGCTCCCCCTCGCGGGTTGGCAACGCTTTGTAGTCGGCATTGTAACACGTGTGTAGCCCAGGGCATAAAGGCCATACTGACTTGACGTCATCTCCACCTTCCTCTCGGTTATCCCGAGCAGTCTCCTTAGAGTGCATCTCTAGGCCTTGCGGCTTTGAAATTAGCAACTAAGGATAATGGTTGCGCTCGTTGCGGGACTTAACCCAACATCTCACGACACGAGCTGACGACAGCCATGCAACACCTGTGCAGGCTCCTGACTTGACAGGTCGTCCCCCTTTCAGGTTCCTACTTCCTACATGTCAAGCCCTGGTGAGGTTCTTCGCGTAGCGTCGAATTAAACCACATGTTCCACCGCTTGTGCGGGCCCCCGTCAATTCCTTTGAGTTTTAACCTTGCGGTCGTAGTCCCCAGGTGGAGCACTTAACGTGTTAACTTGCGGCGCTAAAGGTAAACCTCTAACACCTAGTGCTCATCGTTTACGGCTAGGACTACCAGGGTATCTAATCCTGTTTGCTCCCCTAGCTTTCGCAATTCAGCGTCAGTACTGGACCAGAAAGCCGCCTTCGCCACTGGTGTTCCTCTCGATATCTACAGATTTCACTCTTACACCGAGAATTCCGCTCTCCTCTCCCAGACTCAATCTTAACAGTTTTAAAAGCAGTTCTGCAGTTGAGCTGCAGGATTTCACTCCTAACTTGTCAAGACGCCTACTTGCCCTTTACACCCAATAAATCCGAGTAACGCTCGCCACCTCTGTATTACCGCGGCTGCTGGCACAGAGTTGGCCGTGGCTTCTTCTCTAGGTACCGTCAGTCTATTCCGTTAAGAATAGGTTTTCTTCCCCATCGAAAGAGGTTTACGATCCGAAGACCTTCATCCCTCACGCGGCGTCACATAGTCAGACTTTCGTCCATTGCTAAATATCCTCGACTGCAGCCTCCCGTAGGAGTTGGGGCAGTGTCTCAGTCCCCATGTGGCTGACCACCCTCTCAGGCCAGCTACCTGTCAAAAGCCTTGGTAGGCCATTACCCCACCAACTAGCTGATAGGACGCGAGCTCATCTCTAAACGAAAACTCTTGCGAGCCTTCTTTACATACAGCTGCTTATGCAACCGTAAACACATCGGGTATTACCCTCGCTTTCGCAAGGCTATCCCCGACTTAGAGGTAAATTACTCACGTGTTACTCACCAGTCTGCCGCTATATCTCTTCTCCCTCAACAGATCAGCCTTGCGGCTTCACCATATCAGAAAAAAAGTATCGCTCGACTTGCATGCCTAATCTACGCCGCCAGCGTTCACTCTGAGCCAGGATCAAACTCTCCGAAAAAATCTTTAGGAAAATTATGAATAATGGCTCTAATGATTCATTTTAACTTCAAACCTCATGAATTGACCCGTAAAAACCTTGAACAGTTTTTACTGGCCTCGCTTGGCAATTCAATTATCAAAAGAACAGACAAAAAAACGTCCCGACAAAAATTGTCGGGACGCAAATTCTATTTTTTCGCGCCCTTATTGTCGATGCGGATTAACTGCTAGAAATTGTCAACTGCGTTTTAATTATTTTCACAATAATTTTACCCTCTGGTAAGGGGAAGTTTTATTTTAATACAAAACGCTTTTTTGTCAAGAACTTTTTTTATTTATTTACTTATATTTAACTAAACTCCTAAGTGCTTAATGCTACTGGAGATTAACCCCTCGCTGCTTAATGCGCCATCAACTGCGAGATCTTAAAGATCGGTAAAAATAAAGCAATCACAATCCCGCCAATGACAATGCCTAAGAAGGCAATGACTAATGGCTCTATCAGGCTGGTTAACGCCCCGGCAGCCGCGTCAACTTGATCATCATAAAAATCAGCAATCTTAGAAAGCATTTTTTCTAACTGCCCGGTTTGTTCACCGACATTAATCATCCGGGTAACCATCGGCGGGAAAACTCCGCTTTTGGCCAGGGGCCGGGAGATCGGCTCACCGTTACGCACACTTTTAGAACAATTAATTACTGCCTCCTCCACCACCTTATTTCCCGAGGTTTTACTGACAATCTCTAAAGCACTTAAAACGGAAACCCCGCTTTTAACTAAAGTGGAAAAAGTACGGGAGAACTTAGCCACAGCTAACTTACATAAAAGAGGGCCAAAAACCGGAACCTTCAAGGTGAACCGGTCAAACTGATACCTGCCTTTTTCTGTCTTTAAGCCTTTCTTAAATAAATATATACCCACCCCCAAAAGTAGCATCAAAAATAAAAAATATCTTCTTAAAAGATCGCTGGCAAAAATCAAAACCTGAGTAGGCAGAGGTAATGTCCCTCCCAGCGTATCAAAGATGCCTTTAAATGTAGGCACAACTTTAATTAAAAGTACAGCCGTAATAATAATCGCCATGCTCACGACTACTGCCGGATAAACTAAGCTCGAAATTATTTTACGATTTAAGGCTGCCTGCTTTTCCATAAAGGAGGCCAAGCGGTCAAGAATCTCATTTAACATGCCTGAGGCTTCTCCGGCTTTTACCATATTCACAAAAAGATCAGAAAAAATTACCGGATGTTTAGCCAGGGCATCACAAAAACTCATACCCGCTTCGATATCCTGGCGCACATTACCCACAATACCCCTTAAGCCCTCATTTTCAATCTGTTCAGCTAAAATACTTAAGGCGTTAACCAGGGGAATACCGGCGTCAATCATCGTCGCCAGCTGGCGGGAAAAAACAACTAGATCCTCAAGCTTGATCTTCTTGTCATTTAGTTTTAGATTAACAGGAGAAATCTTAAGGAACTCGACGGAAAAAACCATCATTTCCTTTTTACGTAAAATATCTGCAACCTCCGCCTCTGAAACAGCCTGGATTGTTCCGTTTATGGTTTGGCCATTTTTATCTTTTGCGGAATATTTATATGTGTTCATATTTTAAATTACTCCGGTTGGGCCCATTATAGATTATCTACCACTTGTAAAAATACATCCACGATCTTAGGATCAAATTGCGTCCCGCTATTGCGCTTAATCTCCAGGATTGCCTCTTCCTTAAACAAGGGTTTCTTGCGGTAAGAACGCGCCGAACGCATGGCTTCATAAGCATCGGCAATATGGATAATCCGCGCGCCCAGAAGGATATCGTTGCCTTTTCTTCCTTCCGGATAACCTGTTCCATCATAATGCTCATGATGTTGTTTAACTAAGTCTACCACTCCGCTGAGGAAAGTCAACGGTTCCAAAATCTGGGCCCCAATCACCGGATGCTTGCGCACCTGCTCCCACTCCTGGGCGGTAAGAGAAGAAGCCTTCAGCAATATATTATCCTCAATCCCGATTTTACCCAGGTCATGCAATTCCCCGGCCTGGCGCAATAGCTCGATTTCTTTTACCGGAAGCTTCATGTAATTTGCGATCTCCACTACAAAACGCACCACATTTTCAGAATGACTTTGCGTATAATGATCCCGGGCACCGATGGCCTGAGCTAAAACCTTAATCGTACGCATATACGTCGAACGTAAATCCTCATAAAGACGGCTTAAATTAACCGCAGCCTCCTCAATTCTTCCGGCTAAAAACATATTCTGCTTTTCTAAAGCCTGATTATTTTCTTTTAACCCCAGAGAGAATTCACGGTTAGCCGCCAGTAAAATGTGCAGCTTAATCCCCTTCTCCATAATCGGCTTTAATTTATTCACATCTATCGGGCTGCTTAAAAAATCATAAATTCCCAAATCCATTAACTCTTTTACTTTTTCCTCATCCTCTGACTCAAGTAATATAACTACCGGGCAATCCGGATCAATCTGTTTAAGCTCAGTAACCAAAAGAGCCATATCCGTTCTCGGCATGCCCTCTTTTATAAGAACCAAATCCGGGCTGCTTTGCCTTAAGCTCTCCGCAGCTGACTGCGGAGTAGATTCTATAAAAACAGAATGGACTCCCAAATTAAGCATTTGCCCCCGGATACCGGCAGAATAAAGCGGATTATCGCAAATCAAAAGTATTCGGCCAAAAATTTCCATAATTAATCCTCAGTAGTAATCCTGATCGCCTCATCCAGAGTAGTTAATTCTTCTTTTACCTTTTGAAAAGCATCATCGCGCAATGTTTTCATTCCCAGCTTCTTAACCACATAAAGCCTGATTTCATCTATTGATTTTCTGCGAATAATCATCTCCCTTATCGTGTCATCAATTAAAATCGTCTCGAGCACCGCAATCCGCCCAAAAAATCCGGTATTATTACAATATTTACATCCCTGCGCGGCATAAAAGACAGCTTTACCGTGAAATCCTATTTTTTTCAGAAAATCGTCAGAAATTTCAATAGGCTTGCGGCATTTAAGGCAGATCTTGCGTGCCAGCCGCTGAGCACAAAGCATAATGATACTGGAGGCCACCAAAAACGGTTCAACCCCCATATCGATCAGGCGGGTAATGCTGGAAATAGCATCATTGGTATGCAGCGTGGAAAGCACCAGCTGTCCGGTAAGCGCCGCTTTAATGGCAATATCCGCAGTCTGAGTGTCCCTGATCTCACCGATCATAATCACATCCGGGCTTTGGCGCAAAATAGAACGCAGGCCGGAAGCAAAATCTAAGCCAATATCCGGTTTAACCTGCATTTGAGTAATTCCCTCTACCTGATATTCTACGGGATCCTCAATGGTAACGATATTTCTCTCGATGGTGTTTAACTGATTTAACACGGAATAAAGCGTAGTAGATTTACCGGAACCTGTGGGGCCGGTAACCAACATCATGCCAAAGGGTTTGGCTACTGCTGCTTTAAAAGTAGCGGCAGGCTGCGCTGAAAAACCCAACTTATCTAAACCCACGGAAAGATTTCCCTTGTCTAAAGCCCGCAGGACAAATTTTTGGCCAAAAGTCGTGGGCAGGCTGGAAACCCTAAAATCTATCTCCCGCCCATCGGTCTTCACTTTAAACCTGCCATCCTGGGGTATGCGATTTTCAGTTATATCCAGATTAGCGATAATTTTAAGCCGGGCTAAAATTGCATTTTGATTTATCTTAGGAACCTTTAAGACATCGTGCAATGAACCATCCACGCGATATCTAATGCGCAGGCAATCAATCTCCGGCTCAATATGGATATCGGAAGCTCTTCTTTTTAAAGCCTGAGCCAAAATAATATCGACTAACTGCACGATGGGAGCTTTTTCACTCTCTAAGAGCGCATTAGACAACTCAATCTCATCAGTTTTAATTAACTCTAAATCATTATCCGGGCTCCCGCTGTTAGCCAGCGCTGATTCCTCAAGAATATTCTGCATATCTTTAGCTTCTTTGCGATATTGGCTATCAATAGCCTGAGAGATCTCATCTTCAGGGCTTAAAACAATATCGATGTTGCATCCGGTAAAATTACTTAAATCATCCAGCGCGAAAATATTTAACGGATCCGACATCGCCACAGTAATGGTCGGACCGATTTTAGATAAAGGAATAGTATTATAAAGCCTGGCTATGCGTTCCGGAATTAAATTAATTATTTCGGCATCAAACCTGAATTTTACCAAACGCAAGGCCGGCAGGTAAAGTTGTTCGGAAAACAAGGACAATAAAACTTCTTCGGTAATGATCCCCTCCTCAACCAGCACCCTTCTTAAGGGGACTCCTTTTTCTTTTTGCAAGCTCAAAGCGCGCTCTAATTGCGCCTTGGTAATCTGCCGGCTTTTAAGCAGTATTTCCTTTATATTTTCTTTTAATGAATGCATTTATTTAGTTGTCCGTAAATCATTCATCCGGCGTAGTTACCCGCAGGACCTCTTCAATTGTCGTATTCCCTTTTAAAGCAACCTCCAGCCCATTCTCGCGCAAAGTTTTCATTCCTTCCATCCGCGCCTGCTGTTTAATAAACTGCTCCTGCGAACCGGTAAGAATCAGGTCCCGGATCTTCTGGCTAAACTGTAAAACTTCCGCAATTACGGTTCTTCCTGAATATCCGGAATTAAAACAATGTTGGCAGCCTTTGCCTTTATAGAATTGTAATTTACCGATTTTACTCACATCTAAGCTTAGGCTCTGAGCAATCTCATCCTTAAGCAGATAGGATTCCTTGCAATGTAAACATATCTTCCGCACCAATTTCTGGGCAATAACACAAACCAAAGAAGAATTAATCAGATAAGGCTCTACGCCCATATTCACTAAGCGCACCACCGCTCCGGAGGCAGTAGTAGTATGTAATGTCGATAGAACCAAGTGCCCGGTGAGCGCACTTTTGATCGCGATATCTACGGTTTCATAATCACGAATCTCCCCGATCATAATAATATCCGGGTCTTGGCGCAGAATGGAACGCAGAGCGGCAGCAAAACTAAGGCCAATCTCCGGCCTAGCCGTTACCTGATTTATACCTTCCAGCTGAAACTCCACCGGATCTTCCACGGTAACAATATTCTTATCCGGGCTATCCACGGATTTTAAAACCGCATAAAGAGTAGTAGTTTTCCCGCTTCCGGTCGGCCCGCAAACCAAAATCATACCATGAGGCAACGCGGATACCTTCGCCAGGGTTTCTAAAGCATAATCACTAAACCCGAGTTTTTTCATATCCAGATTTACCTGCAACTTATCCAGGATGCGTATAGCCACCTTCTCCCCAAAGCTTGAGGGTAAGACCGAAACACGAAAATCTACTTCACGATCAAGTATCTTTACTTTAAAGCGCCCATCCTGAGGGAGACGGTGTTCAGCAATATCCAGCTCCGCGATAACTTTAATTCGCGATACGATGGAAGTATGCATCGACTTAGGCGGAGCCTTCTGTTCCCGCAACATCCCATCGATACGAAAACGTATGCGTAATTTTTTCTCAAACGGTTCAACCAAAACATCGGAAGCCTTCTTTTTTATGGATTCCTCTAAAATCATATTCACTACTTTGATTACCGGTGCTTCGTGGCTCATGCGGCCCAGTTCCTGCTCGCTAAGCGATACATCCTTCTCCTCTTTAATCAACTCAATAGAAGAAACAGTCATCTCCTTAACCAAATCGTCAATAATCCCCTTGGAGGTATCCGGATAGGATGATTCAATAGTTTGATTGATATCGGTAACAGAAGAAATTATAGGGTTTATTTTAAAACCGGTGAGCGCTTGCACATGGTCAATGGCGAATATATTTAACGGATCAGCCATCGCTAAAGTAATCGTGTCTCCCATTTTAGAGACGGGAATAATCTGGTAATGACGGGCGATATTCACCGGAATTAATTTGACAATATCCAGATCGATTTTAAAGCGTTTTAAATCAATTAACGGCAGGCCTAAGCCTTCGCTTAAGGCGGTAATCAACTCACTTTCTTTAACAAACTTAAGCTCAACAATAATATCACTAAGCTTGCCGCCTTTAGTGGTCTGCACCGAAAGTGCCTGCGCCAGGTGCTCAGCGGTGATAAGTTTGTTATTAATTAATATCTCAGTAAGCCGGTCTTTGAGTGATAACATATTCTAAGGGTAGTTATCCTGCCCTCATTCCTTATCCTTATAGTATTTTTCAATCGCTCTTTTAATATCAGAAGAGGTGGAAACAAAAGTCTGCACGCTGCATCCGCTAAGCAACTCCACATCCTCTATCGCCTGAATATTCAGGGGATTAGACATGGCTAAGGTAAGATTATTGCCGATTTTATCTATGGGCACGAGCAGATACTGCCTGGCCACTCTACCGGGAATAATACTGGTGATCTCGATATCCACATCATAATTACTTAAAGGTAAATAAGGAAAACCGTACTGGGCGGTAAGCGCCTGGGCAATATCATCCTCTTTAACAAATCCTAACTCTACCAGGATCTCCCCGATTAACCCGCCTTTATCTCTATGCCGTTCTAACCCCTGATCCAGCTGGGATTGATTAATAATCCCGCGGTCCAGCAGTAGTTCGCCTAATGGCTTATTATTAACTCTCCTGTTCACTTAACCCATCCCTCGCTTTAAGAAACCACAACTTTATTTTTTCCGCCGGCTTTAGCTTTCTTTAACAACTCTTTAGCCTTGGTAATCAATTGCTCAACCTCGACCCCGTCCAGGGGGTTTTCGCTAACCCCCGCGCTAAAAGTAAGGCACTTACTGCTATCCTCATCTACGCAGAAAGAGGCTTGAATTTTTTTACATATTTCTTCAGCAACCTCTTGAGCCTGGCGTTTATTCTTTTCAGGAAGAATAAGCGAGAATTCATCGTAATCCGTCCTGCCTGCCCGATCAACTTCCGTAATACAACCACGGATCAAAACAGCAATTTTCTTTAACGCTGCTTCTCCGTGAATTAGCCCAAACTTTTCAAAATAATTTTTGAAATTATCAATATCAAAAATAACAAAGGCGCAGGGGCGCTGATAAACAATTGCCCGTTTAATCTCCTCTTGCAGGCGGCTTTTAATAAAGAAACGGTTATACAGCCCGGTGAGCGTGTCTTTTATCTCTAACTTCTCAATACGGTGCGCTAAGATATCATTTTCAATAGCCACGGCAATCTGTTTGGAGAATATATCCAAAAGCTCAATATCGCCTTTATTATAAGAAAATTTATCCCGGTTATTAGCGATTCCCAATACCGCTTTGACCATACCCCTTAAAAATATAGGCATGGCTAAACAATTTTTAACTTGAAATTTAGCCAAAAAATCAACCGTAAGGTTATCCGGCAATGAATTCTGTTTATCTAAAATCAAAAGCTTGTTGGAATTAAAAGCTTTATGGTACAGATCCTCCTGGGGGCCGATTTCTACGGCCATTAAATAATCTGCTTTTATCCCATCTGCCACTTTCATCGAGAAGGAATTTTTAAGCTCATCCTTAAAAAGTAAAAATGCGTTCTCGGAATCAGCTAAACTCCGGGACTTCTCCACCGCAATTTTTAAAACCTCATCAAATTTTGAGCCTTGAGAAATAAGCGTGCTTAACTGCATCAAATTAGAAAGAACGATTATTTTTTTCTGAATTTCAATATTAATTACGGTCGTCTTTGCACTGTAACCTTCAAGCTCATCCATATTGCTGCGAATACGATGCGTAAGCTGATTCAGGATATTACCCAATTCCCCGACTTCATCGCTATGCTCTACCTGTAGTTCCCGGCTGATATCTCCGGCAGCGATAGATTTGGCTACGGTGGTCACGGAAGTTAAACGGTCGAAAACTTCTTTAATTACCAGGAGGCCGACAATCGCCAGAAATGCGCTAACGACCAGATAAATAACAATATCCAGCTTAATTCCGGATTTTGAAAAAATGTAGGTGGAAAGCAGGTAGATACAAACTAAGAACGGTAGAATGAACATAAGCTGAAACGCCACCATCAGCTTTTGCTTAACCGTACGTGAATTTAAGGAAAAACAGTTCGGTTTTTTATCCATAACTCTCCTTAATTTAAAATAATTTATTAATAATTATACCCTTTAACTCCTTAGCTGGCAATAGTTTTATTAAACTCCATCAGCAGATCTTCCTTAGCAATACCGGTATCAATAAAATCCCAAGGAAGTACCGCGGTGGTTGATTTTTCATCAAGATATCTCTGCGGATTGATCCCGGATTCAGAAAATGCCTCCTGCCACCTGGTAAATGAAAAATAATTGCTCCAGGCATCAAACCTGGCCCCTTTTTTATAAGCCGCCAGGATAACTTTACTTAAAAGCCGGTCTCCGCGTGAAAGTACCCCTTCTAAAAAACCCATCTGGAAATCATGAAAATTAAATTTAATCCTCCTGTTTTTACAATGGCTCCTTAAATAATCCCGTTTTTCCCGGATCGCTTCCAGAGAATCCATCTTTTGCCACTGTAAGGGCGTGTGGGGCTTGGGAATCAGCGGGTTGATACTGATATTAATTTGCGCGGCAGAGCCATTAATTTTTCTTTTTTCATCGGAAGCCGCCTGGGCAAAATCAATTATTCCCTGCAGGTCTTCCTGCCTCTCACCGGACAGGCCAATCAAAAAATATAATTTTAAATGCTGATAACCTGACCGGTATGCCTGGGCAATAGCCTGAAAAAATTCCTCTTCCGAAAAATCTTTGGCCAGGGCCTGGCGTAATCTATGCGTGCCTGCCTCAGGCGCAAAAGTCAACCCGGTTTTCTTTATTTTAGCAATGAGCGTGGACACATTCCCGATTAAAGCCTTAGCTTTTAATGAAGGTAACGATAAATTTACCGCCTGCTGGCTAAAGTTATTCGTTAAATCAGAAACGAGAGTTTCTATCCCCGGATAATCTCCTACGGATAAACCCGCCAAAGATAATTCCTCGTATCCGCTGGAGGCACAGCTAAGTTTAGCCAATGAAACTATTTTTTCCTTACTTCTTATTCTTAAAGGGTAATATTGAGAACGGGCTTGGCAAAAACGGCAGCGATTAGGGCAACCCCGCATAATTTCTAAACTAATCCGGTCATGGATTGTCTGCACATAAGGCACCATCCAATTACAAGGAAAATAGGCTGAATCAAAATCGCTGACGATGCGTTTTTTTATCTTTAAAGGCAGGCTGGGGAATCTGGGTGAAAAATTAACCAGTTCTCCGGCAGGATTATAATCCGTTAGATAAAGAGCGGGCACATAAACACCTTCGACCTGAGCTAACTCCCTTAAGAGATCTTCCTTGGTTAATCTGGCCGCTTTATAATCATCCTTATATTTACGGTATAAGTTCAAAAGCTCAACGATCGCCTCTTCGGCTTCACCGATAATAAAAAGGTCAAAAAACTCATGCATTGGCTCCGGATTAAGCGTACACGGCCCTCCGCCAATTACCAAAGGATATTCTTGATTCCGTAAGCGAGATTCTAAAGGCAGGCCCGCCAAATCCAGGATGCTTAAAACATTAGTATAGTTTAATTCCGACCCCAGAGAAAATCCTAAGATATTAAAATTGATTAACTCCTGGTTTGATTCCCAGGAAAAAAGGCGGCGTTGGGAGTTTTTTAAAGAAGCCTCCATATCCGCTTCCGGAGCAAAAAACCTTTCACAAACCACGCCGGGCATATTATTTAAAACCCCGTAAAGAATACGCAATCCTAAATTACTCATTCCAATTTCATATAAATCCGGGAAACCTAACGCAAAACTTAAAACGCAAGAGCTAAAATCACCTTTAGCGGCATTCCATTCATTACCCAGATATTGCGCGGGCCGGTGCACGTTAACCAATAAATCTTCAATCATTAATTGAGTCTCCGGTGAATAACGGGCACATTGGATGGGTTAGAATACGTTTCGGGTGCGGTCAATATTAACCAGAATCCCTAAAGCAACAAAAGTAATCAGTACGCTGGAGCCGCCATAACTCATCATCGGTAAAGGCAACCCCACTACCGGCGCCAACCCCAGATTCATCGCAATATTGATAAATACCTGCAAAGTCAATAAAAGAGATATGCCATAAGCCAGTAACCTGCCAAATGCATCCTGTGTCCTTTGGGCAATGATAAAACCCTGACGAATAATTAAATAATACATCAAGATCAAAAGGACACTGCCTAAAAACCCCCACTGCTCAGAAAAAGTAGCAAAGATAAAATCCGTATGTGATTCCGGCAAAAAATATAATTGGCTTTGCGAACCGCGCAGCCAACCCCGGCCGAAGAACCCGCCGGAACCAATAGCGATACGCGATTGAATTACCGTATATCCGGCACCCAAAGGATCAATATTCGGATTAAGGAAAACCAGCAATCTTTGTTTCTGATAATCGTGCAGAAAATGCCAGAAAAAAGGCAAAGGTAAAATCAACACCGCCAACAGCATAAAAATATATTTCAACCGCACATGGGTTAAATAAAGCAATCCCACAAAAATCAGCATCAGCATTAAACCGCTGCCTAAATCCGGCTGCTCAATAATCAAAAACATCGGCATCCCCACGAAGATAAACGGTAAAATTATGCCCTGAAAAATACCAAATTTACCTGAGGACAGCGAGGTATCATCAATAGATTTACGGCTAAAGTACCTGGCTAAAAATATGATCATCGCAAGTTTGGCAAACTCCGAAGGCTGAAAATTAAACCAGGCAAGCTTAAGCCAACGCTGCGCCCCCATCCGGATCACCCCTAAACCAAAAACTAAAAGTAGAAAAAATAAAGCTGCCCCGTAAATAAAATAGTTGGCATCCCAAAGTTTACGATAATTAAACCTGGACATCAAAAAGAAAAAAACCAATCCGATCATTATCCAGAGCAACTGGCGTTTATAAATCTCCTGCCAGAGCATACCTTCTTTCTGGCTAGTACTGCTATAAATAGATAAAACTCCTAAGCTGGCGATAATTAAAGCCAGGATCAAAATCTTAAAGAATGAGCCTCTCATATTAACCCCTGATTATTCATCGCTTCAATAATTTGTTTAGTCATAAGGCTTGCGGCATGGCCCGGCCCGCCATTTTCTAAAAAAACGCAGATGGCGTACCTGGGTTTATCCACCGGGAAAAAACCTACAAACCAGGCATGGGTGGCGCCCCGGGGTACCTGGGCGGTACCGGTTTTTCCGGCAACCTTAATCGGCAGAGTAGAGAGGACATTTCCCGTACCCTTAGCATCGGAAACCACTTTGGCTAACCCCTGAGCAATAACTTCAAAAGAATTTTTCTTAAAAGGTACCCCGGTAAACCTCTTCTTCTTAACAGAAAGATCCAGGCCCCCCACGGACTTAACAATATAGGGGGTTAATAAAGACCCGCGATTGGCAAACGCCGCCAACATATTCGTTGCCTGCAAAGGAGTAATCAGGCAATCCCCCTGGCCGATACTTAAATTTGCCGTATCTCCATCAAACCAATTCTGAAATTTATTTATCTTCCTCCATAAAGGAGATGGAATAAAACCGCTTGTTTCGCCGGCCATCTCAGAACCTACGTTCCTACCTAAGCCCAATTTTAAAGCGTAATCATGAATATTTTGCGCACCAACAAGTAAACCTGTCTTATAGAAAAATACATTGCAGGAATGGGCGATTGCCTGATAAAGATCCTGGACTCCATGCTCATCCCAGCAGCTGAACCTTCTGGCTCCGACCATGGTTGAGCCCTGGCAAACAAAACTCGTCGCAGGATTTATTTTTTTTAATTCCAAGCCCGCAGAAGCCAACACTATTTTAAAAACCGATGCCGGAGGATAACTTGATCCGATAGCGCGATTGAGGAATGGCGCATCCGGGTCATTGAATAATCCGGAAATAAGCTTGGTGCGCTTATGCACAAAAACCGCCGGATTAAAATTCGGATAATTAGCCAAGGCCAGGATCTCTCCGCTAAACGGATCCATTAAAATTACGCTTCCTTTTCGCCCGGTTAAATTTTCTTCCACGATCTTCTGAATCTTAAGATCCAAGGTCAGCACGACATCTTTGCCATTGCGCGGAGGCTGAAAACCCAAAACCCGCATAAATTTTCCCCGGTGATTTACCTCCACCGACAACCCCCCTTCCTCCTGGCGCAAATAATAATCATATTTCTCCTCCACCCCGCCAAACCCGACGATATCTTTAGTTTTATAACCATAATCTTCTAATTTGGTCAAACGCCAGCGGTCAATCTCATTAACATAACCAATCACATGAGCAGCTAACGCTCCATACGGATAATGGCGTATAGGTTTAGGCGCAACGATAATACTCGGTTCCTCGATCTTATACTCTCCCAGAATAATTGCATTTTTAAGTTCAATATTCGCAGCCACAGTAACCGGTATGCTGGAAGAAATGAAATTCTTCTTAAATGCCATCCTTAACTCTACAATTCCGATACCTAAAATCCGGCTGATCAGAGTTAAAGCCTGGTCAATATTGTTCAAATCTTGAGACAGGATCATCACGTCATAAGAAATCTTATTATCGACAATAACCTCGCCATTACGATCCAGGATATTACCCCGGCTGCCGGATTGGGCGATCAAACGGATACAGTTGCTATCACTAAGCCGGCGAAACTTAGCCCCCTGCAATATACCCAGGTTGAAGAGCCCGATAATTAAGCAGGCGAACATAAGAATAATGATCAAACTTAAAACAGTCTTTCTTTCCATGATTTAAACTAAGAGGATATTTTTTTTGTGAGCTTAAAAATTAAGGGCGATAGCGCCGTCGTATAAACGCTGGCAATAATCAGGTTACGTAAAAAAATACCTGGCGGTATAATATTCCCGGTGGTTACACTTTGTAGGCCAATGATAAAATTATTTAACAAGGCTACCACTAAAACTATTGCCCAAAGTAAATAATCCTCTTCCGTAGATATCTGACGGCTAAGGCGGTATACAGCATAGCTAAAGATACTAAAACAAACTGTATTTATCGCCTGCGCCCAGGGCAAAAATACATCTTTAACCAGCCCGGCTAAAATACCAAATATCAAAGCAGTCTTAAAATCTGTATAAAAAACTAAAGCCACCATGAAAATTAAAAGGAGGTCGGGCTTGCAATAAAAAAAGTTTAAAAAATTCGGCCAATTTAATTCTACGGTTGCCAAAATTACTATGACCAACAAAAAATTCAATTTTTTCATGGGATAATCACCAATACCTCTTCAATATTAGCCAAATCCACTGCCGGCTTAACCAGGGCATAACGATTAAGCCCGGAAAACTCCCGTCCGATATTCACCACCCGGCCCAGGAGCAACCCCTTAGGATACATCTGGCTTAATTCCGAAGTAATAATAATATCCCCCACCATAATCTGGGCATCATCCGGAAGATAGCGCATTATTAAATTGGTTCCCAGGGTCCCGTTGACTAACCCTTCCTGCCGGCTGCGTTGTACGATGCTGGAGATACCCTGGTTAGGATCGTTAATTAGCAGGACCTTACTCGTATCATCCGTAGTTTCTACTATACTCCCCACTAATCCCTGAGAACTAATCACTACCATCTTGGATTTAATTCCGTTGTATCTGCCTTTATTAATGATCACACTGGAAGACCAGCTATCGACAGCCCGGCCAATTACCCTCGCCGCCACCAGGCGCAGAGAAGATTTCCTCTTGAAATTAAACAAATTTTTAAGCCGGTCATTTTCCTGGGCTATTTCGCGCAGGTCAAACAGGCGCCAGCGTAACAAATCAATATCGTTTTGTAATCCCTCAGCCCGGGCCATATTCCGATGATAGAAAACAATACCGGAGAGTTCACGTTTAATCAAGCTGATAAAAGAAAGATGGGGTTTAAATATTTTTTGCGTTGGATTTTTAAAACAGGATAAAAAATTAAATACTAAGACCAAGGAACCGGCGAGGAGAATAAAATTAATTATGTTTTTGCGGGATGACTTAAACACATTTAGTTGGAAAACTATTGGTTGGCACAAAAATAGCCAAAGCCGGAAAAATCCGGTAAGGCTTAATTGCGTACTTCGGTTTTAACCGATATGGTAACTTTCTTCAGATATTGAATTTCGCTGAGCACAATGCCTGTTCCATTAGCCACCGCCGTAACCGGATCATCGGTAATATGCACAGGCAGGCCCGTCTCTTCGGAAATTAATTTATCCAACCCTCTTAACAATGAACCTCCTCCGGCCATCACAATCCCGTGATCAATAAGATCCGCCGCTAACTCCGGAGGGGTTCTCTCTAAAGATATTTTTATAACTTCCAATATGGCGCGCAAAGGTTCCTGTAGAGCTTCACGAATCTCTTCGCTGGTAATGGTAACGGTTTTAGGTAAACCCGCAACCAAGTCCCTGCCCTTTACCTCCATACTCATCTCTTCTTCCAGAGGATAAGCGGAACCGATTTTAATCTTAATATCTTCGGAAGTACGTTCACCGACCATCAGGTTATAGGTTTTCTTAAGGTACTCGATGACCGCTTCATTCATTTCATCCCCGCCGATGCGAATAGACTTGGAAAAGACTATCCCGCAGAGTGAAATTACGGCAATCTCCGTAGTGCCGCCTCCAATATCAATAATCATATTACCGATAGGTTCCTGAATAGGCAGGCCTACACCAATGGCTGCCGCGATCGGCTCCTCAATCAAAAATACTTCTCTTGCTCCGGCGCGCTCCGCAGAATCTTTTACTGCCCGCTTTTCTACCTCCGTGATGCCCGAAGGGATAGCAATAACAATTCTAGGGCGTACTAAAACCTTACGATGATGCACCTTCTTAATAAAATAACGCAGCATAGCTTCGGTAATCTCAAAGTCAGAAATAACGCCATCTTTCATTGGCCTGATGGCAATAATATTTCCGGGAGTACGCCCAAGCATGCGCTTGGCTTCCTCTCCTACAGCTAAGACATGCGAAGTGCCCCTTTCAATAGCAACCACAGAAGGCTCACAAAGCACCACCCCTTCACCTTTGACAAAAACTAAGGTCGTCGCGGTACCTAAGTCAATTCCCATATCATTGGAAAAAAGGCCTAAAACATAATTAATCGCTTTCTTTAGTTGCTGGCTGAACTTTCCCATATTTTTCTCCTAAAATTATGCGATAAAAGATTTTAACAGAGATTAAACCCTTTGTCAAATATAAATTTATTGAACACTCAACAATAAATTTTCAAGCCAAACTCTCCAACGTCTTTAAAAAACCGGGGAAAGACTTACTCACGCAACTAATATCATCAAGCCTAGACTCGCCTTCTGCGGCTAAAGCCGCCACTACCATACTCATGGCAGTGCGATGATCCCCAAAACTTTTAAGCTCAGACCCGCAAAGCCTGCCGCGGCCCTGGATAATAATATTTTCTACCGGGCCAACCTTAGTCACCCGGATCTCTGCTCCCATTTTCCTTAAATTAACGACCATGGAATTAATCCGGTCAGTCTCCTTAACCCTGAGCTCGCTAACTCCTTTAATGATAGTCCGGCCTCCAGCAAAACAAGCAGCGACCATCAAAATAGGCAGCTCATCAACTAAAGAAGGTATTTCCTTAGGATAAACTACTGTACCCTTAAGTTTACTGCTGCTTATCGTAAGATTCCCCTGAGGCTCAAAGTTTACCAATTGATCAGCCTTGGAAACTACAACTTTTATTTTAGCCTGCATCCTTTTAAGCACATTAATTATTCCGCTACGCCCGGGATTAAGGCTAACCTGCTCAATAATAATCCTGGCTTTAGGAATAAGCGCAGCTAAAACTATGAAAAAAGCAGCTGAGGAAATATCTCCCGGAATATAAATTTCACCCGGGCTGACTAAATCTTGGTTAGGGTTTAAGGTTACGCTATTACTATTTACAATTATATTTGCGCCAAACATTTTAAGCATCCGCTCAGTATGATCGCGGGTACTTAAGCGTTCAAAAACCCGAGTTTTACCTTTAGCAAATAACCCCGCCAAAAGAATCGCGGATTTAACCTGCGCCGAAGCAATTTTTGCATGATAAACAATACCCTTAAGCTTCCCTCCGCTGATAACTACCGGCGCATACTCTTCATTATTTTTAATTCTGGCAGTAATGCGCGCCCCCATTAAACGTAAAGGCACATTTACCCTGGACATTGGCCTCCGGGAAAGATATTCACCCGCAACAATTTTAGTTTTAAAATCCATTCCGGCTAAAACACCTAAAAGTAAACGCAAGGTGGTTCCGGAATTATTCACAAAAATCGGCTTGCCGGAAGCCTTTAGCCCTCCCTTGCCGCAGCCCTTAACCAAAACCAACCCTCCCTTGCGCCGTATTTTTACTCCCAAAGCGCTTAAGGCATTTAAGGTGGCCAAAGAATCATCGTGTAGGGGAAAATTCTTAAGAATAGTTTTACCACGGCTCAGAGCGCTTAAAATTAACGCGCGGTGAGCAATGGACTTATCTCCGGCAAGAATAATGCGGCCGCTTGGTATAAATTTATGTTTAATTAAAAAAGAAATGCTGGGGTGAGAAAATTTTGTTTCTAAGCGTTTAGCAGATTTTATAATGCCGCTCACTTTTTCTTCTGCGTTACCTTATCGTTTTCTTTGATTACATCTTTAAGCTGAGCATCAAAACCCGCAGCAGACATAAATTCATGGACCTTCTCTACTTTTAAGTCTCCGATGGGTTTACCGGCGCGAGTTACTAAAAATTCATCTCCCACGTTTACTTTATCTTTGCTGCCCAAATTAATCACCGCAAAATTAAATTCTTTATTCACGATCATCACATTGCCTTCTAACCCCTTAGCCGAAAAAGGTTGTTCTTTTTTAGCAACCTTGGCGGCCTTGGCCTCCGGCGCAATAACTTTTTCATTAGCCACTTTAGGCTGGGCTAAAGCAACATTATTAGACGGCGGAAGCACTTCAGGATTAACCACAACTTTACCCAACTCTACGCCGGCTGCCCCACTCTCCAAATCCTTGATTTTTTCCTCTAGCGTCACCTTTTGCTGCTGCATAATTTTTATTTGCTCTTTAACTTGTTTACTATCTTCCTGAACTAGATTAAGCCTGCTCTCCAGATCCTCCCGCAAAGACTTCTGTTTGGAAAGATCCGCCTTAAACTGCTCTAATTTATTTGATGTCTCAGCATGCGCTGATTTTTCCGCAGCCAGTTCAGCCGCTAAAGAATTCATGCTGCTTTTAGCTTCTTGTAATTTTAACTCCAGATCCGTAGCTGTTTTTCTGGATTCTTCAAGTTGTTTGGCGGTAAGGCGCTGACGGCTATCCAGCTCAACAAGCTGCTCCTGAAGCTTGAGATTTTGCGTGTGCTCATTCTGATATAAATAAAATATGCCGGCAGTGAGAACTAATGAAATAGTAACCAGTACGATTAAGACAATTAATAAGATCGCGCCTTTACGATACATTTTGCCTCCTTTTGAGATTTTATTTTGTTTATTAAGCACTACTATAACATTAGTTAGGTAAAAATCAAGAGATATTTAGTGAGCTGCCTATTATAAGTTCTTCTTAACAAAATCCTGAAACTCTAAAGGAATCTTGCTTGTAAAATGCATAGGCTTGCCTGTGGAAGGATGTATAAAACCAATCTCTTGTGCATGTAAAGCCAGGCGTAAAAAACTATCCTTATTCCCATATTTAGCATCACCCAGAATCGGATGCCCTAAATAAGCTAAATGTACCCGGAGTTGATGCGTCCTGCCGGTAAAAGGCTTCAGTTCCAAAAGAGTAAAATCCCGGGAACGCTTTAATGTTTTATAAAAAGTCTTGGCATATTTGGTATTTTGCGTAAATGAAACTGCCATATTTTTTCGCTTCAGAGGATGCCTGCCAATGGGAGCCTCAATCACATCCTCGTCAAACTCCACCCGGCCGCTAACGATAGCAATATATTTACGCTGGATACTATGCTGGGCAAACTGCTTAACTAATTTTAAGTGGCTGGCATTGTTTTTAGCGATGACCAAAAGGCCGCTGGTTTCTTTGTCCAACCGATGCACAATTCCGGGACGATTTTTATTTATATCGGAGAGTTCCATCGAGCGGCCCAACAAAGCGTTCACTAAAGTATGCGCCCGATTACCCGGAGCCGGATGCACCACTAAGCCCGTCTGCTTATTAATCACCAGTATGTCTTTATCTTCATAAACAATATCCAAAGGTATCTGTTCCGGGAGAAATTCTGTTTTTTCCTGCTCGGGGAGAAAAACCTGCAGCGTATCCAGCGGATTTAATTTATGATGGGGCTTATTAACTATTTTAGAGTTTAAAAAAACTTTTCCTTCACGGATAAGTTTCTGAAATATCGTACGCGATAGGCCTAAATTATTACGCAGGGCATAATCCGCCAAGAGTAAATCCAGGCGCATTTTTGCCTCTTCGGCTTTAACTTGTAATAGTAATTCTTTCATTAAGTTTCATCCAGTTTCATCCAGTAGGGGAGGTTTAAACCTCCCCTACTGTTAAAAATCAACAAGATTGGCTACGCTATCGATTATTTCTTTTAATCAGGAATAACTTGATAAATATCCCCAGGGAGAGAAAGAACATCACCAGGCACAAAACCTGAAAGAGAGTTAACCCGTAGAACATCCTGGGGCTATCGTTACGCAAGAATTCAATAAAAAAACGTTTTAGGGAATAAAGAAAAAGATAACCGCAGAGTATCTCTCCCGGCAGATGTTTGGCGTCTTGTTTAAGCCTTAAAACAATGAAGATTAAAAGCAGAAGCAGCGAAGAATACAGCTGCGTAGGTATCAAAATCTGATCAAAAACTTTAAAATATAACCCAAATTTAGATTCCCGGCCGAAACAACAGCCGTTTAAAAGGCATCCTATCCTGCCAATCGCTTGGCCCAGGGCAATAAAAGGAGCCAGTAAATCCAAACTCCTCAGCAAATCCATTTTATGCCTCTGAATAAACAGAATTGCGCTGCCGGCGCCAAAAATTAAACCACCGAACCAGGCCATGCCCCCGTGCTGCAGCATAATAATCTCCAGGGGATTATGCAGATAAAAACGGGGATTGATCAGCACATACAATACCCGGGAACCGATTATCCCAAAAATAAAAGCATAGAAACAAAGGTTAAATATCTGCTCACCGTCCATTTGCTCCTTTTTTGCCTGTAAAGCAGCTAAATAGGTGCAGGCAAAAAAGGCCAAAACCAGCATCGCTCCATACGCATAAATCGTAAAACCCCCTATACGGCAAATTTCAGGCAGCATTTTTATTAAATAGTAGCTCCCAACTTAATATTAGCGCAGCGATAGTAATCACCGAATCCGCGATATTAAAAACCGGCCAGACACGCAGGTCCAAAAAATCAATCACAAAACCAAAACGCAGACGGTCAATAAGATTGCCGGCTGCCCCCCCTAAAATCAGGCTTAAAGATATTTTTAAAATAATGGAATTTGTTTTATTTTTTAAATTAATGAGAATAAGCCCGATCGTAAAAAACGAAATCAGCACAAACAAGTACAGCTGATTCTGAAAAAAACCAAAGGCTGCCCCGCGATTATGCACCAGGGTCAAATTTAAAAAATTTTTTATTAACGGAACAGGGGTGTTTAGCTGCAGAAATCTTAAGGCAAGAAACTTAGTAATCTGATCCAACAAAATAACGCTTAAAACGATGATAGAAATCATCTACACATTAAAACTTTTATTTCTTTTCCTTTTTCTGCTGGCATTTGATACACAACCGAGTAGAAGGAACCGCCTTTAATCTAATTTTAGCAATTGAAGACTTGCAACCATCGCAAATACCAAAAACCCCTTCTTCTATCCTCTTGAGCGCATCATCCAGCTCATAAAGTGATTTTCTCTCACTGGAAGCTATCCCCAAAGAAAACTCGCGGTCGTAATTATCAGTAGCCACATCCGCCATGTGGTAAGTATAACCGGAGATATCCCCGGAGGCCTCTTTTTGTGATTTCCTTAAAGTATCGTCGGATATATGCTTAAGATCGTTAAGTATCTCTTCTTTTCTCTTGAGCACAATCTTCTTAAAATCCTTCAAATCGCTTTTAGAAAATTTTTTCTTCACCTTACTTTTCCCCAATGGCTCTAAGACAATGATCGCAAATCAAAGGATGCGCCTGATTCTTTCCAACCTCTAATGAATAATTCCAGCAACGCAGACATTTAGCGCCTTCTGCTTTAGATACTTCTATCTTAATCTCTTCGCTAAGTGTAGAATCCTGGATTACTCCCACCTGCGAAACCTTAAAAATTTCGCAAAGATCATTCTTAAGGCTGGATAAGAATGTATAACGTTCCTGACTTTTTGTCAATAGTTTTATTCCGGCATCAAAAGAACTGCCGATCTGGTCTTTTGTGCGTAACTCTTCAAGGGCGGCGGCTACCTGCGGAATCATAGTTATAACCGTATTAAAAATGAGTGTATAAGGCCCCCCTCCAAAATTTTTGAAATCTTCATTACTCTTTAACCACTCTAAAAGATGGACGCTAACTACGCCTCTATCTTTTGCCTCTTTGGGTATACTCTGCCAAATTTCTTCAGTGGTAAAAACTAAAATCGGAGCCATTAATCTGACCAAACGATTTAATACTTCATAAATCACGGTTTGAGCAGCACGCCTTTCTACGGAATCAGCAGCGTAAGTATAAAGCCTTCCTTTTACCATATCTAAATAATACATCGAGAGCTGTTCATTACAAAAATCATAGATGGATTTATACGCCTTATGAAATTCAAATGAATCATAAGAACTTTCTGCATAGATTAATATAGATTCCATTACTTGAAGAATCCACTGATCAATCTTACGCAATTTCTCATAAGGCACTTTATCGGTATCCGGATTAAAATCATAAAGATTACTTAAAATAAATTTTGCGGTGTTGCGGATCTTACGGTAGGCCTCGGAAAGCCGGGCCAGAATCTCCTTGGAGATACGGATATCTTCATTGTAATCGCTGGAGGCGACCCACATCCTTAAGATATCCGCTCCATAATCCTTGATAATCTCAAAAGGCGAGATAACGTTGCCTTGGGACTTAGACATTTTTTTGCCTTCACCATCAACCACAAAGCCGTGGGTAAGCACGTTCTCAAACGGAGGTTTACCGTCGATTGCCATTGCCGGGATAATCGATGATTGAAACCATCCCCGGTGCTGATCCGAACCTTCCAAGTATAATTGCGCAGGAACTCCTCCTAATTCTTTTCTTTTTTTCAATACCGACTGGCTGCTTACGCCGGAATCAAACCAAACATCCAAAATATCCGCCCCCTTAGAAAATGATTTTCCTTTTTTACATACGGGGCAGGCCAAGCCTTCAGGAATAAAATCATTTATACTGCGGCTAAACCAACAATCCGAACCTTCCGAAACGGAAAACTGAGCAAATTTCTCAATAACTTTGGGTTCAAAAAACTCTTCCTTGCATTCATCGCAAACTAAAGCCGGAACCGGTACACCCCAATATCTCTGACGGGAAAGGCACCAATCCGGGCGCAATTCCACCATCGATGAGATCCTCTCTCGGCCACCTTCGGGAATCCAACGCACATCTTCTTTTATAGCTTTTAGGACATGCTTACGTAAATCTTTATGGTCGATTACCAAAAACCACTGTTTTGTCGCCCGAAAAATTATCGGATGCTTACAACGCCAACAATGCGGATAAGAGTGAGTTATCTTTTGCTCTAAAAGCAAAGCGCCAATAGACTGTAATTTTTTTATGATTTCCGGATTAGCATCATACACATTCTGCCCGGCAAACTCTCCGGCCGTAGCATCAAATTTACCTTTTGCGTCAACCGGCATCACAATATTCAAACCATATTTTAATCCGGTCTGATAATCATCCGCGCCATGGCCGGGAGCAGTATGCACCAAACCTGTGCCTTCCTCTATAGAAACATAATCTGCCAAGACTACTTTTCCCGAACGCAAACCAAATGGGTGGTCATAAATAATCCCTTCCAAATCTTTCCCTTTTAAATCTTTGATCACTTCATACTGGTCAATACCCATCTGCTGCAATACCGACAGACGCACGTCAGCAATAATCAAATTCCCTTTAGCTGTCTTTACATAAGCATAACTAAACTCCGGATGCACGGCCACGGCAACATTGGCGATCAAAGTCCATGGCGTGGTGGTCCAAATTACAAGATAGCTATCCCTTAAGAAAACTTTATCCTCTTTTACTTTTAATTTTACGAATACCGACGGAGAGGCATGATTTTCATATTCCACCTCTGCTTCCGCCAAAGCAGTTTCGCATTTAAAACACCAATTAACCGGCTTAAGCCCGCGCTGAATAAATCCTTGATTATTTAAATTATTAAAGGAGCTGATAATCGCCTCTTCATATTCATGACTTAAGGTCAAATAAGGATTCTCCCAATCACCGAACACCCCCAGGCGTTTAAACTGGTCCCTTTGCTTAACCACATACTTCATGGCGTAATCGTGGGCTTTTTTTCTAAACTCAAGCTGCGGAATCTGGTGTTTAGCTATTTTTAGCTCTTTGAACAACTGATGTTCAATAGGCAAACCATGGCAGTCCCAACCGGGTAGATAAGGACAGTCATATCCCTGCATGGTCTTATATTTTATAACTATATCTTTTAATATTTTATTTAAAGCATGCCCAATATGTATGTCCCCATTAGCATAAGGCGGCCCGTCATGAAGAACATATTTTCCTTTTACTGCCGGATTTTTTCGGATCAGCCCATAGAGGTCCTGCTTATACCAATCCTCCAGCATCAACGGTTCCCGCTTAGGCAGGTCTGCTTTCATCGGAAAATCCGTTTTCGGTAAATTCAGTGTATGCTTGTATTCAGAATTATTTGACATATTTACCTATAATTATATTTAAATCCCGCTTAACTTTTAACGGAATTAGTTTGCGGTCGGTAACAATCGCAAATTTTAACGCCTCCCCGCAACTGCAACTGCGTTGAGAGCTTAATCCTTTGATTGTCTGACAAAGAATCTTTTTGGCATTATCCACATTCTTCTGTAGGTTACTCATCACCATCTCTAAAGTAACGCTGGCGCAATCCGGATGCCAGCAATCATAATCAGTGATACAGGCAAGGGTAGAATAACAAATCTCCGCTTCCCGGCAAAGCTTAGCCTCAGCCAGATTGGTCATACCGATAATATCCATGCCCCAACTGCAATAAAGTTTACTCTCGGCTAAAGTGGAAAACTGCGGGCCCTCCATATTCAGATAGGTCCCGGTTTTATGCATATTTAAATTCAAAGATTTACCAGCCGCATAAATGCTCAAACTAAGCTGCGGGCATACCGGATGGCTAAAAACAATATGACTGACCATACCCCGGTCAAAAAAAGTCATCTGGCGGCCATGGTTGGTGCGATCCACAAACTGATCCACCACTACAAAATCCAGTGGTTTCAATTCTTCTTTTAAACTGCCACAGGCGGTAACGGAAATAATTCTTTGGACGCCTAATTTTTTCATGGCAAAAATATTAGCGCGATAATTTATTTCACTGGGCGATATGCGGTGGCCTACCCCGTGGCGCGGTAGGAAAACCACCTCTTTGCCCTCTAATTTTCCGATGGTAAATTTATCCGAAGGCTCTCCAAAAGGAGTTTTGACTTTTAGCTGTTTAATAATTTCCAGGCCTTCGATTTTATATAATCCGCTTCCGCCGATAATGCCGATACCTGACATACTTACTCCTTTTTTGATAATTCTTTTGAGCGCAGAAGCGCTGCTTTCACTGCATCAACGATTAACCCGGTATTATGCAAAGCCTCTAAACCGGCTTGAGTAGTTCCTCCTTTAGAAACAACCTTAGCCTTTAATGCTTCCAGAGACTCACCCGATCTTCTAATCATCGCCAAAGTGCCCATTGTCGTCGAAATGGCCAAGGCTATGGCATCTTTTTTTTCAAATCCAACCCCTTCAGCAGCCAAAGATAAATCCGGAATAAAATGTTCCAAGCTATAATTTTGCCACTTATCCTTTGGTTTATCTTGAACTCGATCACACCAAAAACCAGGGCCGCTACCGGCAATAGCCGTTGCCGCATCCATCATTTCCTCGGGAAAAATAAAAACTTTTCCTAAATATTTAAAAAGCCTTACGACAAACTTAATATCCCTATTCGTAGCAAATGCGCCCTTACAGATAGAAGTAGTACTTTGACCGACCTTAACTGCCAAATTCGGCATTACCCTCACCACCCTCACCTGCCCTAAAACCCTTTGCATATATTCAGTAGTAATCCCGGCGGCAATAGAGATAACTAATTTGTCTTGCAGGTTATTCTTAATTTCCGCCAAAAGCGGCTCAAAATCCTGCGGCTTGATCGCCAAAATAATCGCCTCGGATTGCTTAACTAAATCCACAAGAATATCCACAGCAATTATGCCTTTTAAAGCAGTAATTTTATTTTTGTCTTTGTCAAAAACACGGACAGCATATTTATCCTTGAGGCCTTCGGCAATTGCCATCCCCATATTTCCATAACCAATAATCCCGATTTTTTTTCTTAAAAAATTAAACATTGTCATCAAAGATAACCCTGCCTAGTCTTATAATATCTGCGCCCTCTTCAATGGCTACCTCAAAATCACTGGACATCCCCATGGAAAGCAGCCAGGACGGATTTAATTTATCACGCAAAGCCTTAAGTTTAGCAAAATATGGCCGGGCTTCCTGGGCATTATCCGTAAACGGAGCAATAGTCATTAACCCTTTAATTTTTACATTCTGGAATTTCATAATTTCCTCGCAAACCTCAGCCAACGCTTGAGGCTTAAATCCAAATTTCCTTACCTCCGGAGAGGTTTTGACCTCCAAAAGGATATCCTGAATTTTATTTATTTTTACAGCCTGCTTATTAATTTCCTGGGCTAAACTAACGCTATCCACAGAATGAATCAAATCAAATATCCCTAAAGCATCCCTTACCTTATTGCTCTGTAAGTGCCCCACCATCTGCCAGTGTGCCGGAGTAACCAACTTATATTTTTCAGCTGCTTCCTGCACCCTGTTTTCGCCGAGATGATCAATACCTGAATTAACTACTTCCAGTATCTGCCCAACGCTCCGGCCTTTGGTTACACAGAGTATCGTGATCTTGCCCGGATCAATTTTATTCCTTGCGCAAACTGCAAACACACGCTGGCGGACTTTTTCAATATTCTCTTTAATCATCGCTTAACACTCGTGTCCAAATTATGATTGAAAAAGCCTAACCGAATCCTTATGATGGTGATAGTCACCAACCATCACCAATACCGATATCCGTCGGCAAATAAGGAGGGCTAGGCTATGCACCATTATAATACAATTTTAAGTCAA